>NZ_JCAJZW010000005.1:0-300136 GCF_059510455.1 Streptomyces sp. NTD91
CGCCGCGTTGTCGGGATCGTCCACGTATGCCCGGTACGAGGACGACCCTCCGCCTTGCGATGCACCGCACCAGACGCCGCGGACCCCGCCCTCCGGGCGGACGACGCCACTTTCGAAACACGCCCTAGCGCCGTTCGCCGAGCCGGGCTCCGTCCCAGAAGTCGGCGAGTGCCCGGGCCGTGGCGAGGGGCTGGTCGGTGTTGGGGGAGTGCTCGGCGTCCTCGATCACCGTCCGCCGCGCGCCGAGCCGTGCCGCCATGTCGTCCAGCAGGGGCAGCGGCCAGGTGTCGTCCCGTGCCCCGGACAGGACGTGGAACGGCAGCGGCAGCCCGACCAGTTCCGCCACACGGTCCGGTTCCGTGCACAACTGGCGTCCGGTGGCTATGAGTTGGGCCGGTTTCGTGCCCAGCCAGCGGCGCCGCAGGTCGTCCAGCCCGCTGTCGAGCGCGTGCGTGACGGTGTCCTCCAGCGCCTCCATCGTCTGGATCGCCTCCCACACCTCCGCCATGCCCATCACCGCCAGCGCGTCCCGCAGCAGCTTCACCCGCAGTTGCTGGGACTCCGAGATCTGCGCGGGGCCGGAGGCCATGAGCGTGAGTGAACGGAAGGGCGCGTGGTCGAGCAGTGCGGCCGCGCGAGCGATGTGCCCGCCGAGCGAGTGCCCGAGCAGATGCACCGGTTCCCCGAGAGCTTCTGCCTGCGCCAGCACGTCCCGCGCCAACTCCTCCTGCGCGTAGGCGGACTCGTCGGTGTCGGGTCCGTCCGACTCGTACTGCCCGCGCCCGTCGACGGTCACCGTCCGGTACCCGCGCCGTGCGAGCGGCACGTGGAGTGGATTGAAGTCCTCCTTGCTCCCGGTGAACCCCGGCAGCAACAGCGCCACGCCACGCGGCTCGACCCCGTCGGCCGCGGGGGCGTCGACGACGGCGAACTCCCCCCGCGCGGTCCGCAGAAAGTACGCGCGGGCCCCGGGAGGCGGGACGAAGGTGGCGGGCCTGCTCATGGGTAGAGGTTATCGGGCGGGGAGGGGCGGTGCGCGAACGGAGACGGAAACGCGAGGGCCCGGCCCACCTGGGGTGGACCGGGCCCTCGCGTGTGTCCGTCGGTGACGGTGTGCGGGATCAGCCTTCCGCGGCCTCGACGACCGCCGTCGCCTTACGCGTACGACGGCTCGGCTCCGCCTTCGGCTCCTCGCCGGCCTGCGCCGGGATCTGCGCGGCGACGGCCTTGCGGGTCCGGCGCACCTTGGGAGCGGCCACCTCACCGTCCCCGTTCGCCTCGGCGGTGGCGGCCGTCTTGCGGGTGCGGCGGGGTTTGGCCTCGGCCTGCGGCGTGTCCGCTTCGGCAGCGGTGGCTGCTGTCTTGCGGGTGCGGCGGGGTTTGGTTTCCGTGCCTTCGGCGGTGTCCGCGGGGGTCTCGGCGGTGGCTGCTGTCTTGCGGGTGCGGCGGGGTTTGGTTTCCGTGCCTTCGGCGGTGTCCGCGGGGGTCTCGGCGGTGGCGGCCGTCTTGCGGGTGCGGCGCGGCTTGTCCTCCGTGCCCTCGGCCGTGGCGACCGCCGTCTCGGCGGCCGGCTCGGCCGTCTTGCGCGTACGGCGGCGCGGCTTGGCCTCCGTGACCTCCACGGGGGCGGTCTCGGCGGCCTGGGGCTCGACAGCCACAGGTACGGCCTCCGTCACGGGCGCGGGGGTCTCGGCCGCGGGGGCCGTCTCGGTCACGGCCGGCTCCGCCGACTTGCGGGTACGGCGGCGACGCGGCTTCTCGGGCGCCTCCGGAGTCTCCGACAGAGCCGGGCCCTCCGCCGTGTCCACCGTCTCCACGGCGGCCTCGGTGGCGTGGGCGGCCGTCACCGGCTGGGCCGGCTCTCCGCCGCGCGTACGGCGACGGCGGCGCAGGGCGCGGGGCGCGGTGGCGTCCTCGGTGGCCTCTTCGGCGCCGGTCTCGGCGGCCGGTACCGCGGCGGTGGCGGTCGCGTCGACCGGGGCGCCGTTGCGGGTGCGGCGGCGTCGGCGCGGGGTACGGGCCGTACGCTCGCGCTCGCGCTCGCCGGTGCCGGTCCCGGGACGGTCGTCCCGCTCGCCTCGGCCACCCCGGCCGCGGCCGCGGGCGCCACGCCCGCCGGTCTCGCCGAGGTCCTCCAGCTCCTCCGCGTCCAGACCGGCACGCGTCCGCTCCGAGCGCGGCAGTATGCCCTTGGTGCCCTCGGGGATGCCGAGGTCGGAGAACAGGTGCGGGGAGCTCGAATACGTCTCCACCGGGTCGTTGAAGTCCAGCTCCAGCGCCTTGTTGATCAGCTGCCAGCGCGGGATGTCGTCCCAGTCGACGAACGTGATCGCCGTCCCCTTGGCGCCCGCGCGGCCCGTACGGCCGACACGGTGCAGGTACGTCTTCTCGTCCTCGGGGGACTGGTAGTTGATGACGTGGGTCACGCCCTCGACGTCGATGCCGCGAGCGGCGACGTCGGTGCAGACGAGGACGTCGACCTTGCCGTTGCGGAAGGCGCGCAGCGCCTGCTCGCGGGCGCCCTGCCCGAGGTCGCCGTGGACCGCGCCCGCGGCGAAGCCCCGGCGTTGCAGCTGCTCGGCGATGTCGGCGGCCGTGCGCTTGGTACGGCAGAAGATCATCGCCAGCCCGCGGCCCTCGGCCTGCAGGATGCGGGCGACCATCTCCGGCTTGTCCATGTTGTGCGCGCGGTAGACGAACTGCTTGATGTTCGCGACCGTCACGCCCTCGTCGTCCGGCGCGGTGGCACGGATGTGTGTGGGCCGGGACATGTAGCGGCGCGCTAGGCCGATGACCGCGCCCGGCATGGTCGCCGAGAACAGCATGGTCTGGCGCTTGGCCGGCAGCATGTCGATGATCTTCTCGACGTCGGGCAGGAAGCCCAGGTCGAGCATCTCGTCGGCCTCGTCGAGGACCAGGCACTTGACGTGCTTCAGGTTCAGCTTCTTCTGGCCCGCGAGGTCGAGCAGCCGGCCCGGGGTGCCGACGACGACGTCGACGCCCTTCTTCAGGGCCTCGACCTGGGGCTCGTACGCCCGGCCGCCGTAGATCGCCAGCACGCGCACGTTACGGACCTTGCCCGCCGTCAGCAGGTCGTTGGTGACCTGGGTGCACAGCTCGCGCGTGGGGACGACGACGAGGGCCTGCGGGGAGTCGGTGAGGGCCTCGGGGGCGGCGCGTCCGCCCTCGACGTCGGCGGGGACGGTGACGCGCTCGAGGAGCGGAAGACCGAAGCCCAGCGTCTTGCCCGTGCCGGTCTTGGCCTGGCCGATGACGTCCGTGCCGGAAAGGGCGACGGGGAGGGTCATCTCCTGGATGGGGAAGGGAGTGATGATGCCGACGGCCTCCAGGGCCTCGGCGGTCTCGGGGAGGATCCCGAGGTCTCGAAACGTGGTAGTCAGGGTCATGCCTCTTCTGTGTGCGCGGCGCGAGGCGAGCGCGGGGGTCAAGTGCGACCGTGCCGGGGACGTCGGCTGCCGTACGGGCGAGCCACTCAAGGCAAGCCGTATGACACGGGACCTCTGCCGACGCTCTAGCGCTCGTACCGCTGAGGGTGTCCCTCCGGTCGTCGTACGGACTCGTACGGCCACGGAGGGCTGTCGGGTCGGAGCCGATCGGGCCACCGACCGGGCATCCTCATACGTGCGGCCTGTGCGGAGACGTCGAACACTGTCGACGCTCTGGCAGGCGCCTTACCACCATACCCCGGAATCGCGCACATGCGATGGCCGATTTGGTCACGTCGTGGTGGTCACAGTGATCGGACAGGGCCTTCCGGCGCCGCGCGAGCGGGCTATTGTGCGCCTCATGACTAGCTCTGACAAGCCTGAGAACGAGTCCGCCGCACCCACCGGCGTCGCCTTCGCGGACTGGACGCGGGCCTCCGCCGACCCGCAGTACCGCGCCGCCGTCGTGGATCTGCTCGGCGCACTCGCGTACGGGGAGCTCGCGGCGTTCGAGCGGCTCGCGGAGGACGCGAAGCTCGCGCCGACCCTCGCGGACAAGGCGGAGCTGGCGAAGATGGCCTCGGCCGAGTTCCACCACTTCGAGCGGCTGCGTGACCGGCTGACCGAGATCGGTCAGGAGCCGACGGCGGCGATGGACCCGTTCGTGGCCGCGCTGGACGGCTTCCACAAGCAGACGGCGCCCTCGGACTGGCTGGAGGGTCTGGTCAAGGCGTACGTCGGCGACTCGATCGCGAGCGACTTCTACCGCGAGGTCGCGGCGCGCCTCGACTCCGACACGCGCGAACTGGTCCTCGCCGTCCTCGACGACACCGGGCACGCCGGGTTCGCGGTGGAGAAGGTGCGCGCCGCCATCGACGCCGACCCGCGCGTGGGCGGCCGGCTGGCGCTGTGGGCGCGACGCCTGATGGGCGAGGCCCTGTCGCAGTCCCAGCGGGTGGTCGCCGACCGGGACGCGCTGTCGACGATGCTCGTGGGTGGCGTTGCCGACGGGTTCGATCTCGCGGAGGTCGGGAAGATGTTCTCGCGGATCACCGAGGCGCACACCAAACGGATGGCCGCGCTGGGCCTCGCGGCCTGACAGCCGGTGCGCTCTGCCGGGGGTGAGTCGCGCGGCTGGGAGTCCGCCGCGCCCGGTCGCGCGGCTCCCCGCGCCCCCTTCGGGGCACCCTGCGCGTTCGCTGGAGAGGCGGCGCTGTCACGCCGTCGCTGATCGGCGGAGTCTTCCCGGGCGGAGCAGGAGCGACAGGGACGCCACCGAGATGATCGCGGCGCCCAGGAGGCTCAGCCAGGCGACATCCGGGCCGAGAGCGGTGTGCGTGACGAAGTCGCCGAAGAGGGCGCCCGCGACACCCGTGCACAGCACCAGCGGGCGGGCCGGCAGGCGGTGGGACAGGCGATAGGCCGCCGCCGAGGCGAGGACGAGACCGAGCACAGCGGATCCGAGCGCTTCCAGGATCATCTCCGGGTCCCTCCCACGGCACGTCTGCCCTTGACGGTCGTAGCCCGTCCTACCCGTGACCTGCGAAGTTCAATCCTCCACTGTGGAGGAGTCGTGCTCCGCCCGTGTGCATATTCCACGCGAAAGGGCCCGGCGGCTCGCGGCCGACGGGCCCTTGTGCACGATGTCCGACTACAGCGCGCCGAAGCCCACCTTGCGCACGGTCGGCTCGCCGATGTCCACGTACGCGAGGCGGTCGGTCGGGACCAGGACCTTGCGGCCCTTCTCGTCCGTAAGGCTCAGCAGCCCCGTCTTCCCGGCCAGCGCCTCGGCCACCACACGCTCGACTTCCTCCACGCTCTGACCGCTCTCCAGAACGATCTCGCGGGGCGCGTGCTGCACGCCGATCTTGACCTCCACGGCTATGTCCCTCCGACGGTCAGTGATTGCGCGATCTTCCGCGCCCTACTTCTGCACACATTAGCCCGGTGAGGGGACGTACACGCTCCGGGCCGGAACGCCATCAGCGAACAGCCGCCGGAGCGTACGGCCGTCAGTGGTGTTCGCTGCCGTGCAGCGGGAAGCCGGCGATGCCCCGCCAGGCCAGCGACGTCAGCAGCTGCACCGCCTGGTCGCGCGGCACGCTGCGGTCGCTGTGCAGCCAGGAACGGGCCACCACCTGGGCGAGGCCGCCGAGGCCGGAGGCGAGCAGCATCGACTCCGCGCGCGACAGGCCCGTGTCCTCGGCGATGACGTCGCAGATCGCCTCGGCGCACTCGTTCGTGACCTTGTCGACGCGCTCGCGCACCGCGGGCTCGTTCGTCAGGTCCGACTCGAACACCAGCCGGAACGCGCCGCCGTCGTCCTCGACGTAGGCGAAGTAGGCGTCCATGGTCGCCCGGACGCGCTGCTTGTTGTCGGTCGTCGAGGCGAGCGCGCTCCGCACGGCCTGGATCAGCGACTCGCAGTGCTGGTCCAGCAGGGCGAGGTAGAGGTCGAGCTTGCCGGGAAAGTGCTGGTAGAGCACCGGCTTGCTCACGCCGGCCCGCTCGGCGATGTCGTCCATCGCCGCGGCGTGGTAGCCCTGCGCGACGAAAACCTCCTGGGCCGCGCCCAGCAGCTGGTTCCGTCGGGCTCGGCGCGGCAGACGGGTGCCACGCGGGCGTGCCGCCTCAGTTTGCTCGATGGCTGTCACGCCGCCTCCCAAAGTCGTCCATATCGCGGTGTCACCGCGCGGCCATCGTACTTTTCGGTAACCGTGGTGTGCGCGGTGCGAGCGCAGAATTTCACGTACCGGACGGTGACGAAAGCCGCACTGGGTTCCTCGTGGGGCCGTGGGAGTCGGTCGGGGTCAGCGGTAGTCGTCCTCGTCGAGCGAGACCACGCGCGCCTGTTCGACCAGATCGGCCTCGTTCGCCCGGTCCGGATTCACCGCGGTCAGCGGGTCGTCACGGTCCGGCGCGATGTCCGCGTGCTGCTCGACGGCGTCCACCTCGTTGGCCTCGACGTCGATCTCCGGGGCCGTCTCGGCCTCCAGATCCTCGATCGCGTCGGGTTCGGTGGGGTCATAGGTCATGGTCGGGCTCCCTTCCTACGAACGTCCCTGGAAACAGCAGGGGCCACATGCGGGTGCCCTCTGTACGAGCCTAGGAGACAGCAGATCCGGACGCCATGCCGTCTCGCCCGTTCGCGACTCCTGTCGGCCGACGGTCCTCGTCCGCCGCCGGTACCGCTCCGAGCATCTGGCATGTTCACGCTGTGACGGCGAACACATGAACCACGGCGTGATCACCTCGTAACATTGCTGCATGTCTTCGACCGAGTCGCCATCCGTATCGGCCGCCAGCGTCCTTCCCAGAGTGGCGCCCGTCCGGGTCCGCGAGGGCGAGCGGCTCCGTTCCGTGAGGCTGCCCGGAGTCACCCTGTCGGTCCGTTCCCGCCGTCCCGTCCGTGAGGGCCTGCCGGCCGCCCTGTACGTCCACGGGCTCGGCGGTTCCTCGCAGAACTGGTCGTCGCTGATGGCCGAGCTGGACGGCGTCGTCGAGAGCGAGGCGGTCGACCTGCCGGGCTTCGGCGACTCGCCGCCTCCGGACGACGGGAACTACTCGGTCACCGGGCACGCGCGCGCGGTGATCCGCTACCTCGACGCGGCCGGCCGCGGACCGGTCCACCTGTTCGGCAACTCGCTCGGCGGCGCGGTCACCACGCGCGTGGCCGCCGTACGGCCCGACCTCGTCCGCTCGCTCACGCTCGTGTCGCCCGCCCTGCCGGAGCTGCGCATCCAGCGCACGGCGGTGCCGACCGCCCTGCTCGGCGTGCCCGGAGTCGCCGCTCTGTTCACCCGGTTCACCAGGGGCTGGACGGCCGAACAGCGGGTGCGCGGCGTCATGGCGCTCTGCTACGGCGACCCCGCGCGCGTGTCGCCCGAGGCGTTCCAGGACGCCGTGGAGGAGCTGGAGCGGCGGCTGCAACTGCCGTACTTCTGGGACGCGATGGCCCGCTCGGCGCGCGGGATCGTCAACGCCTACACGCTCGGCGGACAGCACGGACTGTGGCGCCAGGCCGAGCGCGTGCTCGCGCCGACCCTGCTGATCTACGGCGGCCGTGACCAACTGGTCGGCTTCCGCATGGCCCGCCGGGCCGCCCGCGCCTTCCGCGACTCCCGCCTGCTGTCCCTGCCGGACGCCGGGCACGTGGCGATGATGGAGTACCCGGACGTGGTGGCCACGGCGTTCCGTGAACTCCTCGCGGACGCCCGGACCGCCGTCGCCGACTCGGGCGCGGGGAGCTGAGGCCGGCGTGGGACGCCACAGCCGTCGCGGCCCGGTCCCGAAGGACGCCTCCACGGGCATGCCCGCCAGGCCGACAGGCCGGCGGGACCCCCGTACGACCGACGGAACCGCGCCGGCCGAGCGCGACGGCCGGCCACTGCTGCCGGGTCAGCGCCCCGCACCGACGGAAGACCCCGGCGCCGCCGACGGCCGTCCGCCGCAGGGCCCGTCAGCCGGCACACGCGCGCAGGGGGTGCCGCGTTCCGGCGTCGGTACGCCCGCGCGTGGTGTGCCGGGGTTCTCCGACGGCACGCCGGTGCGTGGCGTGCCGAGGCTTCCTGACGGCACTCCGGCGCATGGTGTGCCGCGGTTGCCCGACGGCACTCCCGCGCACGGTGTCCCGAGGTTCCGTGGGGGTGCTCCCGCGCGTGGCGGGCACCCCGAGCAGCGGGAAGCAGGCGGTGGCTGGGGGGAGTTCGCGGGGGCGGCCGGGCCCGGTGCCGTGTTTCCGCGGCAGCGGGCGGCGGGGCCGGGGGCCGGGCCCCGGCAGGAGTACCTCGACGCCTTCGCCGACGGCCACGACGGCCGCCGTGGCGGTGTCGGCGCGGACGACGACATGAACGTCTTCGCGCCCCGAGCCGGCGGGCTCCACCGTGCCGAGGCGCACCCGGCGCACCCGGCGCACACGCCCGACACGCCGGAGACGGACGGCGACGACGGACTCCCCGTCGGCCCTCCCGCCCAGCGCTCGGGCGGCAGTGTCCCGACAGGGGCGCGGGGAGCCGCGCGCGCGACCACCGAGGAGCCGCGGTCGTACGGCGACGCAGCGGCACCCGGCCAGGACCGGCGGAGCCCCGCGCGGGCCTTCACCGGTGTCGCCGCGGCCGCCATCACCACCGTGCTCGCGGTGGTCGTCGCCGGCCAGGTGACCGGGAAGCACGACACCGGCGCCGCGCGGTCGAGGTCCGCCACCGACCAGGCCCGCGACGCACGCACCCCCGGCGCGGCGTCCCCGCCGGCCTCGCCCGGCACGGTGACGCTGTCGTACGAGCAGGCGATGGACCGGAAGTACCCGCTCGGCCCGACGCTGAAGGGCTCGGGGAAGTTCGAAACGGTGCCCGGTTTCGACAGGGCCCCGGGCAAGGGGCAGAAATACACCTACCGCGTGGACATCGAGCAGGGTCTGGACCTGGACGGCAAGCTGTTCGCCGAGGCCGTGCAGAAGACCCTGAACGACGACCGCAGTTGGGCCCACGGCGGTGCCCGTACCTTCGAGCGGACATCCTCCGGCAAGCCCGACTTCGTGATCACGCTGGCCAGTCCCGGCACGACCGCCACGTGGTGCGCGAAGTCCGGTCTCGACACCACGGAGGACAACGTCTCCTGCGACTCGGCCGCCACCGAACGCGTCATGATCAATGCGTACAGGTGGGCCCAGGGCAGCAAGACGTATGGGGACAAAATTCACGCGTATCGGCAGATGCTGATCAACCACGAGGTCGGGCACCGTCTCGGGCACGGCCATGTGACCTGCCAGAAGAACGGCGAACTCGCTCCCGTCATGCAGCAGCAGACCAAGTTCCTCGACCATGACGGAATCCATTGTCTGCCCAACCCCTGGCCCTATCCCGGGAGTTGACAGGCGCTGCTCATGTCGCATTGACCGGGCCGCAGTCGTCCGTCCCGGCGGCCTCGGGAGCCCGTCGGTCCTGGCGGCGGCTGCGCGCGCAGCCGCCGCCCTGGCCGCCGTAGCCGTCGTCGCGCTGCTCGTCCTGGTCGCGCTCGCCGTGCCGCTGCTCAACGCCCACCGCGACCCGGTCGCTGACCTGCGGTACGACCGCGAGGTCGTGGGCCGGGCGGCCCGGCGGCGCGCGGCCCGGCGCGAACCGGCTGTGACGTGAGGCGGGGCGCGGACCGCGGCGGGAACCCGTCCGGTCCGCGCCTCACCGGAGGCGTAACGTTTCGTGCTCGAGTGACGCCACTGTGAGCCCTTAGCGCGGCCGAACGCGTCCCGCACGCGAAAGTTACGGCTGTTCACCCCTTTTGGTGGCGCGATGGACAACCGTCCGTCGCGCCACCGCCTTGTCCGCTTACGTTCGTCCCGCTGCGAGCCGCCGGCCCAACGGCGGCTCACCGGACGGGAGATCGGGGGTGCACACGTGCGCATCGGACTGCTTACGGAGGGTGGCTACCCGTATGTGAGCGGTGACGCCGGACTCTGGTGCGACCGGCTCGTGCGCGGGCTCGACCAGCACGAGTTCGACATCTACGCGCTCAGCCGCAGCCGGAGCCAGGAGGACGCCGGCTGGGTCCCGGTCCCGCCGCACGTCAGCAGGGTGCGTACGGCGCCGCTGTGGACGGCCGAGGGCGACGGAGCGGCACACGGGCGGCGTGCGCGCCGACGCTTCGCCGAGTGCTACGGAGAGCTGGTCCAGGCGGTGAGCGCCGGAACCGAGGGCGTCTGCGAGGGGGCGTCCGCCGATATGGCGGACCGTTTCGGCAGTGCGCTGTACGGGCTCGCCGAACTCGCCCGCGAGGAAGGCGGCCTGGTGGGTGCCCTGCGCTCGGACAACGCCGTACGTACCCTCGAACGCGTCTGCCGCGCCCCCGGCGCGCTGCGCACGGCGCGCGAGGCGCGCGTACCCGATCTGCTCACCGTCACCGCACACCTCGAACGCGCCCTGCGCCCTCTCTCTCTCGACTGGTACGGCGACGACGGCCTCGGCGCGGTCGACCTCTGCCACGCCACCGCCGGCGGATCGGCGGCCCTGCCCGGGCTGCTCGCCCGGCACTTCTGCGACGTGCCGCTGCTCGTCACGGAGTACGGCGTGCAGCTCCGCTCGCACTACCTCGCCCTCGGCCCCGACACCGCCGCCCCCGCCGTACGCGCGCTGCTCGGCGCCTTCCACAGCCGGCTCGCCGCCGAGGTCTACCGGCGCGCCGAGATCCTCACCGTCGGCAACGCGCACGCCCGCCGTTGGCAGGAGCGGTGCGGTGCCGACCGGGCCCGGATCCGCACCGTCTACCCGGGCAGGGACGCAAGCTGCTTCGCGGAGGTCGGCGAGGCCCCGGAGCGCGCAGTCCCGGACACGCTGGTCTGGGTCGGACGGGTCGAACCCGCCAAGGACCTGATCTCGCTGCTGCACGCCTTCGCCGAGATCCGCAAGGAGGAGCCCAAGGCGCGCCTGAGGATCGTCGGCGCACCCGCCGGTCCCGAGGGCGCGTCCTACCTCGGCCACTGCAGGGCGCTCGCCGCACAGCTCTTCCCCGACGAGGCCGAGGGGGTGCACGCCGTCGGCGACAACCCGGTCTCCTTCGAGGAGATCGGCGGGCCCGAGGCGCCCACGCTCGCCGAGGCGTACGCCGGCGGAGCCGTCGTCGTGCTGTCCAGCGTGGTCGAAGGCTTCCCGGTCGGTCTCATCGAGGCCATGTTCTGCGGCCGGGCCACGGTGTCCACGGACGTGGGCGCGGTGGTCGAGGTCATCGGAGGCACGGGGCTCGTCGTACCCCCGCGCAATCCACGAGCGCTCGCCGAGGCGGGCGTGGCGTTGCTGCGCGACCCCGAGCGCCGTGAGCGCCTCGGTGCCGCCGCACGCGCCCGCGCACTGGAGCTGTTCACCGTCGAGCAGAACATCGCGGCATTTCACGGCATTTACCTTCAGATCGTGTCACGCTGCCCGGTCCGCCGGGTCGTCCTCGACGAGTCCGGAGAGCCACGGCCCTTCGCCACGCCTGCCGAGTCCCACGTCCCCGGCCGCTGGACCGGTCCCACGGCCCGCATGGCCCCGCGCGGCGTTCCCGGCTGGGCCGTCGGCACACCGGTGCGCGCCACACCGCTGGCCGCGGTGGAGGGGGCGTGATGGGCGTACGGGACGACCGCCGCGACGGACACGATGCGGTGGGCGAGTCGAGCGAACAGGGCGCACCGGGGGAGCAGGACGCGCTGCGATCGGGGGTGTCGGGCGGAATGGACCGGCCCGGGATGCCCCGTGCCGGCGAGCCCTGGGACGCCGGGGCGGGGGAGTGGCTCGGGCAGCTCGGGCCGGAGGACGCCGGCCAGGACGGCTTGTCCGGTGAGGAGGGCTTGTTCGGCGAGACCTCGCCGGACGGGCAGGTGCGACGGTCCGGCGGTCCTGCGCAGGGCCGCCGGCGCGACCCCGGCACTGTCGCTGCCGGGGAATCCGGCGGCTCGGAGCCCGACAGGCGGCGCGTCGTCGCACCCCGGCGTGGCGCTGCCGACCCCGTGAAGGCCCTGCTGCACCGGCACCGCGAGCTGTGCGAGCGGGCCGTGGACCCCTTGGAGATCGCCGCAGGGCTGGAGGCACACGGCGTCACCGACCGGACCGCCGCCCGCTTCCGCCACCGCGACGTCTTCTCGCTCGCCGAGGAGCTGTACGCGCGCGTACCGCGGGGCGCCGAGCCGCGCCCGGAGCCCGAGCCCCTGCCCGTGCCCCGAATCCGCGCAGGCTGGGTCCTGCTCACCCTGCTGCCCGGTGCCCTCGGCGTGGCCACCGCGGCCGGACTGCGCCTCACCCGCGGCGAGCCCCGCCTGCTGATCGCCGCCGCCGGCGTCCTCGCCGTGGCCCTCGCCACGCGTGGCGCCCTGCGCCGCGGCCCCCTCGCCGGCCCGCCCGGCACGCGCGTTGGGCGTACGCCCAGCGCCACGCGCGCGTGGACCCTCTGGCTGCTCGGATACGCCCTCCTCGGCGACGGCCTTCTCGCGGCCGTGGCGACGGGCGGCCCCGACGCCCTGCCGACCGGCGCCCCGCACGGCGGCTGGCCCACGGCCGTCGCGCCCCTCCTCGCCCTCACCCTGGCCTGCGCCCCGGCGGCCTGGTGCGCCCACCTGCTCACCGTGGGCGCCCGCCGCAGGCTCGCAGGCAGCCGGGGCCTGCAGGACTTCACGGCCGCCGCCACACCGCTGCTGTTCGGTACGTTCGCCGTCTTCCTGGGCGCGCTCACCGCCCTGCTCCTGGTGTGCGCCACCGTCCTGCACGCACCCGCGGCCTACCCGCAGACCCTCGCCCTGGGCGCCCTGCTGCTGCTCGCCCGCCTGCTCACCGTGCACCGTCACCGGCACGCCCCGGCGCTGGCGCTCGGTGCCGCGGCGGCCACGGAGGTGCTGGCCCTCGCCCTGCCGCTGGCCGGAAGGCTGCCCGGCTGCGCCGTCCTCGCGACCCCCGTGCGGGCCCTCGTGGACGCCTGGGGGGAGGCCGCCGTCCCCGCCCTCGCCTGCGGTGCCCCCGCGCTGGCCCTGCTGTGCCACGCCGGGCGCACCCTCACCAGGGCCTCGGCACACGCTCCCACGGGAGCCCCCGAATGACCGTCCGCCGCCGGCCCGGGTCACCGCCGGAAGCGACCGCACCACCCCTTTCCGAAGGAGAAAGACAGATGACCACCTCCCGACCCGGAGCGTCCGGAGCCCCCGGAACCGCGGGCGCGTCCGCAGCCGCCGCGGGCGCACGCGCCGCCGGGACCGCCGGAGCCGGAGTCCGGGGAACCACCGGATCCGCCGGCATCGTGAGAACGGGCGGAACCGCCACTCCGTCCCGGCGCACCGCGCCCTGCCGGCCCAGCGCAAGGGTGCCGGGCAGTCACATGAACACCGTCGGCCGCGTGAACCTCGCCAGTCACTCCGGTACCGCCGACCACGCGGGCACGAGTACCGCAAGCCGCATCGGCCCCACCTGTCCCATCTGCGCAGCCGGCCACACCGGCGCCCACACCCCGGGAGCCGCCCGATGAGGGTCCTACTGATCGGAGCCAACGGATACATCGGCCGGTTCGTCGCCGACCGCCTGCTCGCCGACCCGGCCGTCCAGCTCACCGCGCTCGGCCGCGGCGACGACGCCGACGTCCGCTTCGACCTCGCCACCGGCAGCCCCGGTGCACTCACCCGCTTCCTCGACGCCGTCCACCCCGGCGTGGTCATCAACTGCGCGGGCGCCATCCGCGGCGGCGCTCGCGAACTGACCCGGCACAACACCGTGGCCGTCGCCACCGTCTGCGAGGCCCTGCGCCGCAGCGGCTGCGGGGCCCGACTGGTGCAGATCGGGTGCGGCTCCGAGTACGGGCCGAGTCAGCCCGGCTCCTCCACCGCCGAGGACGCCGTACCGCGCCCCGGCGGCCCGTACGGCGTGAGCAAGCTCGCCGCGACCGAACTGGTCCTCGGCTCCGGCCTGGACGCCGTCGTGCTGCGGGTCTTCTCCCCGGTCGGCCCCGGCACCCCGGCCGGCACCCCGCTGGGCCGGCTCGCCGAGGCCATGCGCCGCGCCATGCAGTCCGGCGACGGCGAGCTCAAGCTCGCCGGACTCGGCGTGCAGCGCGACTTCGTGGATGTACGCGACGTCGCCCGCGCCGTGCACGCGGCCTCCCTCTCCGCCGCGCAGGGCGTCATCAACATCGGCTCCGGCCGCGCCGTCCGCCTCCGCGACGCCGCCACCGTCCTCGCCCGCGTGGCCGGATACGGCGGCGCCCTGCACGACCTCGACGCCCCGCCCGGACCGCTGCGCAGCGCCATCGGCCACCCCCGTGGCGACGCCGACCACACGGCTCCGGTGGCGTACCCGTACCCCGACGGCTGCGGCGGCTGGCAGCAGGCCGACGTGCGCACCGCGCGCGACCGGCTCGGCTGGCGGCCCCGCATCAACCTCGAAGAATCCCTGGCCGACATCTGGATGGAGGCGGCATGCCGCATCTGACCAGCACCACCGTGGGCGCCACGAGCACCGGCCTGCGCACCGTCCTCGGCATCCCCGGTTACGCCCACCCGCTCGTCGCCCCCGCTCAGTGGGCCGAACTCGCCCGGCCGGGCGTCCCGTTGGACTGGGTGGTCCTCAACGTGGCCCAGGGCCCCGGCACCTGCCCCGATCCGCACTGCCTGGAGGCGGCGGGCCGGCTGCGGGGCGCCGGCGTCCGGGTCCTCGGTCACCTGGACCTCATCCACGGTGCCCGCGCCTTCGCCGACCTGATCTCCGACGCCCACCGCTACCTCGACTGGTACCGGCTCGACGGCTTCCTGCTGGACCGCTGCCCCACCGAGCGCAGCGCGCTCGCGGAGGTCCACCGCGCGGTCGCCACACTCCGGGCGATCAGTGACACCGCTCACATCGTCCTCGGTCACGGCAGCCATCCGCACCCCGGGTACGCGGAGAGCGCCGACCAACTGGTGACCTTCTCCGGTGCCTGGTCCGACTACCGCTGGTCGCAGGTCGCCGAGTGGACCGCCGACTATCCGCCGGACCGCTTCTGCCACTTCGTGCACGGCGTGCCGCGCGGCCACCTCGAGGAGGCGCTGCGCATCGCCCGCTGGCAGGGCGCGGCGACGATCTACTTCACCGACCACCCGGACCACCGCGGCCGCGCCGACCCCTGGGAGACGATGCCCGGCTACTGGGACGAAATCGTCTCGCGCATCGGAACAGGTGTCTCGGAATGAAGAAGGCCGTGGCAGTGTTACGACGAGAACAACCGTAGTGATTGACCGACCAACGGAGTCCCCGTGTCGCTGCCACCCCTGGTCGAGCCAGCCTCTGAGCTCACCGTAGACGAGGTCCGCAGGTACTCCCGCCACCTGATCATCCCCGACGTGGGCATGGACGGGCAGAAGCGGCTGAAGAACGCCAAGGTGCTCTGTGTGGGCGCCGGCGGGCTGGGCTCGCCGGCGCTGATGTACCTGGCCGCCGCGGGCGTGGGCACCCTCGGCATCGTGGAGTTCGACGAGGTCGACGAGTCGAACCTGCAGCGCCAGATCATCCACAGCCAGTCCGACATCGGCCGCTCCAAGGCGGAGTCCGCCCGGGACACCGTCAAGGGCATCAACCCGTACGTGAACGTGGTCCTGCACGAGGAGCGGCTCGAGGCCGACAACGTGATGGACCTGTTCAGCCAGTACGACCTGATCATCGACGGCACGGACAACTTCGCGACCCGGTACCTGGTCAACGACGCGTGCGTGCTGCTGAACAAGCCGTACGTGTGGGGTTCGATCTACCGCTTCGACGGCCAGGCCTCGGTCTTCTGGTCCGAGCACGGCCCCTGCTACCGCTGCCTCTACCCGGAGCCCCCGCCCCCCGGCATGGTCCCCTCCTGCGCCGAGGGCGGCGTCCTGGGCGTGCTGTGCGCGTCCATCGGCTCCATCCAGGTCAACGAGGCCATCAAGCTCCTCGCGGGCATCGGAGAGCCGCTGGTCGGCCGTCTGATGATCTACGACGCCCTGGAGATGACCTACCGCCAGGTCAAGGTCCGCAAGGACCCGAACTGCGCGGTCTGCGGTGAGAACCCGACCGTCACCGAACTCATCGACTACGAGGCCTTCTGCGGCGTCGTGTCCGAGGAGGCCCAGGCGGCGGCCGCCGACTCCACGATCACTCCGAAGCAGCTCAAGGAGTGGATCGACGACGGTGAGAACATCGAGATCATCGATGTCCGCGAGCCGAACGAGTACGAGATCGTCTCCATCCCCGGCGCCCGGCTGGTCCCGAAGAACGAGTTCCTCATGGGCACCGCCCTGGAGACCCTGCCGCAGGACAAGAAGATCGTCCTGCACTGCAAGACGGGTGTCCGCAGTGCGGAGGTCCTCGCGGTCCTGAAGTCCGCGGGCTTCTCCGACGCCGTCCACGTCGGCGGCGGCGTGATCGGCTGGGTCAACCAGATCGAACCGCACAAACCGGTCTACTGATCAACGGCCTGCCTCACCAGCAGGACTGACGAGGCCCACGGCTCCGACCCGGTCGGATGCCGTGGGCTTCTGTCGTTGTCGGCCGGCGTCGGCCGGCCTCGGGACGGCCCGAGCGGCGGGCGGATCCACGACCCCAGGACGGCCCGGGAGGGTACTCGGGCGTGACTCGTGCGGCCAGGCCGGGGACAGCCGTCGGCCCCGCAAGGACGAAAGCGGCACCCGGTGCGCCTTCACCTGGCTCTTGACCGGTTCAAGTCATTCTCGGCACACTGCGCGATCAAGCGTCCGCACTCACCCCGGGGGGCCGTTGTGCGCAGGCAAGGAACGATGCGACTCCGGTTCCCTGCGGTCCTCGCCTGCAGCGTTGCGGGCGTCGTCTGGGTCACCGGGTGTGATCCCAATCCTCCCAGCCCGTTCGATGCCGGGCCCCTCCTGGCGCTCCAGTGGGCCGGTGGTCACGTGAAGATGTCCGTCGCGCTGTGCCCTGGCGAGTCCGTTCTGGACGCATCCATCGAGGAAGACGCGCCGGTCGGGTCGATCGGCCATCAGTGGTCGGTGGTGGCACCTGCCCATGACCGGACCGAGACCATCACCGCCTTCGTGGTCCCGGCCGGGTGGACTCTGCGGCATGACAGCAACGGCCTGGACGACGACGGTCTTCAGGAATTGCTGCCCGGTGCGAAGTACACCGCCTCGGTCGCCACCGCCGGAAGTGAGAGCCGGGAGTCATCCATGACGTTCACTCTGAAATCCTTCCGCCGTTTGACGGCCGACCAGCTCTTGGTCGGCAAGGGCGACGATACGAGTAGCAAGGTCGAAGACCGGAACACCTTCCGAAGCGAGGCGCTGTCCAACTGCTGAGGTCCAGTGGGCCACAGCCGTTGTGCTCTCCAGGCGCGACTGGGCCTCGTCGCGCGCCGTCACCGCAGAGGGCCTCGCCCTGATCCGGCGCGTCCCAGGGCGGGCCCCTCCTTCCGCTTCCTCACCTGCATGCCCGACCTCGATCCGGCCGACGGCGTGTGGGCACCACCGAAGAGCAGCCCGGGCAACCTGGCCCGTGCGGCCTCGACGGGCTTGCCGCACTGGCCCGCACCCGCCCGGAACGGATGCCGTACCAGCCCGGTCTGCTCGACGGACTCATCGCCGAGACGGGTTGAATCCAGCTCCCTCACGGCGTCACCGCGAACTGAAGCGCGGGACCTTCACGCGTCGGCCGCTCGGTGTGCCGCGTCCACCGGGGCGGGGTGCCGCGAGCGCACCTGCGCGACGGCTTCGGGAATGAACGACAGGACCGTGTCCACCTCGGCCTGAGTCGTCGGGACGCACCAGAGAACGATGAGGGTGTTGCTCTCACGCACGACCAGCGCATCGTCGTGCAGGACAACCCTGGGGTGGTCGCTCCAGGTCGTGGTGGCCCGCACCCGGATGCTGTCGTCGCCCATCCGGGGCCCGGAGACCGCTGCAAACCGCTCCGTGGAGCTGGGGGCGCCGAGTGTGGACGGGATGGCAGGCGTGACGACTTTCGCGCACTCGGCCGCCAGCTGTCGTATGCGACGCATGGCTCGGGCGGCGCCGTCCGCGGAGAACGAATACAGAGTCTCCCCACCGGCCATGACACCGCCTCCGGCGCTGTGTCCCCCGCTGAACGAGGCCGTTGCGGACGCCACGGCGGCCGTGGCTCCGGCATCCACCAGGTCTCCGCCGCCCGGGAAGGCGCAGCGGGGTTCGCCGTGCGCGGCACTGCCCGGCCCCGGATCGGCCGGATCCGCCTGAGAGATCCAGCCTTTCGGCAGGATGGCGGGCAGCAGATGCGTACGCAACTGTGCCGCGGACATCGGCGGAAGGGGCTTGGCCTTGTTCGCAGCGACCGGCTGGGCGCTGCTGGTGCAGGCCGCGGCGGACGCTATGACCAGGGCCCCCACCACGAACCGGATCACAGCGGCGGTGCGCACCACTTCTCCCCTCGACGTGATCAAGGTGCCGCAGGGTAGCAGGGCACCCACTGCGCCGCCGGACCGGCTTGGAGGCGAGCGGCCGGGTGCGGCGGCTCCGGACGGTGGTCGTCCCGTGCCCGCTGGAAGCCACGGGTCTGGCTCTCGGCCGGGGCCCACCGTGTCCGCGGTCGGGTCCACCACCGCGTCGAGGACCGTCCGTCCCACCCGCTTCGGGAACAAGTGGGCGTACACGCCGCCGAGTCCGGTGCCGTAGGAGATGCCGAAGCAGTGCATCCGTGGATCGCCGAGGACCTGGCGCACCAGGTCCGTGTCGCGGCCGGTGCCGGTGGTCGAAACATGGGCGAGCAGCGTGCCGGCGGCCTTCCGGCAGCCCTTGTGGATCAGGAGCAGACCTTGCCGGCCCTCGGTTCCCTGCCGTCCAGCAGGTAGCCGTTCACCGCGCTCTGCACGCACCTGTTCTTGCTGTCGTACGCGCCGTGTCCCTGGCCCTTGTACGTCAGCTCCACGGCGACGCCCTTGCCGAGTGCCTCGACCATCTTCTTCGCGCCCTCGTACGGGGTGGCCGGGTCGCCGGTGTTGCCGACCACGAGAATCGGCGCCGAACCGGGGGCGCTGACGTCGGGATGATCGGCGGCGCCCGCCACGGCCCAGTCGGTGCAGCTGAGCATGCCCCAGGCCAGGAAGTCCCCGAACAGCGGGGAGACGGCGCGGAACTCGCCCAGCTTCTGCTGGACGTAGCCGACGGTGTACCGCGGCTTCTCGTCGGCGCAGCTGATGGCCGTGTCCGCGGCGGTGATGTTGCTGTACTCCCCGTCCTCGCTGCGGCCGTTCATCGCGTCGGACAGCAGCATGAGAATCCTTCCGTCACCCGCGTACGCCTGCTCGAGTCCCTCGGTGAGGTACTCCCAGAAGTCCTTGGAGTACAGGGACTGCGCGATGCCGTTCGTCGCGGCGGTCTGGGTGAGCAGGCGCGGCGGGATGCCCGGGATCGGCTTCTTGTCCAGGCTGTCGAGCAGTCTCGCGATGCGGTTCTTCACGTCCTGCGGGGTGGTGCCGATCGGGCATTCCGTGGTCCTGGAGGTGCAGTCCTCGGCGAAGTTGTCCAGCGCGAGCTGGAAGCCCCTGGCCTGTCCGAGCGCGCTCTGTTCGGGGTTCTGCGTGGGGTCGACCACGGCGTCGAGTACCGCCCGGCCGACGTGCCGGGGGAACAGGTGGGCGTACACGCCGCCGAGTTCGGTGCCGTAGGAGATGCCGAAGTAGTGCAGTTTGTCGTCGCCGAGGACCTGGCGCATCAGGTCCATGTCGCGGGCGGCGTCGGTGGTCGCCACGTGCGGCAGGATCTTCCTGGAGTGCGCCTCGCAGGCCGCGTTGAACTGCTTGGTGCGGTTGAGCAGTGCGGTGCGCTCCGCGCTGTTGTCGGGGGTGCCGTCCTGCTGGAAGTACACGTCCAGTTGGGAGTCGCTCTCGCACGTGACCGGGGCGCTGCGGCCCACCCCGCGCGGGTCGAAGCTGACCAGGTCGTAGCGGGTGCGCAGGGCCTCGTAGTCCGAGGCGAAGGCGGGCAGCGAGCTGACGCCGCTGCCGCCGGGGCCGCCGAAGTTGAACACCAGCGAACCGATCCGCCGGCTCGCGGGGCCACTGGCCCTGGCCCGGATCAGCGCGATGCCGATCGTGTCGCCCTTCGGCTTGCTCCAGTCCAGCGGCGCCTGCATGGTGGCACACTGCCAGGTGCCGCCGTGCGGCAGCGGCGACGGGGCGCTGCCGCCGCCCTCGGCCTCGGACGGGGCCGGGCAGTCCTTCCAGTCCAGCTTCTGCGTCGCGAGGTCGCCGTCCTGGGTGCCGGTGCCGCATCCGGCCAGCAGGCCGGACAACAGCAGGGCAGAGCCGAGCAGGGCGGCGGCGCGCAGCCGGGAGGGGTTCGCCATGCTCCCATCCTGGAGGCACGCACGCCGGGGCGCGCGGGGCGCGGGCCGTACGAGGTACGCCCGCCACCTGCCTTACAGGGCTCCCTTGCGGGTGAGCTGGTTGAAGGCGAGCCAGCCCGGCAGCACCGGCAGCCACAGCGTCAGCAGGCGGTACAGCAGGACGGCCGGGGCGGCGACCTCCTTGGGCAGGCCGACGGCGATCAGGCCGACGGTCAGGGTCGCTTCGACGGCGCCCACGCCGCCCGGGGTGGGCGCCGCGGATCCGAGGGCGTTGCCGGCGAGGAACACCACCGCGACACTCGCGATGCTGAGCGAGGCCGAGCCGTCGCCGAACGCCCGGATGGAGGCGTCCAGGCACATCACGAAGCAGAACGTCAGCAGCAGGATGCCGCCGATGCCGGTGATCAGTTTCTGCGGCCGCTGCAGGACGTCGAGCATGCGGGGCACGACACCGGCGAAAAGAGACCGCACGCGCGTGACGACGAATTTCCGCAGGAACGGCACGGACGTCGCGACGAGCACCAGCACCGCCACCGTCAACAGGCCCGCGATGACCGTCCGGGACGGTGACAGGGACGGCGTCTTCTCGGTGCCGGTGAGATAGCCGAAGGACAGCAGCAT
Source organism: Streptomyces sp. NTD91 (assembly GCF_059510455.1). Taxonomy (NCBI): domain Bacteria; kingdom Bacillati; phylum Actinomycetota; class Actinomycetes; order Kitasatosporales; family Streptomycetaceae; genus Streptomyces; species Streptomyces sp. NTD91. The sequence continues at coordinate 20,858 of NZ_JCAJZW010000005.1, forward strand.
CAGGATGTGGAAGCCGAGCCCGGCCAGTTGCGAGGCACCCACGCTCGCCACCGCGAGCCCCGGCCGGACGCCCGCGCGCTGCAGATACCGCGTGTTCAGGGCCACACCGCCGACCGCCGCCGGTGCCACGATCTTCACGAACGAGCCGGCCACCTGTGCTGCCACGGCCCGCAGGAACGGCACTCGTTCGGGGACGAACCCGAGAAGCTGCATCGCCGCCGCCACATAGCTGAGCGCCGAGAACAGCACGGCCGCCGCGACCCAGCCCCACTGGGCGTTCGCGACGAGCGGCCCGAACTCGATGTGAGTGAGCTGTGTCAGCAGGAAGTACGCGCCGATGGCACCGGCGATGAAGCTGATCAGCGTCCGCGGCCGCACCCGCTCCAGCCGGGCCGGCTCCACCGGCGCCTGCGGCCTGATCCGCAGCACCTCGTGGCGGATCTGCGTGAGCAGGTCCTCCTCACGCGCTTCCTCCAGGGCCTCGTCGATGGCTCGCTTCTCGGCCCGCGCCTGCGCGCGAACGGCCTTCTTGTCGGCCTTTCCGAGGGCGTCCGTGCCCTGGGCACCGGTTTCCTCCGGACGTGCCTGCCTGGTATGCCGGGAGGCCTCCAGCACCGCCTCCCGCTCGCGCTCGGCCTGCTCCCGGGCCAGTTTGCGCAGGGTCGCGCGCGTGGAGCGCGTCAGGGCGATCGGCTGGAGCAGCGGCAGGCAGTCGGCGACCGCGTCGGGACCGAGCACACGGACCGCCGAGCCCACCGCCCGCTCCGCGCCGACCCGCAGGCCGAGCGTCGTGACCAGTTGGGCCACGTCCATGCGCAGCAGCAGCTCACCGGCCGCGATCTCGCCGCCGCGCAGTTCGGCGAGGATCACGGTGCCGGAACGATCCACCAGAATCGCGTCGCCCGCGAGCCTGCGGTGGGCGATGCGCCGCGACTGCAGCGCCTGCACCTGGAGCCAGGTCCTGCGCAGCAGCTCGTCGGTGATCTCCTCGTCGGCCAGCGAGTCCAGCGTGCGCCCGCCGGTGTGCTCGTAGACGAGCATGACGGCGTCGGGGCCGAGTTCGGAGGTGGCGATCAGCTTGGGTGCGTTGGCGCCGGCCGCGATGGCCGCGTACGCCAGCAGCGCCTCCTGTTCCAGCGCCTGGCGCAGCGACTGGAGGCTGGAGCGGGTGGCGAAGCCCCGCAGGGTGAGATTGCGCCACGCGCGGTAGAAGAAGCCCTGGGCCTGCTGTTCCCGGTCGACGACCGTGACGTCGAGTGGTGGGCCGTCCTCCAGCGTGACGAAGTAGCGGCGGCCGCGGTCGCCGTTCTCCGACTCCACGGTCTCCTCGCGGGCCGCGCTGACCGGGCGGAAGCCGACGTGCCGCAGGCCCGCCATGAGGGTCTGCCCGGTCGGGCGCACATTGGGGGAGCCGACCGCGTACAGCGTGCCGTAGGCGACGGCCCAGCCGATCAGCACCGTCAGGATGATCGAGAAGGGGGTCGTGTAGCCGGTGACCAGCATCGAGAACGCGTCGAGCAGCAGGACGATCCACAGCACGGCGCGCCATCTGGGTCTGCGGGACATGCCGACGGCCGTCATATAGGCGATGACGGGGGCCAGATAGCCGTGCACGGGGTCGGTCAGGGCATGCAGGTCACTCGGGGACGGCTGGGTGAGCGCCTCCTGGATCGAGCCCGGGGCGGCCCGGGCGACCCACAGATCGGTGGCCAGGGTCACCCCGTGGGCGAGGACCGCCGCGAGGACGCCGTCGGCGATGCGCAGACCGTCGCGTTTGATCAGCCGTTCGATCGCGAAGGCGACCGGCACGAGCAGGATGGCAATGCTGGACGCCAGACCTGCGATCTTGATGAGCAGGTCGGGGGCCTGACCGGTGCCCTTGTTGATGTCCTGTTCGAAGCCCGAGGTGGTGCCGTGCGCGAACGCGGCGATCGCGAGCAGCACCACGATGGCGAACAGGCCGACCAGAAGCCGCATGAGGTCGGAGGGGCGATGCACACGCGCGGGGAGCAGTGGCTCGTCGCCCTCGACGGCCTCGGCGTGCGGATCGTCGTCCGCGCCCTGACCGCGGTCGGAGGTCGCGTTCTCCGGGACGTGCGCCCCGTCGGTGCCGTCGCCGCCGTTGTGGCGGTCCTCACGCGCGCGCGTGCCGTCGTCGTCGGCCGATCCGTGGTCACGCGCGCGTGAGCCGGCGTCGGTGTCATTGCCCGGACCGGTGTCCTGCCGCGCGGCGCCAGTGCTGCCGGCCGTGCCGCCGGCGGTGCCCGGGCGCGCTGCGGCATCAGGGGTGCCCGCCGCGCCTTCGGGGTGCACGCCCTGCTGCTTCATGGTCTCTTCTTGGTCTCGTATCACCAGTCACCGCCCGCACGATGGTGGCATGCCGTACCGGCACTCGCGGGCATCAGGGTGCGGATGCGCGGGCGCACAGTCTGCCCCAAGCGCCGTCCGGGAGCGAGAGGGCCGTTGCCCGCCGCCCGCGCCGCGATGTCGGTGGGGTGCGGCAGGATGGAGCGAATGAGCGAGCAGACGCACATCCGCGCGGAGTACGCGGACGCGCTTCCGGAGTACCCCGAGCGGGTCCTCGAGGTCGCCGAGCGGATCCCGCCGGGGCGGGTCATGACGTACGGCGATGTCGCCGAATGGCTCGGGGAAGGGGGACCGCGCCAGGTCGGCCGGGTGATGTCCCTCTACGGCGGCGCCGTCCCGTGGTGGCGGGTCGTACGGGCCGACGGGGTTCTGCTGCCCGGCCACGAACTGCGCGCGCTCGCCCACTACCGCGCCGAGGGCACGCCGCTGAAGGAGGCGGCCAGGAGCGCCGAGGGGCATCTGCCGCGGCTCGACATGCGGCGGGCCCGGTGGGACGGCGAGGCGGGCGCGGAGGGTCACACCTGACAGCTTCCGCCATCCGATGCCCTCGGCGAGAGCCCATAGCCCGTACGGGTGACGTGGGGGACATCCGTGGCATGACGTACGTTCGAGGGATGTGGGACAGGCGTGGCCGGAGCGCCCCGAGGGAAGAAGCGGAACCTCTGCTTCCGGCCGGGGCGGCGGCGTAGCGTCAGCTGCACGTGTCCCGCTCACCCCGCGGCCACCGTCACGCACGCGTGACCGCCCGCCCACCAGCACGCACACCAGGACCGGCCGATCACGTGAGCTCCTCCTCCACCACCAGGCGACTGCCGCACCCCCCGGTGCAGCAGGGGAGTCGTGGCGCCTACCGGCTGGTCCGGACCCCGCCGGCCACTGTGGCTCCCCCTCGTCTGGACGCGGCAGAGCGCGCCGTGGTTGACCACCGCGACGGCCCCCTCCTCGTCCTCGCCGGTCCCGGCACCGGCAAGACGACCACCCTCGTCGAGTCCGTGGCCGCGCGGATCGCCCGCGGCGCCGACCCCGACCGCATCCTGGTGCTGACCTTCAGCCGCAGGGCCGCCGTCGACCTCCGCGACCGCATGGCCCTGCGCATCGGCGCCGCCCGCGCGCCCCGGGCGACCACCTTCCACTCGTACTGCTACGCGCTGGTGCGCGCCCACCAGGACAGCGGTCTGTTCGCCGAGCCCCTACGGCTGCTCTCCGGCCCCGAGCAGGACGTCACCGTCCGCGAGCTGCTCGCCGGGCAGCCCGAACTGCAGCGGCTCGCACCGGGGCGCGTGCGCTGGCCCGACGAACTGCGCGCCTGCCTGACCACGCGCGGCTTCGCCGACGAGGTGCGCGCGGTTCTCGCCCGCAGCCGTGAACTGGGCCTCGGCCCCGACGCGCTCGACGCCTTCGCCCGCCGCATCGGCCGCCCCGACTGGCGCGCCGCCGCCGCGTTCCTCGCCGAGTATCTCGACGTGCTCGACATGCAGGGCGTGATCGACTACGCGGAACTGGTCCACCGCGCGGTCCTGCTCGCCCGCCGCCCCGAAAACGCCGTACGGCTCGCCGCCCGGTACGACGCGGTGTACGTCGACGAGTACCAGGACACCGACCCCGCCCAGGTGCGGCTCCTGCACGCGCTGGCCGGCGGCGGCCGTACCCTGCTCGCCTTCGGCGACCCCGACCAGTCGATCTACGCCTTCCGGGGTGCCGACGTGAACGGCATCCTCGGCTTCCCGGCGGCCTTCCCGCGCGCGGACGGCCGTCCCGCTCCCGTGGAGGTGCTGCGCACCTGCCGCCGGTCCGGCGCCGCCTTGCTGGCCGCCACCCGCGTGATCACCCAGCGCATGCCGCTGACCCGGCTGCCCGCCGACAAGGTCCGCGCCCACCGCGAGCCGGCCGCCGTACGGGACGGGGGCCGCGTCGAGGTCTACACGTACCCGACGGCCGGTACGGAACTGGACAACATCGCGGACGTCCTGCGCCGCGCACACCTCGAGGACGGCGTCGCCTGGAGTGACATGGCCGTCCTGGTCAGGGCCGGCTCCCGCAGCCTGCCCACGCTGCGCCGCGCCCTCACCGCCGCCGGCGTCCCGCTGGACATCGACGGGGACGACCTGCCCCTGCGCCACGAACCGGCGGTGGCCCCGCTGCTGACGGCCCTGCGTGCGGTGGCCGCGGCCGAGGTCCGCCTCCACGAGGAGCACACAGCCCCGGGCCGCCCCGAGAGCGAAGGCCCGTCGCAGGAACCCGGGGAAGCCGCCTCCGAAGAGGCCACCGCAGAAGCCGCCGCCCCGTACGCCGCTCCCGGCACCACTGCCCCCGAGGACAGCGCCGAGCCGGCCCCGGACCGCTCCTGCTCCTGGCTCGACACGGAGACCGCGCTCACCCTGCTCGCCTCGCCCCTCGCCGGCACCGACCCGGCCGACCTGCGCCGCCTCGGGCGTGCCCTGCGCGAGGAGGAGCGGGCGGCCGGGAACCCGCTGCCGCCGCCGTCCGACGTCCTGCTCGCACGCGCGCTCGCCGAACCCGAACGCCTGGCGGTGCACGACCCGGCGTACGCGCGCGGGGCGCAACGCCTCGGCGCGCTGCTCCGCAAGGCCCGCGAACGCCTCGCGGGCGGCGGTACGGCCGAGGAGGCGCTGTGGGACCTGTGGCAGGGCACGCCCTGGCCGGCACGTCTGGAGCGGTCCGCCCGGCGCGGCGGCGCGGCCGGCCGCAACGCCGACCGGGACCTGGACGCCGTGTGCGCGCTGTTCGCCACCGCCGCCCGTGCGGAGGAGCGCACCGGAGGCCGCGGGGCGCTCAACTTCCTGGCGGGGATCGAGGCCGAGGACATCGCCGCCGACACGCTCACCCGCCGCGCGGTACGCCCCGACGCCGTCCGCCTGATGACCGCGCACCGCTCCAAGGGCCTGCAGTGGCGGCTGGTCGTCGTCGCCGGCGTCCAGGAGGGGCTGTGGCCCGATCTGCGCCGCCGCGGCTCACTCCTCGAGGCCGACCGCATCGGACGGGACGGACTGGCCGAACCGCTCACCCCGGGCGCGCTGCTCGCCGAGGAGCGCCGGCTGTTCTACGTGGCCGCCACACGCGCGTGCGAACGCCTCGTCGTCACCGCCGTGAAGGCACCGGCCGACGACGGCGACCAGCCGTCCCGCTTCCTCACCGAACTGGGCGTCGAGCCGAAGGACGTCACCGGCCGCCCCCGCCGCCCGCTCTCGGTGACCGCGCTCGTCGCCGAGCTGCGCGCCACCACCGTCGACCCGCGCGCGTCCGCCGCCCTGCGCGAGGCCGCCGCCCGCCGCCTGGCCCGGCTCGCCGCCCTCACCGACGAGGACGGCCGCCCGCTGGTGCCGTCCGCGCACCCCTACCGCTGGTGGGGCATGTACGACCCGACCGAGAGCAAGGTGCCGCTGCGCCACCGCGACCGGCCGGTCGTGCTCTCCGGCAGCGCCCTCGACCAGCTCGCCAACACCTGTGCGCTGCAATGGTTCCTCGGCCGCGAGGTGAAGGCCGACGCCCCTGCCACCACCGCGCAGGGCTTCGGCAACGTCGTCCACGTCCTCGCCGACGAGGTCGCCTCCGGCCGCAGCCCGGCCGACCTCGACGTCCTCATGGAACGCCTGGACTCGGTGTGGAACGCGCTCGCCTTCGACGCGCCCTGGAAGTCCCGGCAGGAGAAGGACAACGCGCGCGCGGCACTCGAACGCTTCGTGAACTGGCATGTGCTGGACCGCACCGGGCGCACCCCGGTGACGAGCGAGCAGGACTTCGACGTCACCCTGGAAGCGGGCGACTACCAGGTACGCATCCGCGGCCAGATGGACCGCGTGGAGACGGACGGCGAGGGCCGCGCCTACGTGGTGGACTTCAAGACCGGCAAACAGGCACCCAGCGCCGCCGAGGTCGCCCGCCACCCCCAGCTCGCCGTCTACCAGCTCGCCGTCCGCGAAGGCGCCGTCGACGAGGCCTTCGACGGCGTACGCCCCGAACCCGGCGGCGCCGAACTGGTCCACCTCAGACAGGGCGCCGCCAAGCGCGACGGCGGCGAGAGCCTGCCCAAGGTGCAGACCCAGGAGCCGCTGCCGGGGGAGTGGGTCGGCGAACTGCTGGCCACCGCCGCCGGCAAGGTCCTCGACGAGCGGTTCACACCGAACACCGGCCAGCACTGCGCGCACTGCGCGTTCCGCGCCTCGTGCAGCGCCCGGCCCGAGGGGCGCCACGTGGTCGAGTGAGGGCCGCCGATGCCCGGGTGACGTACGGCACCACACGGACTGACCTGCGCTTCTTCCTGCCCGGCGGATGGATTCGTCCTCCACTGTCAGTGGCCGCCGCTAGCCTCTTTCGACATGCCCGCCCGTATCACCGACCCCGAGCAGCTCAAAGAGCTCCTCGGCATCCCGTTCACCCCGGAGCAGACGGCCTGCATCACCGCGCCGCCCGCCCCGCAGGTGATCGTGGCCGGAGCCGGGTCGGGCAAGACCACCGTGATGGCCGCCCGCGTCGTCTGGCTGGTCGGCACCGGCCAGGTCGCCCCCGAACAGGTCCTCGGCCTGACCTTCACCAACAAGGCGTCCGGTGAGCTGGCCGAACGCGTCCGCAAAGCGCTGATCAAGGCCGGCGTCACCGACCCGGACCCCCTCCCCTCGCCCGACCACCACCCCGCAACGACACCGCTTGGGGCGGACGCCTTCTGGCCGGACCCGGAGAACCCCCCGGGCGAGCCGCTCATCTCGACCTACCACGCCTTCGCCGGCCGCCTTCTCACCGACCACGGCCTGCGCCTCGGCCTGGAGCCCACCTCCCGGCTCCTCGCCGACGCCACCCGCTACCAGCTCGCCGCGCGCGTGCTCCGCGAGGCCCCCGGCCCCTACCCCGCTCTGACCCGGTCCTTCGCCGACCTGGTCAGCGACCTGCTGGCCCTCGACTCCGAACTCGCCGAACACCTCGTCGACCCCGAGGAGCTGCGCGCCTGGGACGCGGATCTGCTCCACACCCTCGAGGGCACCAGGCTCACCAACGCCGACCTGCGCAGGGTCCCCGAGACGGCCGCCGCCCGCCGCGAACTGGCCGACCTCGTCCGCCGCTACCGGAAGACCAAGCGCGAGCGCGACCTGCTCGACTTCGGCGACCAGATCGCCCTGTCCGCCCGCCTCGCCCGCATCCCCGAGGTCGGCCGGCTGCTGCGCAAGGAGTTCCGCGTGGTCCTCCTGGACGAGTACCAGGACACCTCCGTGGCCCAGCGCGTCCTGCTGGCAGGCCTCTTCGGCGGCGGCACGGGCCATCCCGTCACCGCGGTCGGCGACCCCTGCCAGGCGATCTACGGCTGGCGCGGCGCATCCGTCGCCAACCTGGACGACTTCCCCACGCACTTCGCACACGCCGACGGTCGTCCCGCCACCCGGCAGGCGCTCAGCGAGAACCGTCGCAGCGGCGGCCGCCTCCTCGACCTCGCCAACGGCCTGGCCGAGCCGCTGCGCGCCATGCACACGGGCGTTGAGGCCCTGCGTGCGGCCACCGGCGCCGAGTACGACGGCACGGTCCGCTGCGCCCTGCTGCGCACACACGCCGAGGAACTCGACTGGCTCGCCGACTCCGTCGCGCACCTCGTGCGCACCGGTACGCCCCCCGGCGAGATCGCCGTACTGTGCCGTACGGCGACCGACTTCGCCGGGATCCAGGGCGCCCTCGTGGCCCGGGACGTCCCCGTCGAGGTGGTCGGCCTGTCCGGACTGCTGCACCTGCCCGAGGTCGCCGACCTCGTCGCGGTCTGCGAGGTCCTGCAGGACCCCGGTGCCAACGCCTCCCTGGTACGCCTGCTGACCGGCCCGCGCTGGCGCATCGGCCCCCGCGACCTCGCCCTGCTGGGCCGCCGCGCCCGCCTGCTGGTCGCCCACGCGCGCATGGACGGCACCGACGACCCGGACCGCCGGCTCGCCGCCGCCGTCGAAGGCGTCGACCCGGCCGAGGTGATATCGCTCGCGGACGCCCTCGACACCTTCCTCGAAGCGCCCATGGACGCCGAGGCGGACGACGACGGGCTGCCGTTCTCGCCGGATGCGCGCGTACGCTTCGCCCGCCTGGCCGCCGAGCTGCGCGACCTGCGCCGCTCGCTGTCCGACCCGCTGATGGACGTCCTGCACCGCGTCCTCGCCGTCACCGGGCTGGAGGTGGAGCTGTCGGCATCCCCCCACGCCCTCGCCGCCCGCCGCCGCGAAACGCTGTCCAACTTCCTCGACGTCGCGGCCTCCTTCGCGGCGAGCGACGCGGAGGCCACCCTCCTCGCCTTCCTCGGGTTCCTGCGCACCGCCGCGCAGTACGAGAAGGGCCTCGACAACGCCCTCCCCGGCGGCGAGAACACCGTCAAGGTGCTCACCGCCCACAGGTCCAAGGGACTGGAGTGGGACGTCGTAGCGGTTCCCGGGCTGGTCAAGGGAACGTTCCCCAGCGCGCAGAGCCGCGAGAAGTGGACGGCGCAGGCCAAGGTGGTGCCGCACGCCCTGCGCGGCGACAGCGACACCCTGCCCGACGTCGACAGCTGGGACGCGCGCGGCATGAAGGCCTTCCACGAGGCCATGAAGGACCACCAGCACACCGAGGAACTCCGCCTCGGCTACGTCACCTTCACCCGACCCCGCTCCCTGCTGCTCGGCTCCGGCCACTGGTGGGGGCCCAGCCAGAAGAAGCCGCGCGGTCCCTCCGACTTCCTCCGGGCCCTGCACGACCACTGCGTCGCCGGGCACGGCGAGATCGAGGCGTGGGCCGAGCAGCCCGCCGACGACGAGGAGAACCCCGCCCTGCACACGGCCGGCGCCGACCAGGCGTGGCCGCTGCCGCTGGACGCCGCCGCGCTGGCCCGCCGCCGGGCCGCCGCCGAGACCGTCCTCGCCCACCTGGACGCCCTCGCCGCCCGCGGCGCCGACCACCCGCCGGCCGCCCCCGCCCCCGCCACCCTCGACGACCCGGACTGGCCCCCGCCCCCGGACGACGACCCCTACGACGACGATCCGTACGCGGAGGGTTGCTTTCCGTACGGCGACGACCCGTACGCCGACACCGGCTTCCCGTACGACGACCTGCCGTACCAAGACGGCGGCACGGACGGACCGGCCGACGAGACCACCGCCGGCACCGCGACCGCCGTCGCCGACGAGGAACCGTCGTACGCCACGTTCACCCCCGCCCCGGACGGACCGGCCGAACGGGACGGCTGGGGAGCCGGCCGGCCCACCGTCCCGCACCAGGCGCCCGCCCCGGGCCACCGCGAGCACCCCGCCGAGCCCCGGCACCCGGCCCACCTCACCCCCGAGGAGGCCCGTACCGTCGCCTCCTGGGACCGCGACCTGGACGCGCTCACCGGAGAGCTGCTGCGCGCCCGGCAGGCCGTCACCGACGTCCCGCTGCCCGCCACGCTCACTGCGTCCCAGCTGCTGCGCCTGGCCGAGGACCCCGACGGGCTCGCACAGGAACTCGCGCGCCCCATGCCACGCCCCCCGCAACCGGCCGCGCGCCGGGGCACCCGGTTCCACGCCTGGGTCGAATCACGCTTCGAGGAGCTGACACTGCCCCTGCTGGAACCGGACGAGCTGCCCGGCAGCGACGCCGCGATCGCCGACGAACAGGACCTGGAGACCCTGAAGGAAGCCTTCGAACGCACCGAGTACGCCCGGCGCACCCCCTACCGGGTCGAGGCGCCCTTCCAGCTGATCCTCGCCGGCCGCGTCGTACGGGGCCGCATCGACGCCGTCTACAAGCACGGCGACGGCGACCGGGCCACCTACGAGATCGTCGACTGGAAGACCGGCCGCACCCGCAGCGCCGACCCGCTCCAGCTCGCCGTGTACCGGCTGGCCTGGGCCGAGCAGCAGGGCGTCCCGCCCGAGTCCGTCACGGCCGCCTTCCTGTACGTACGCACCGGCGAGGTGGCACGGCCGCGGGACCTGCCGGACCGGTCCGCCCTGGAACGGCTTCTCGGCGACGACCCCGGAGGGGAAGACCCCGAAACGGCACACCGGGCGGTCTGAGTGTGACGAACCGCCCGCCGAGGATGTCGGTGCGGGCCGATAGGCTCGTGAGCATGAGCCAGACCCCGGACAGCGCCGTCCGTACGTACATCGAGCAGCACCGCGCCGCCTTCCTCGACGACCTCGCCGCATGGCTGCGCATCCCCTCCGTGTCGGCCCAGCCCGACCACGCGCCGGACGTACGGCGCAGCGCCGACTGGCTCGTCGCCAAACTCGGGGAGACCGGCTTCCCGACCGCCGAGATCTGGCAGACCCCCGGCGCCCCGGCCGTGTTCGCCGAGTGGCCCTCGGACGACCCCCAGGCGCCCACCGTCCTCGTCTACGGCCACCACGACGTGCAGCCCGCTGCCCGCGAGGACGGCTGGGACAGCGAGCCCTTCGAACCGGTCGTCCGCGGAAACCGCCTCTACGCGCGCGGGGCGGCAGACGACAAGGGCCAGGTGTTCTTCCACACACTCGGCGTCCGCGCCCACCTCGCCGCCACCGGCCGCACGGCCCCCGCGGTCAACCTGAAGCTGCTGATCGAGGGCGAGGAGGAGTCCGGCTCCCCGCACTTCCGCGCCCTGGTCGAGGAGCACGCGGCACGGCTCGCCGCCGACGCCGTGATCGTCTCCGACACCGGCATGTGGTCCGCGGACACCCCGACCGTCTGCACCGGCATGCGCGGCCTCGCCGAGTGCGAGATCCGTCTGTACGGCCCCGACCAGGACATCCACTCCGGCTCCTTCGGCGGCGCCGTACCCAACCCGGCCACCGCGACCGCCCGCCTGGTCGCCGCCCTGCACGACGAGCACGCGCGGGTGGCGATCCCCGGCTTCTACGACGGCATCGTCGAGCTGACCGAACGCGAGCGCGAGCTGTTCGCCGAGCTGCCCTTCGACGAGGAGCGCTGGCTGGACACCGCCAAGTCCCGCGCCACCCACGGCGAGGCCGGATACAGCACCCTCGAACGCACCTGGGCCCGCCCGACCGCCGAGGTCAACGGCATCGGCGGCGGCTACCAGGGCCCCGGCAGCAAGACGATCATCCCGTCCTCGGCCATGGTGAAGCTGTCCTTCCGGATGGTCGCCGGACAGGACCCCGACCACCTGGAGAAGGCCGTCCGCGCCTGGGCCGAGGAGCACGTACCCACCGGGATCCGGCACGAGATCCGCTTCGGCGCGGCCACGCGCCCGTGCCTGACCCCGCTCGACCACCCCGCGCTGCAGTCCGTGCTCCGCGCCATGGGCCGGGCCTTCGAAAAACCGGTCCGCTTCACCCGCGAGGGAGGCTCCGGACCCGCCGCCGACCTGCAGGAAGTCCTCGACGCCCCCGTGCTTTTCCTGGGCATCTCCGTCCCCTCCGACGGCTGGCACGCCCCGAACGAGAAGGTGGAGCTCGACCTCCTCCTCAAAGGCGTCGAGACCAGCGCCTACCTCTGGGGCGACCTGGCCGAGCACTGGCGTACCGAGCCCTGACCGGCCGGCTCAGTACGGGAGGGCACCGTGCGCGGGGCACACTGGAAGGACCGCCCCGCCCCGCCCGGTGGCCTCCCGCCCACGTCCCGCCGAACCGCCCGCCGAACGAACCGCCGCACTGGGGGAGTTGGAAGCACCCGTGACCACCTGGACCGACGACACAGCCGACCGACCCATCTCGCTCACCGCCCCGAGCGGCATCGACCGTGCCGCCCACCACCGGCTCGACGAGGCCTGGCTCGCCGCGGCGTGGAGCCACCCCACGACCCGCTGCTTCGTGGTCTCCGGCGGCCAGGTGCTCATCGACGAGACGACGGACGGCCGGACCGAACTCGTCATGACCCCCTCGTTCGAGGCCCCGCTCACCGAGGCACACCGCTACTTCCTCGGCATCGACGAGGAAGGCGTCAGCTATTTCGCGTTGCAGAAGGACTCGCTGCCCGGCCGTATCGACCAGTCCGCACGCCCCGCCGGGCTGCGGGAGGCCGGCCTGCTGCTGTCGGCGCGCGACATCGGACTGATGGTGCACGCGGTCGGCCTGGAGAACTGGCAGCGCACCCACCGATTCTGCTCCCGCTGCGGCGAACGCACGGTCATCGCCGCCGCCGGTCACATCCGCCGCTGCCCGGCCTGCGGCGCCGAGCACTACCCGCGCACCGACCCGGCCGTGATCATGGCCGTGACCGACGCGGACGACCGCATCCTGCTCGGCCGCCAGGTCCACTGGCCCGAGGGCCGCTTCTCCACGCTCGCCGGCTTCGTCGAACCCGGCGAGTCCATCGAGCAGGCCGTGCGCCGCGAGGTGGCCGAGGAGGTCGGCGTCACCGTGGGCGACGTGGAATACGTGGCCAGCCAGCCCTGGCCCTTCCCCTCCAGCCTGATGCTCGGCTTCATGGCCCACGCCACCTCGACCGAGATCGACGTCGACGGCGACGAGATCCACGAGGCCCGCTGGTTCTCCCGCGAGGAACTGCACGACGCCTTCGAGTCCGGCGAGGTGCTGCCGCCCTACGGCATCTCCATCGCGGCCCGCCTGATCGAGATGTGGTACGGCAAGCCGCTGCCGACGCGCAGCTTCGTGTGATCCGCGTTCGTGCGACCTGCGGCAGCGCCGGGACACGACAGGGCGGCCCCCGATCCGGTCAGGGGCCGCCCTGCACCCGCTGCGATGCGCCCTGCTCGGCCGTGATCACCGCGGACACCCGAGAGCGTCAGGCCGCGAGCTTCTGCTTCACCTGGGCGAGCGACGCGTTCGTCAGCGTGGTGCCGTCCGCGAAGAGTACGGTCGGGACGGTCTGGAGACTTCCCTCTCACCTTGTCGCGGCCGGGGAGGGCTGCCCATGTCTTGGGGAGGGGCAAGGGTGAACGACAAGCCCAGGGCGCTTGGTGTGGTCCGTCTGTCCGTAGGTAACCGTCCCAGGCTTGGCGTATTGAGACGAGTTCTGAGACAGTCCCGGCCGTGACGACGAACACGATCACTGGCCAGCTCATCGGTTATGCCCGTGTCTCCACCGACGACCAGGAAGCACAGCTTCAGCGCGACGCGCTGACGGCCGCAGGATGCGCCCGCATCTTCGAGGACAAGGCCAGCGGGAAGAACACCAACCGGCCAGAACTCACGGCCGCACTCGACTACGCGAGACCCGGCGACACCCTGTGCGTGTGGAAGCTCGACCGCTTCGCCCGGTCCCTCATCGACCTTGTGACCATGGTCGACACTCTTCGAGAGCGGGGCATCGGGTTCAAGGTGCTCACGGGTGCGCTGGCCAACATCGACCCCGGTACGGCGGACGGCCGTCCCATGCTTCAGGTGGTCGGCGCCATGGCGGAGTTCGAGCGCAGCCTCATCAAGGAGCGCACCCGCGCAGGACTGGACGCAGCCAAGGCGCAGGGGCGTACCGGCGGACGGCCGACTGTGGTGGACGAGGATGTGCTCGCCGTGGCCCGTGCCAGGAAGGCGAAGGGCGAGAGCGTGAGCGCCATCGCCAAGGCTCTCGGGGTGTCACGGGCCACCTTGTACCGCCACCTCGGAGAGCGTGCCTGAGGCAGGCGCACAGCGACACAGAAAGGCGCCGGTGTCGCCGGGGCCGCTGTCATGCACGGGCGTGTAACGCCGCCTGACAGGCGCACGATGCCTGCCCCTGCCTGGACTCACAGGGACAAGTCAACAGAGGCAGGCACAGAGGCGCACGTCGCTCGAACGGCACCCCATCCAGCACGCCTCGGCCGCGGTGCTCGCCGTCCCTCAGGGCGGGCCTGAAGGAGTCCGGCATGCGGCGCAGCACGGGCCAGGCAGTAGCCTCCGTGGCCTCTGCTCGGGCAGTGGCGAGGAACTGTTCCTTCACCGCCTCCGAGACTCCGAACGCGGACACGATCAGCTCGACGTCTTGCACGGTGGGCAGGGTCCGGCCGTTCTCGATCTTCGAGAGCTTCCCGGCGGACATGGAAGAGCTGCGGGCCACCGCGTCACCGGTCAGTCCCGATGCTTCGCGCAGTGCCCGCAGGGCTCTCCCGATTGAGTCCTTGGTCAGTGATGCCGCTCCCAGTAGGCCGCGAACGGCACGGCGCGGGTGAGCGCCAGGTCGCGGTAACCCTGGTACTCCGGGAGCCGTTCGGCCGGCAGGAGTTCACCGCCGGTGAACTTGCCCTCGGGGGTGTAGTGCATGCGGTACACGTCGTGGTCGTCGAAGAGCCAGAAGTCGTGATCAGGCAGGCCGGTCGACTCCTGGTCGGCAAGGTCGATGATCCCGATGGACTCCCCGGCCTTGATGTTGCCGGGGTAGGCCGACAACTCGTAGCGGAGGTAGTCGGTCAGAGGGGAGCGCAGGACATGAACGCGGGACACGCTCTTGCCCTTGTCGGTCATCGAGCGCACCCATGGGTTGTCGTCCCACTCCGGGCCCATGTCCTCGCCCGCGAGGAACCGCGCGATTTCGTCCTGCTCCTCTTCCACGTCGTACACGTCCAGCGTCTCCAGCCGGAACGCGGTCCGCTCGAAGATCTCGAAGAGGCGGCCGAACTCCTCACCGCTGACTTTCCAGAACGGGAAAGTCGCACACTTGGTGTCCGGCGTCGGTGTGGCCCCGGCAGTCCTCGGCAGGTGAGAGGGGGATCAGCGCCCGAGCACGTCAGTCCAGCAGCGCGACAGTGAACGTCTCGCGGTGGTCGGCCAGCCAGGCCTGCATGCGGTCCCAGCGTTCCCATCCGCCACGGTCGGCCAGCGCTTGGAGGTAGAGAGGATCACCGTCAGCCACGCGGCGGGCGACGAAGGCCCGGCAGATCTCCGTGGCCTGTTCGATCACGCCGGGCAATGCGGCGCGCTCTCCCGCCGAGAGGCCGTAGCTGTCGGCGAGGATCCGCAGCCGTGCAGGCGCGTCCAATCCGGCGGGATACAGGACAGCTGCGGATACCGGATCAAGCATGGGAACCCAGTAGCGGGCGGCCATGGCCACGTCCCAGAGAGGACGGCCCGGAGCCGCCAGGTCGAAATCAATCAAGGCGGCGGCACGACCGTCGCGGAAGACGACGTTGTCCGGGCACACGTCGTTGTGGCACAACATCGTTCCGCCCTCCGGGTCGGCGAGGTTCTGGGGCCATTCGACGTCTGTGTCGACGGCGATGGTCGCGCTGGCCCCATGCAGGCGGCGCAGCAGGATCCCCACTGATTCGAGAGCGGTTGTTGTCAGCACCCAGGGCGGGAACGGCGGCAGAGCGACGTCGCCAGGAATGAAGGTCAGCTGCTCACGACCGTCAGCAGTCAGACCCACGGGAGTCGGAGCCGCGTCGAAGCCGTGCTCTTTCAGCGCGAGGAGGTGGGCATGGAGGGCGTGTGCGTTGTGCGGTGCCGGGCGTTCCACCAACGCACCCCGGCGGAAGACCGCGCCCGCGTTCACCATGCCTCCGACCAGCGCCTCGCAGTCCGCCTCGTCCTCGGTCGTCATGCCGATCACGCTACCGCCAGGCCGCCTCGTACAGGCTGGGCACACAAAACCCCCGATCCGGCGCCAGGCCGGTCGGGGGTCGTGGGCGTCATGTGAGTCAGACGCCGAGCGCCTGCTTCACCTGGGCAAGGCTCGGGTTCGTCATCACGACCTCGGCGCCACCAGTGGAGGGAACTACCTGGACGGTCGGGACCGTCTGGTTTCCGCCGTTCGCCTTCTCCACGAAAGCGGCGGACTCGGGGTCCTGCTCGATGTTGATCTCGGTGTAGGCGATGCCCTCCCGGTCCAGCTGGCTCTTCAGCCGCCGGCAGTAGCCGCACCAAGTCGTGCTGTACATCGTCACAGTGCCCTGCATGTCTCTCGCGCTCCTCAGGCAGCTCGGAAAATCGTCCAGGGGGAGGAACGTACGCGAGCCGCCGGCCATTCCCACCCGGGGTATCCCCGGCCGCTGCGCCCCGGGATGTCCACAGGCCACGGTGATGCCGACCGCATCAGTACGACCATCTGCGCCTGCCTGTGGACAACCGGCACGGCAGTCCCGGGCGACCTGGCAGCATGGCGGTGTGACAGCAGCAACGCACTCCACCCTCTTCCCGCAGGCACCGGACTCCGCCGACGCGGTGCTCGACGGGCTCGACCCCGAGCAGCGAGCGGTGGCCACCGCCCTGCACGGCCCGGTGTGCGTCCTGGCCGGAGCGGGCACGGGCAAGACCCGCGCCATCACCCACCGCATCGCCTACGGGGTGCGCGCCGGCATCCTCCAGCCCTCCAGCGTCCTCGCCGTCACCTTCACCAACCGCGCCGCCGGCGAGATGCGCGGCCGGCTCCGCCAGCTCGGTGCCCACGGCGTCCAGGCCCGCACCTTCCACTCCGCCGCCCTGCGCCAGCTCCAGTACTTCTGGCCGAAAGCGATCGGTGGCAGCATGCCCCGGCTCATCGACCGCAAGATCCAACTCGTCGCCGACGCGGCAGCGAGCCTCGGCACCCGGCTGGACCGGGGCGAGCTGCGCGACGCCACCGCCGAGATCGAATGGGCCAAGGTCACCCAGACCACCCCCGCCGACTACCCGTACGCGGCCGCGAAGGCCGGCCGCGAGGCCCCGCGCGCCCCCGCCGAGATCGCCCACCTCTACGCGGCCTACGAAGACCTCAAGCGCGACCGCGGCGTGATCGACTTCGAGGACGTCCTGCTGCTCACCGTCGCCGTCCTCCAGGACCGGCACGACATCGCCGAACAGGTCCGCGCCCAGTACCAGTACTTCGTCGTCGACGAGTACCAGGACGTCAGCCCGCTGCAACAGCGGCTGCTGGAGCTGTGGCTCGGGGACCGCGACAACCTGTGCGTCGTCGGCGACGCCAGCCAGACCATCTACTCGTTCACCGGAGCAACACCCGACCACCTGCTCGACTTCCGCGCCCGCCACCCCGGCGCCACCGTCGTCAAACTCGTCCGCGACTACCGCTCCACCCCCCAGGTCGTGCACCTCGCCAACGGGCTGCTCGCCCAGGCCCGCGGCCGCGCCGCCGACCACCGGCTGGAACTGATCTCCCAGCGCGCCCCGGGCCCCGAGCCGGTCCACACCGAGTACACGGACGAGCCCGCCGAGGCCGAAGGCACCGCACGGCGCATCCGCGAACTGATCGACGCGGGCGTCCCGGCCGCCGAGATCGCCGTTCTGTTCCGCACGAACGCCCAGTCCGAGACCTTCGAGCAGGCCCTCGCCGACGCCGGCGTCCCGTACCAGCTGCGCGGAGCCGAACGCTTCTTCGATCGGCCCGAGATCCGCAAGGCCGGCATCGCCCTGCGCGGCGCGGCCCGCTTCGGCGGCAACGACTCCCTGCTGGACGACGCCGTGGACCTGCCCTCCCAGGTGCGTGCCGTCCTGTCCGGAGAAGGCTGGACCACCGAGCCCCCGGCCGGCTCCGGCGCCGTCAGAGAGCGCTGGGAGTCCCTCGCCGCCCTCGTCAACCTCGCCCAGGACCTCGCCGCCGCCAGACCCGGCGCCACCCTCGGTGACTTCGTCTCCGAACTCGACGAGCGGGCGGGCGCCCAGCACGCCCCCACCGTCCAGGGCGTCACGCTCGCCTCCCTGCACGCCGCCAAGGGACTGGAGTGGGACGTCGTCTTCCTGGTCGGTGTCGCCGAGGGCATGCTGCCCATCACCTACGCCAGAACGGACGAGCAGATCGAGGAGGAACGTCGGCTCCTCTACGTGGGCGTCACCCGTGCGCGGGAACGGCTGCACCTTTCCTGGGCCCTGTCCCGCTCGCCCGGCGGCCGGCCCAACCGCAGACCGAGCCGCTTCCTCGACGGGCTGCGCCCCGGCACCACCGCCACGGTCGGCCGCACCGGCACCGCCACGGCCGGAGGCGTCGAGCGCGGGACGGCCGGGCGCACCACCCCCGCCCCCCGGCGCGCCCAGCGCACCCCCGCCCGCTGCCGGGTCTGCGGCCGCACCCTCACCGACGCGGGTGAGATGAAGCTGATGCGCTGTGAGGACTGCCCCTCCGACATGGACGAAGGGCTCTACGAACGGCTGCGGGAGTGGCGCGCGGTCCAGGCCGAGCGCACCGGACAGCCCGATTTCTGTGTGTTCACCGACCGCACCCTCATGGCCATCGCCGAGGCGAGGCCGGAGAGCCCCGCCGAACTCTCCCGCATCCCCGGCGTCCTCAGCCGCAAGCTGCGCAGCTACGGACCGGACGTTCTGGCCATCTGTGCAGGGCGCGAGACGGGGCAGGCGACGAGGACGACTGATGCGAACTCGTCGAAAAAATAGTTTGCGCGTCCCCCAGCAATCCCCATAGGTTCTAGGCACGGAAGCAGCGGCCTTCTCCAAGGCCCTGGTTCCGTGATGTACTTGCACATCCGAACGGACTGGCTCACCCCAGTCCCAGAGACGCCGAGAGGAGGCGAGTCCAGTGATCAGCATCAACACCAGCACCATCAGCACGGCCAAACTGACCGATCGCTCGGCCGTCTCCCTGTGCATGCTCGGCGCCTCTCACCAGGGCACCGGTCTGTCCGGCATTCGTGCCGTCCGTCCGGAGTCCTCCCACGCTCTCGCGGGCCTTCCCGTCCGTGAGCGCAATGAGCGACCGACCAAGGCACTGGAAGCGGTAGCGGCACAGGCACAGGCCTATGCCTTTGCGGCGGCCGGTGCCGGATTCCGGAAGCAGACGACGCAGCACCACCTGATGTGGGCCTTCCGTGGGCCAGAACCCTGGAGTGATCCAGCCTGATCCGATCAGGCCGGCGCCTTCAGGGCCGCGGAACCCCATCCGGGATCCGCGGCCCTTCTGTTTTCCCCGAACGGGGACGACGGAGCGAAGGGGCCTCGGGACAAGAAAAGAACCCGGTACCAAGCCGACACCCGGTCAACCGGCCGGAACGACCAGACGAGGAAGACAGACCGTGCAACTCGAAGCGCACGCCCCGTCCGTACCGCCTTCGCAAACGATCCCCCCGCCCGGCCTCACGGAGGACCCCACCTTGATCCCCCTCACCGCGCTCACCGCGCTCGACGACGCCATCGAGAACCTCGGCGTACCCGTCCCCTGCCGCTCCTACGACCCGGAGGTCTTCTTCGCGGAGTCGCCCGCGGACGTCGAGTACGCCAAGTCCCTCTGCCGCACCTGCCCGCTGATCGAGGCCTGCCTCGCCGGCGCCAAGGAGCGGCGCGAGCCCTGGGGCGTCTGGGGCGGCGAGCTGTTCGTCCAGGGTGTCGTCGTCGCCCGGAAGCGGCCGCGTGGCCGCCCGCGGAAGAACCCGGTCACGGCATGAACACCGCAGGAACGATCGACCGCCCCCTCACGCACGACCCCCAGAAGCAGGCCCCGATGAAGCCGTCCACCAGCGAGCCCGCAGGCTCCGCGACCGAAGACGTCACCACCACCGGCGCGACCGAAGCGCGCCAGAACAGGACCCGAGAGATGCAACTCATGCAAGAAGCCCTGGCTCGTGCGCATATGCACGAGCGACTCCATGCCGCTGGGAGGGAACGCCGGGCCGTGCGCCTGGCGGTCGCCCAGAGGATGCAGCGCCGGGCCGAGCGCGCCTCGCTGCGCGCCCGGCGCGCGCTGGCCATGGCGGTCATGCAGTAACGATCACACCTGCGGAAGCGGTGGCCTCCCGGCCCGGGAGGCGAAGCCTTCTGGAGCGGGGGCCGGTCCGGCCGAACGGACCGGCCCCCGCGGTGCGTTGTACGGCGATCGGCCGCCGAGGGAGTTATTGTCGCCAGGTGACGAGTCTTCCCGGAGGAAGCGATCAGGGCGGCTCCACCTCGGAGCGCCGCATCCATGTGTGCGCCCGCTGCGGCACCCCCGCCGACG
Organism: Streptomyces sp. NTD91; assembly: GCF_059510455.1. NCBI lineage: Bacteria > Bacillati > Actinomycetota > Actinomycetes > Kitasatosporales > Streptomycetaceae > Streptomyces > Streptomyces sp. NTD91. The sequence goes on from NZ_JCAJZW010000005.1 coordinate 40,967, forward strand.
GCCCCCCGCCCGCCACCTGGACCTGCTCCGTGGAGAACGGCGTCCGCCAGTACTTCTGCGACACCTGCTCCAGGGAGAACCTGAGGGCGATCGAGGGCCGGCTGGACTCGTCGTGGTGGTGAGCAGCCTTTCGGCGGCCTCCCCCCCGCCCCCCGCCCCCTCCCCACTTTCGAGGACCCCGCGTCACCCGATCCCGCGTACCCCGGATCACGCCTCCGCCGCGGACTCCTCCTCGGGCAGCTCGTCGTCCGTGAGGCCGGGGACGTCGCCGACCTGCGTGCCCTCCGTGACATCCGTGCTCTCGGAGACGAAACCCGGTAGCCACTCCTCCAGCTCCTCGCGGAGGCGTACCGTGGCACCGAGCTGGCACAGGACGCCGATCGTGCTCAGGGTCACCCGGTGGATCAGCAGATAGGCCGGCGGCAGGTTGAGCCGCTTGCCCAGCTGGTACGCGGGGGAGCGTGGGTCGGCGATGCGGGCGGCCTGGTTGCGCATCCAGCCGCGGCTGAAGGTGAACGCCTCGACGCGGGCCGGTTCGATGATCGGCAGCAGGTAGTCGAGGACCGCGTCGGGATCCAGCTCTATGGACTCCTTCACGAAGCCCTCCTCGCAGAGGAGTTCGTAGACCGTCTCGGCCTCGCCGTCCAGCGTCATGCGCAACGAGACCCCGATCGGCAACGGCAGTCCGCCGGGCAGCCGGTCGACGGTGCCGAAGTCCAGGACGCCCAGGCGCCAGTCGTCCTCGCCGGCCGGACCGCCGGGCAGCAGCCGGAAGTTTCCGGGATGCGGGTCGGCGTGCAGCAGGCCGGTGCGGGCCGGGCCCGAGAAGAGGAACCGGGCCAGGAGCTGGCCGGCGCGGTCCCGCTGCTCGGGAGTGCCGTCCGAGATGACCTCCGACAGCGGGATGCCGTCGATCCACTCCGTCACCAGAACCTGATCGCACTGGTGCACCACCGCCGGGACCACCACGTCCGGGTCGTCGGCGAACTCCTCCGCGTGCGCGGTCTGGGCCTGGGCCTCCAGGTCGTAGTCGAGTTCCTCGGAGACCCGGTCCCTCAGCTCCGCGATGAGCGGCTTGATGTCCATGCCGGGAATCAGCGGTCCCAGCAGGCGTGCGAACCGACTGAGTTGCCCGAGGTCGGAGAGCAGGGCCTCGCCGGCGCCCGGGTACTGCACCTTGACCGCCACCTCCCGGCCGTCGTGCCACACGGCCCGGTGCACCTGCCCGATCGAGGCGGCGGCGGCCGGCTTGTCCTCGAACTCCTCGAACAGGTCGCGCCAGTCCGGACCCAGCCGCTCCTCGAGCACCCCGTGCACCGTGCGGGTCGGCATCGGCGGGGCCGCCTCCTGGAGCTTGGTCAGGGCGGCGCGATAGGGGCCGGCGACCTCCTCGGGCAGCGCGGACTCGAAGACGGACAGGGCCTGCCCGAACTTCATCGCACCCCCCTTCAGCTCGCCCAGCACCTTGAACAGCTGCTCCGCCGTGCGTTGTTGCAGTTCCCGGCCGACGATCTCCGCGGACTCGCCCACGATCCGCTTGCCCAGCCCCCAGGTGGCCCGGCCTGCGAAGCCGAGCGGGAGCGCGGCGAGCTTGGCGGTACGGGTGACCGCCTTCCGGGGAAGATCAGACATGCGCCCTCCAAGTCACAGTCGGCCGCGCCGCGCCCGCTGTGCGTCGCTCCGTCGACGGTCGTCGCACCGCCATTGTCGCGCGTGCCGAGCCGTCGGTTGAGGAGTGCTCCTCTTTAGGTCTGTCCGCAGCGCCGCACCCGCATGCCGGATGCGGCCGAACCGGTCGGGTCTGCCAGTCCAGAGCGGGTGCGGAGACCTCCCAGCGGATGCCGGTGCTGGACGGCGACCGCCCGTCGAGGAAGGCGAGCGCGTGTGCCGCGGCCAGCCCGGCGACCGCCGTGGCCAGCGTCAGATCGCAGGCCCCCACCCGGCGGGCCCTGGCGCACCTCCACTGGGCGGTCAGTCGCGGCCACACCGGATCCCGGTCCGTGCGGTCCAGGTGCAGGCAGCCGGCGCAGCCGGTTTCCCCGGGCAGGACGAGCGGTCCGACGACACCGGTGCCCTCGACGACGCCGGCGTACAGATGAGGCGTGCCGGAGGCCACGAGCGGCTCGGCGTCGGCCGGGTCGGGGGCGTGCACGGCCACGTCGTCCCGGGGCGTGAGGATCACCAGGGCGTGTCCGGGGTCCCGGGTGCCGGATCCGGGGGAGTGGGCGTGGCGCGGTGGGCGGTCGGGTGCCGCGCGGCGTACGGCGGCCCGCGCGGCGGTGTCCCGGCGTTCGCCGACCGACTCGGCGGGCAGCCCGCCCGGCGCCACGTCCCACGGCTCCACGCGTCCGCTGTCGCGCACGTCGACCTCGCCGACCCCGGCGCCCGACAGCGCCGAGGCCAGGATCGCGCCGACCCGTCCCGCGCCCCGTACCTGCACGCGCAGGGCGCGGCGGGCGGCGAGCCGGGCGAGCGCGCCGCCCGGCTCGGCCGTGGTCAGGGACAGTGCGGCGAGGTCGGGACGCAGCCGCCGCAGGACCTCTGTCTTCTGGCGCAGCGCGTCTGCGGCCGGTCCGCCGCCGCGTGCGTCGTCGATCAGGCCTGCCCGGGTCAGCCGTGCCAGCAGGGTGTCGACCTGGCCGGCCGGGAGGTTCATGCGGCGGCCTTCCTCGCGGAGCAGCGGCAGCCCGCGGGTGCCGTTGAGCAGGTCCAGGACGTCGCGCGTCGCCGGGTCCATCGGTCCCAGTGTCAGTGCGTGCGCGGGCGTCATCCCGAACTGGACGGTGTCGCGATCACGCCAGCCGCGCCGCAGCGCGGGTTTCACCACCGGATGCATGAGGGGCCCCCGTATCGATGGAAAGCATCCCGGACCACCTGGAGCGTCCGGAACGTCGCTTCGCCGGTGGAACCGGTCATGTTCCGCCGACGCCTGCCAGCATGCCGTGTGCAGGGGGCCGGCGCCGAGAGTTGTCCACAGGCTGGGGGTGATGGTCGTACAACCTGCCGGGGTGAAGCGGTCGAAGGGCCCGCACGGAACCCGGTGAACCGGATAAACCGGATGTGCGGATCGGTCGTAGGAATCATAGGAATCAAACGCACGGTGGGGATTGGCATCCAACCGTTCCGGAGCCGGGACTTCGGCCGTGCCCAGCGGGTAACGTCGGGGCGTGCCCGCCGACCCACTGCACCGCGCCGGAGAGACACAGCGCAGCACGACGAGCCAGCCGCCCGGCGGCTCGGGGGCGAGCGCGATCGAGGTCCGCAGGAGTGCCCGGCGCCGCCGGACGGTCTCCGCGTACCGCGAGGGCGATCGCACCGTCGTACTGATCCCCGCCCGGATGTCGAAGGCGGAGGAGCAGCGCTGGATCACCGTCATGCTCGACAAACTCGCCGCCCAGGAGAGCAGGCGGGTGCTCGGCGACGCCGAGCTGGCCGAGCGTGCCGAGCGGCTGTCGGCGCAGTACTTCGACGGCCGGGCCCGGCCCGCCTCCGTGCGCTGGGTCACCAACCAGAACACCCGCTGGGGTTCGTGCACCCCGGCCGAGGGCAGCATCCGGCTGTCGCACCGGCTGCAGGGGATGCCCGAGTACGTCGTCGACTACGTCCTCTGCCATGAGCTGGCCCATCTCCTGGTCCCCGGCCACGGGCCGGACTTCTGGCGGCTGCTGGAGACGTACCCGCGTACGGAGCGGGCCCGCGGCTACCTCGAAGGGGTCGTCGCGGCGGAGCGGCTGCCGCATGTGCCCGGGGCGCGCAGACAGTGAGCCGTGTGCCCTCGGTCCGTCTCCGGACGCGGTTGTGTACCGGGTCTGTACCGGTTGCGTCCGATCCCGGACCGAGCCGTTAGCCTGGCGCGACGCAACTCACATTCGGGATGGGGGACGGTCGTTACGCATGGCCAGGGAATTCCAACGCGGCCACAAGGCCAGGATCAGTGACCTCACGGCGGGCACGGATCTGTACGTAGGCGTGCAGATCTCCGCCCCCGGGCTGACCTTCGACATCAGCTGCTTCGGTCTGGACGCCGACGAGCGCCTCTCGGACGACCGGTACTTCGTGTTCTTCAACCAGCCGAAGTCCCCGGAGGAGTCCATCCAGCTGCTCGGCGCGCAGGCGGGCGACACCGAGTCGTTCCGGGTCACGTTGGACCGGATCCCGTCGCACATCCGCAAGCTGTCCTTCACTGCGACCGTCGACGGCGACGGGCAGATGTCGCAGATCGCCCCCGGCTACCTGCGCATCGTGGCGGGCGGTGAGGAGGTCGCGCGCTACGCGTTCACTGGCGCCGAGTTCTCCACCGAGCGCGCCGTGATGCTCGGCGACATCTACCTGAAGGACGTGTGGCGGTTCGCGGCCGTCGGACAGGGCTTCGACGGCGGACTGGAGGCGCTGCTGAAGAACTTCGGCGGCGAGGTGCTGGAGGAGGAGGCACCTGTCGCCGCGCAGCAGCCGCAGTCCGGTGCCGCCCCCGGCTTCGCGCCACCCGCCCAGGCCACGACCCCGCCCCCGTTCGCCGCCCCGGCCCCTCCCGCCCCTGCTCCGTCGGCTCCCGCGCCCACTGCGGCCCCCGTGCCGCAGCCCGCCGCACAGGGCTTCCCCCCGCCGTCCGGAGCCACGCCCCCGCAGGGCTTCACGCCCCCCGGCCAGATGCCGCCGCCGGCTCCCGCACCCGCGCCGAACGTGCACGCCGCGCCGACGGTCATCGCCCCCATGATCCCGTCCGCCGGCGCCACCGTCCCGCCGCCGGCCCCGGCCCCCGCGCCGTACGACCAGCCGCAGTACGGCGGTCAGCCGCCCCGGCAGCCGTACGGTCAGCCGCCCCAGCAGCAGTCCTACGGCGGCCCGGCCGCGCCGATGCCGCCCGGCCACGGCCAGCAGCCGCCCTCCTACGGCGGCCGGCCCTCCGCGCCCATGCCGCCGGGCTACGGGCAGATGTCCGGCCGGCCCGATGCCTACGCAGTGCCGCAGGGCACCCCGCAGGGCGGTGCCGGGGTCACGGCCGCGCTGCAGATGTACAAGGAGACGCCGACCGGACAGCGCTGGACGCAGCAGAACAAGAAGCTCATCCGCGTCGACCTCGGCATCGGCGGGCAGCCGGTGCTGGCCAAGCAGGGCAGCATGGTGCTCTACCAGGGCAAGGTCGACTTCGCCTACAAGGGTGCCGGCTTCGCCGGGCGGATCGTCGGCAACGCCACCGGCCAGGAGATGCAGTTGATGCGCTGCACCGGCAACGGCCAGGTGTTCCTCGCCGAGAACTCCACCCATCTGCACCCCGTGGAGCTGCAGGGCGACGCGATCTGCGTGTCCGCGGAGAACGTCCTCGCCTTCGACGAGGGCCTTCAGTACGAGGTCCGCCGTATCGAGGGGCACGGCATCCCCGGCGGCGCGCTGTTCACCATGCAGTTCCAGGGCACCGGCACGATCGTCGTCAAGACGCACGGCACACCCGTGGTGCTGCCGGTCACGCCGACGACCTTCGCCGACTGCAACGCCGTCGTGGCCTGGTCGGCCGCCTCCCAGGTGATCGTCTCCAGCCAGGTCCGCATGCGCCGCAACGCCTACCCGGGCGACACCGGCGAGAGCGTCAACCTCCAGTTCCGGGGCGCTCCCGGCAACTTCATCGTCGTCCAGCCGTACGAGGTCTGAGGGAGCCCGTCATGAACCAGCCGCTCGCGGGCTTCGCCCCCGCCCCCGTCACCGCCCGCATGGAGAACCACGGCAGCCACATGCTGAAGGTCGCCATGCAGACCGGGAACGACCTCCTCGCGCGCGTGGGCTCGATGGTCGCCTACGAAGGCTTCGTCCAGTACGAGCCCAACCCGCCGGCCGTCCGCCAGATCGCGCGCGACTGGATCACCGGCGAGGGCGCGCCCCTGATGAAGTGCTCCGGCGACGGCCTGCTCTACCTCGCCGACTACGGCGCCGACGTCGTCGTGATCAACCTCAACGGCGACGGGATCTCCGTCAACGCCACCAATCTGCTCGCCTTCGACGCGCACCTCGCCTGGGGCGTGGAGCGTGTGAAGGGGCTCGCCAAGTTCGCCGGTCAGGGCCTGTGGAACACGAAGATCTCCGGGCAGGGATGGGTCGCGCTGACCTCCCGGGGCACGCCGATCGTCGTCGACTGCGGCGGCGGCGAGGACGAGACGTACGTCGACCCGGACGCGCTCGTCGCGTGGTCGCCCAACCTCAAGGTGAAGGGCAAGCGCAGCTTCAAGGCGCAGTCGCTGATCGGCCGGGGCAGCGGAGAGGCCTACCAGATGGCCTTCTCCGGCCAGGGCATCGTCGTCGTCCAGCCCAGCGAGGACAGCACCGACCGTCTCCGGGTCCGGGGCTGAGGGGAAGTCAGGAAGCCATGCAGAGTCCGCTTTTCGCGCACAACGACGTCCGGACGCAGGAGCGCTGGGCGTTGCAGAACCAGCAGTTGCTCCGGGTCACCCTGGAGGGGCACGACGACATCCTCGCCCGCAAGGGCACGATGGTCGCCTACCAGGGCCTGGTCGAGTTCGACGCCGAGTACCGCAGCAACGACCAGGCACGCGCGCGTGCGTACACCGGCGAGGGCCTGGACCTGATGCGCTGTCACGGGCAGGGCACGGTGTACCTCGCCAACCTGGCCCAGCACGTGCACATCATGGACGTCGAGCAGGACGGGCTGACCGTCGACAGCTCCTACGTCCTCGCCATGGACTCCTCGCTGCACTACGAGGTCGTCGCCGTCGACAGCCTCTACGGCATCTCCGGCTCGGGGAAGTACCAGCTGAACATCACAGGGCGCGGCAAAGTCGCCCTGATGACCTCGGGCGCGCCGCTGTTGATGCAGGTCACGCCCGACAAGTACGTCAACTGCGACGCGGACGCGATCGTCGCCTGGTCGACCGGACTGCGCGTACAGATGCAGGCCCAGACGCACTCCTCCGGGGTGTGGCGCCGGCGCGGCAACACCGGTGAGGGCTGGGAGCTGAGCTTCATGGGCTCGGGGTTCGCGCTCGTCCAGCCCAGCGAGCTTCTGCCGCCGCAGAACGCGGTGATCGGGCAGGGCCTCGCCGCGCAGTTCGGCATGGGGCAGCACGGGGCCCGCGGGCAGAACCAGGGCAACGTCTGGAACTGAGCGGCAGGTGGGGTGAACGCGAGGGGCGACCTCGAAGACGATCGCCCCTCGCCCGTTCAGAGCCTGGCGCGGGTGGCCGCCAGCAGCCGTACGACCGACTCGTCGGCCACACCGGCCACCTCGTCGTAGGTGAACCAGCGCAGGTCGAGAGATTCGTCACTGATCGCCTCCACGGCGCCGTCCGGTGCGACGGCGGCGTACTGCACGTCCAGGTGCCAGGCGCAGGGCGTGTGATGGCGGTCCAGGCGCACCGGGCCGCCGCGCAGCAGCGTCAGCCCCGCGATGCCCGACTCCTCCGTCGCCTCGCGCAGCGCGGCGTCCGCCAGTGTGGCGTCGGCCGGCTCGCAGTGGCCACCCATCTGCAGCCACATCCGGATCTTCTTGTGCAGGGTCAGCAGCACCCGCCCGCGCTCCGGGTCGACCACCAGAGCGCTCGCCGTGATGTGTCCGGCCCGGCAGGCCTTCCACAGGCCGTCCGGGTGCGCCTGAAGGTGGTCCAGGTAGGCCTGGCGCAGCTCTTCCTGGTCCCCGTACTCCTTCAGCACGAGGACCGCGTCGTCGTGGAGGCTCACTCGGTGTCGCCGTCCTTGTCGTCGGTCTCGGCCTCGCCGTCGTCCTTCTTGCGCAGGTCCGGCTTGCCCCGGTGACCGCCTGCGGCCTCGCCGAGCATCTTGTCCAGCTCGGAGAAGTCCAGTTGCTCGCGGTGCACGAAGCCGTCCGGGTCGTCCAGGTCGGTCGCCGTCGGCAGCATGTCCGGGTGGGCCCACAGACCGTCCCGGCCGTCGACGCCGCGCGCGTCCGTGAGCGAGGCCCACAGGCGGGAGGCGTCGCGCAGCCGGCGCGGGCGCAGCTCCAGGCCGATCAGCGTGGCGAACGTCTGCTCGGCCGGGCCGCCCGTCGCACGTCGGCGGCGCAGCGTCTCGCGCAGCGCGTCGGCGGACGCCAGGCGCGGCTTCGCGGCCGCGTGGACGACCGCGTCCACCCAGCCCTCGACGAGGGCCAGAGCGGTCTCCAGACGGGCCAGGGCGGCCTTCTGCTCGGGCGTGTCCTCCGGCTGGAACATGCCCTGCTGGAGCGCGTCCTGCAGCTGCTCGGGGTTCTGCGGGTCGAACTGGCCGACCACGTCCTCCAGCTTGGCCGTGTCGACCTTGATCCCGCGCGCGTACCCGTCGACCGCGCCGAACAGGTGCGAGCGCAGCCACGGCACATGCGCGAACAGGCGCTGGTGGGCGGCCTCGCGCAGCGCCAGGTACAGCCGGACCTCCTCCTGCGGCACGCCGAGGTCCTTGCCGAAGGCCTCCACGTTGGCCGGCAGCAGCGCGGCCTTGCCGGCCGGGCCGAGCGGCAGGCCGATGTCGGTGGAGCCGACGACCTCGCCCGCGAGCACGCCGACGGCCTGCCCGATCTGCGTGCCGAACATGGCGCCGCCCATCGAGCGCATCATGCCGATCAGCGGGCCCGCCATGGCCTGCATCTCCTCCGGCAGGACGTCGCCCATGGCGGCGCCGACCCGCTCGGCGACCGGGTCGACCAGCTCCTGCCAGGCGGGCAGGGTCGCCTCGACCCACTCCGCGCGGGACCAGGCCACCGCCGAGCCGGAGCCCGACGGCAGGGACGTCGCGTCGTCCAGCCACAGGTCGGCCAGGCGGACGGCCTCCTCGACCGCCCTGCGGTCGGCCGGGCCCACGCTCGCGTCCTTCGTGCCGTCCGGGGTGCCCTGGGCGACCGTCTGGCGGGCGATCTGCTTGGCCATGTCCCAGTTCACCGGGCCCCCCTCGTAGGAGAGCATCTGACCCAGCTGCTGGAACGCGGCGCCCAGATCCGTGGGATTCAGCGACCCGAACATCGCTGCGAGCGGATTGTCGGCGCCGGGGCCGCCAAAGCCTCCGGCTCCGGGCAGGCCGCCGAAGCCGAACGGGTTGGCCGGTCCCTGCCCACCACCGCTCTGCTGGTCCTTCTTCTTGCCCTCGTCGCCGTCCTCCGGCTCCTCCGGCGGAAGGCCGAAACCGAATGGGGTGTCACTCACGGGAATCCTCGGCTGGTAAGGCCGCCGGTCTGTCTCCGGCGGCGCGGCTGCCCGACAACACCACCCAGCGTAGACACCCGGACCCGATCGGGCCTCGGTGCTTCGCCCACGGCAGGCCTGCGGCAGGATGGATGCACCTGGTACGTACGCGTCACTCGCGCTCGTATTGAAGACAACCGCTGGAGACGCCCGGTGAGTTCCCCAGACCCTCAGGTTCGCGCAGCGCGAAACCCCTCAACCCCGTCCGCGGCTCCCGGCGTGCGCGGACCCGTCGTCGCGGTCACCGGCGCCGCCCGCGGTGTCGGGGCCCTGCTCACCGAGCGGCTCGCGGCCTCCGAGGAGATCAGGCAGGTCGTCGCCATCGACGAGCGGCGCGGCGAGTGCGCCGACGCCACCTGGCACATCCTCGACGTGCGCGACCCCGCCATCGCGGACAAGCTGCGCGGCGCCGACGTGGTCGTCCACCTCGCGCTCGACCTCGATCTGGAGACCGATCCGGCCGCCCGCACCGCTTACAACGTCCGGGGGACGCAGACCGTCCTGACCGCCGCGGCGGCGGCCGGCGTGCACCGGGTCGTGCTGTGCACCTCGGCGACGGTGTACGGCGCGCTGCCGGACAACGAGCTGCCCCTGTCGGAGGACGCCGAACTGCGCGCGACCGCCGAGGCCACCGGGGTGGGGGACCTGCTGGAGATCGAGCGGCTGGCCCGGCGCGCGCCGCGGGCGCATCCGGGGCTGAACGTCACCGTCGTACGGCCCGCCGTGCTGGTCGGCGGCACCGACACCGCGCTGACCCGGTACTTCGAGTCGCCGCGGCTGCTGGTCGTCGCCGGGTCCCGGCCCGCGTGGCAGTTCTGCCACGTCGAGGACCTGTGCAGCGCGCTGGAGTACGCCGTCCTGGAGAAGGTCGAGGGGGAACTCGCCGTCGGCTGTGACGGGTGGCTGGAGCAGGAGGAGGTCGAGGAACTGAGCGGGATCCGACGGATGGAGCTGCCGTCGGCGGTCGCGCTCGGCGCGGCGGCCCGGCTGCACCGGATCGGGCTCACCCCGTCCCCGGCGGGGGACCTGGCCTACACGATGTACCCCTGGGTGGTCAGCGGGAGCCGGTTGCACGACGCCGGGTGGCGGCCGCGGTGGACCAACGAGGAGGTGCTCGCGGAGCTGCTGGAGGAGGTCTCCGGGCGGCACACAGTGGCCGGACGCCGCCTGGGGCGCAAGGACGCCACGGCCGCCGGTGCCGCGGGGGCGACGGTGGCTCTGCTGGGCGCGGCGGCCGTCGTACGGCGGGCCCGCAAGGCCCGGCGCCGCGTGTGAGCCGCCGCGCGGCCACGTCGTAGGAGGCTCCGAAAGCGGCCACGCGGCTGCCTGGTGAATCTCGTATTCCCCGGTGTCACGGGCGTGCGGCACGATGGGGGCATGGCACACACGAGCGAGCACCCCGGCGAGCAGGCGGCACAGGATCCCATCAGGCTGATCGGTGTCCGGGAGACCACGCTCTCCGTGGACGAGGTGTTCCAGGCCGTGGGGGACGCCGCGGCCGGGGGCGTCGCCCTGTTCGTGGGGACCGTGCGCAACCACGACGGGGGTGCGGACGTGGACGCGCTCGGCTACTCCTGTCACCCCAGTGCCGAGGCCGAGATGCGGCGCGTCGCCGAGAAGGTGACGGCCGAGTATCCGGTGCGGGCGCTGGCCGCCCTGCACCGGGTCGGGGACCTCCGGGTCGGGGATCTGGCGGTGGTCGTCGCCGTGGCCTGTCCGCACCGGGCCGAGGCCTTCGACGCCTGCCGCAGGCTGATCGACGACCTCAAGCACGAGGTGCCCATCTGGAAGCACCAGAAGTTCTCGGATGGTACGGAGGAATGGGTCGGCGCTTAGCACCCTCGTCGAGGGGTGGTGGCCGGACCGCGGGAGGCCGGTGGGAGCCTCTGGCGTACGTCACCTGGAGCACACGGACGACCCCGTGTTGCGTAACCGCCCCCCTCGCGTGAGCGTTGTCAGTGCGGACGGTTAATCTGCTCATCAGTCAGTTGCGGACGCTCACAGCGTTGGGAGGCCGGCATGGGGGCGCTTGTCTGGCTGCTGATCCCGCTCATGGCCGCGATCGGCGGCGGGCTGTGGGGCAGTTGGGCCAGCAGGACTCGCAAGGTGCGCGGCGACGGCCCCGAGCTGGACGGTTATGCCCGGTTCCGGGAGGCCATGGAGCGGTCCCACACGGGTGCCGGCGGCGTGTGAGGTGGGTGCCCTGACGGTGCGCTGACAGAGGCGTCCCGTACTGTCGTGGCATGCCACGCCGCACCGCGACGATGCTCGCCTCCACCCTGATGCTGATCGCGCTCCTGTGCGCGGGAGTGCTCATCCCCGTGCCGTACGCGGAGATGTCCCCCGGCCCGACCGTGAACACGCTGGCGGACCACGACGGCGAGCCGGTGCTGCAGATCTCCGGGCACAGGACGTACCCGACCGACGGCAATCTGAACATGACGACCGTCCGGGTGACCAGCGCGGATTTCCGCATGAACCTGGTGGAGGCGGTCTACGGATGGCTCGACCCCGACACCAAGATCGTGCCGCACGACACGCTCTACCCGGACGGCAAGACGGAGCAGCAGTCCACCCAGGAGAACGCCGAGGAGTTCAGCCAGTCCCAGGAGAGCGCCAAGGTCGCCGCCCTGAAGCAGCTGGGCATCCCGGTGAAGTCCTGGGTGATCGTCTCCACCGTCGTCAAGGGCGCCCCCGCCGAGGGCCGGCTGCACGCCGGTGACGTGATCAAGGCGGTCGACGGCACGGCCGTCAAGCAGCCCGCCGACGTCGCCAAGCTCGTCACCAGGCACAAGCCCGGACAGAACGTCGTCTTCACCGTCGTCCCCGCCAGGGAGCAGGCCGCCGCCGAGAAGGCCCACAGGACGGCGACCGCGACCCGGGACATCACCCTGACCACGAAGACGTCCGACGACAGCGGGCCCAAGCGGGCCATCGTCGGGATCTCCGCCGGCACCGACCACACCTTCCCGTTCACCATCGACATCAAGCTCGCCGACGTCGGCGGCCCCAGCGCCGGTCTGATGTTCGCGCTCGGCATCTACGACAAGCTCACCCCGGGCAGCCTGACCGGCGGCAGGTTCGTCGCCGGCACCGGCACCATCGACGACAACGGCACCGTCGGCCCGATCGGCGGCGTCGAGATGAAGACCGTCGGCGCACGCGACAAGGGCGCCCAGTACTTCCTGACGCCGGCCGACAACTGCGCGGCCGCGGCCAAGGACACCCCGAGCGGGCTGCGGCTGGTCAAGGTCGGGACGATCAAGGACGCGCTCGACGCGCTGAAGGACATCCGCACCGGGAACACCGCGGCGCTGCCGCAGTGCACCACCAAGGGCTGAGCGGCACGCACGGCGGGTGTGCTGCCCGGCGGACCCGTGCCACGGCTGAGGGCGCCCCACGAGCACGAGGGGCCCCCGTCGCCGTACCGCGAAGACTCAGTCCTCGAACGTCGCCGTCAGGGCCTCGGCCAGGCCGGGCACCAGGTCCGGGCCGGTCAGGACCTCCGTCGGGCTGTCCTTCTCGCGCAGCCGCAGTGCCGAGTCGCGGCTGCCGTCGCGCAGCACCGCGACCGTCATGCGCACCTCCTGGCGCTCGGGGTGCTCGGCCACCCACTTGGTCAGCTGCGCCTCGCTCAGATCCCGCGGGACCTGCGCCTCGGCGGACGGTGGCAGCATCAGGCGCTCCACGGAGAGTGCGCAGCCGGTCACCGCGTCGGGCCAGGCGATCGTGCCGAGGAACTCGTCCAGCGGCTTGCCGGTCGGGATCTCGTCCTGCTCGATCGGGGTGAGACCGGAGGACGCGGACTCGTCCTCGAGACCCAGCTGGGCCGCGAGCGCGGGTTCCTGTGCCCGCAGCCGTGCGGTGTCGACAAGGGCGAAGAGGCGAGCGGGCTGGTCCCAGCCGAGGCCGGAGACGTACTCGTCGATCTCGAGTACGGCCCGGGTGAGCGGGCTCGCTGCCATGGGAGTGTTGGACATGGTCACAATCCTGCCTCGTTCAGGGCCGGAATCGGGAACCGAGCAAACCGTGAGTAAGTTGCATAGGTGTGGGTCCGCGATCACGGGGGGCCACGGCCGGCCCGCGACCAGTCGGGCCTGACGGATCGACAGCGACTTCGAGGTGCGCACCTTGGCTTTCCAGATGCCGGACCGCGGCGGAGGCCCGACGGGGCCACGGATCAGAGCGGGCCGCCCGTCCCGGGGGGCACGGACCCTGCTCATGACACTGGGCGTCCTCGCCGTCCTCGGCATGGCCTTCACCATGTTCGCGGGCTTCTGGACGGACTGGCTGTGGTACCGGTCGGTGCACTACTCGTCCGTGTTCACGACCACGCTGTGGACCAAGATCGGCCTCTTCGTCGTCTTCGGCCTGCTGATGGCGGTCGCGGTGGGGGTCAACGTCTGGCTGGCGCACCGCCTGCGGCCCCCGCTCAGTGCCATGTCCATGGAGCAGCAGAGCCTCGACCGCTACCGGATGAGCATCGCGCCGTACAAGAAGTGGCTGCTGATCGCCGTCACCGCGCTCGTCGGGCTGATCGCCGGCGCCTCCGCGGCCGGCCAGTGGCGGACCTGGCTGATGTGGGTCAACGGCGTGCCCTTCCACCAGAAGGATCCCCAGTTCCACCTCGACGTATCCTTCTACGCCTTCGACCTGCCCTGGTACCGCTTTCTGCTCGGCTTCGGCTTCGCCACCGCCATCCTGTGCCTGATCGCCGCCGCGCTCACGCACTATCTGTACGGCGGGCTGCGGGTCACCAGCCCCGGTGCGCGGGCCACCGCCGCCGCGACCGGGCATCTGTCGGTGCTGCTCGGCCTCTTCGTCGCCCTCAAGGCCGTCGCCTACTGGCTCGACCGGTACGGCCTGGCCGTGAAGTCCAGCGACTTCAAGGCGACGGGCGAATGGACCGGCCTGCGCTACGTCGACGCCAACGCGTACCTGCCGGCGAAGACGATCCTGTTCTGCATCGCCGTCATCTGCGCGCTGCTGTTCTTCGCCACGCTGTGGCGGCGCACCTGGCAGCTGCCGGTCATCGGCTTCGGCCTGATGGTCCTCTCGGCGATCCTGATCGGCGGGCTGTACCCGGCGATCGTGCAGAAGTTCCAGGTCCAGCCCAACGAGCAGGCGAAGGAAGCGCCGTACGTCCAGAAGAACCTCACGGCCACCCGCGAGGCGTACGGCATCGGCGACACCAAGGTCACCGAGTACGCCGGCAAGTCCACGACCTCGGACAAGACCAAGCTGCGAGGCGACGCGGACGACGCGGCGAGCCTCCGGATCATGGACCCGAACATCGTCTCGCCGACGTTCCAGCAGGCGCAGCAGATGAAGAACTACTACGCCTTCCCGACCAACCTGGACGTCGACCGGTACCCCTCGAAGGACGGCGGGGACGCCAAGGAGCAGGACACGGTCATCGGGCTGCGCGAGCTGAACCTCGACGGCGTCCCGAAGAACAACTGGATCAACGACCACTTCCGCTACACGCACGGCTACGGCGTGGTGGCCGCCAGGGGAACCGAGGCCGACGACCAGGGCCAGCCGGTGTTCACCGAGTCGGACCTGCCGTCCAGGGGCGACCTCGGAACGTACCAGCAGCGCGTCTACTACGGCGAGAAGACCACGACCTACTCGATCGTCGGCGGGCCGCAGAAGGAGGTCGACTACTCGGCGGACAACGGCGACGAGAAGACCACCAGCTACACCGGCAGGAGCGGCGTCAACCTCGACAACCCGATCAACCGGGCCGCGTACGCGGTGGCGTTCAACGAACCGCAGATCCTCTACTCCGGCGCGATCGGCAAGGGCTCGCGGATCCTGTACAACCGCACGCCCAAGGAGCGCGTGGAGGCGGTCGCCCCCTGGCTGACCATCGACGGCGACGCCTATCCGGCGGTCGTCGACGGCCGTATCCAGTGGATCGTCGACGCGTACACGACGTCGAACGGCTACCCGTACTCCTCCCGTACGACCCTGGGCGACACGACGGCCGACTCGCTGACCGCCGCGAACAACAACCGCGCGGTGGTGGCCCAGCAGAACCAGGTCAACTACATCCGCAACTCGGTGAAGGCGACCGTCGACGCCTACACCGGCGAGGTCAGGCTGTACCAGTGGGACACCCAGGACCCCGTGCTGAAGACCTGGATGAAGGCGTTCCCGGGCACGGTGCAGCCGAAGAGCGCCATCTCGAAGGACCTACTGGCCCATCTTCGCTACCCGCAGGACCTGTTCAAGGTCCAGCGCGAGCTGCTCACCCGCTACCACGTGACGGACGCGCAGACGTTCCTCACCGGCAGCGAGGTCTGGCAGGTGCCCGACGACCCGACCAACGACTCGGGCAGCGCGGTGCCGCCGTACTACCTGAGCATGAAGATGCCGGACCAGAGCAAGCAGGCGTTCTCGCTGACGACGACGTTCACACCGAACGGACGGGACAACCTCAGCGCGTTCATGGCGGTCGACTCCGACCCGGGCACCCGTGACTACGGCAAGATCAGAATCCTGAAACTGCCGGCCAGCACCACGGCCGACGGCCCCAGACAGGTGCAGAGCCAGTTCAACTCCCGGCCGGACATCGCGGAGACGATCAGCCTGCTCACCCGGGGGCATTCCAAGGTCGAGTACGGCAACCTGCTGACCGTGCCGCTCGACGGCGGACTGCTGTACGCGGAGCCGGTCTACGTCCTCGGCGGCAACAAGCTGAAGTACCCGTTGCTGGGCAAGGTGCTGGTCACCTACAACGGCAAGACGGCGTTCGAGGACACCCTCGACGAGGCCCTCAACAAGGTGTTCGGCGTGGACGGTTCGACCACCGCGCCACCGGACACCGGCACCACCAACCCGCCGTCGTCCGCCAACCCGTCCGCCCAACAGGCCCTGGCCGACGCCCAGAAGGCGTTCGACGCGGGCCAGCAGGCCCTCAAGGAGCCGAACGGGCCGGACTGGACCGCGTACGCGAAGGCCCAGAAGGACCTGCAGGCCGCGCTGAAGCGGGCCGAGGACGCGGAGGTCAAGGCCGGCAAGAACGGGTCAGGACGCAAGAGTTGATCAATAGCCCCCCGGCGCCGTGATACGGTTGACAGGCAACGGCGCGGGGTGGAGCAGCTCGGTAGCTCGCTGGGCTCATAACCCAGAGGTCGCAGGTTCAAATCCTGTCCCCGCTACTGCAGTCGAAGGCCCGGATCCCAAGGGATCCGGGCCTTCGTGGTGTGCGAACTCATGTACTGGGGGGAGGGACGGCCGTGCCGCCGTGGGGAGTTGAGCGGTGTGTGTTTGACTTGTCGCCCTGTGGGCATGTCGACAAAACGCTGAAGTGACCTCACGGGCTGCGGTATACCGGGTGTACCAAGGTTGCAGGTGGTGCGACGATGGACGTTATGGGGGACAAGGCAACTCTGTTCGAGTCAGGGCGATTTGTGCAGCCTTCCGGCGAGGAGCCCACCCGCGACGAGCTGAGCGAGATGGGGGACGCCGCGGAGGAGGTGCGCCTCGGGCTGGCCGCGCAGAGCGGCGACGCCGAGGCGGCGAGCGTCCTCGGAGCCCTGCTGCTGCGTCGCGGCGACCTCGACGGAGCCGAACCCCATCTGCGCGCCGCCACCGCGGCCGGTGACCGGGCCGCCGCCAACAACCTGGGTGTCCTGCTGCACCAGCGCGGCTACCCGGAGGAGGCCGCCGGCTGGTGGCGCATCGCCGCCGTCGCCGGTTCCGCCGCCGCCGCGCACGCACTGGGCCGCTACCACCGTGAGCGCGGGGACGAACCGGCCGCCGAGTACTGGCTGCGTCAGTCCGCCGAGCAGGGCCATGTCCTCGGTGCGTACGCCCTCGCCGACCTGCTGGAGCACCGCGGGGACGTCGGCGCCGAGCACTGGATGCGGGCCGCGGCCGAGCGTGGGCACCGCGAGGCCGCCTACCGGCTGGCCCGCGCGCTCGACCGGCGGGTCGGACACGAGGACGAGTGCGAGGCCGACAACGCCGCCGCCGAGGCCGAGCAGTGGTACCGGCAGGCCGCCGCGCGCGGCCACCGGCGGGCCGCGCTGCACCTCGGTGCGATCCTGGAGAAGCGCGGGGAGTTGAAGGAGGCCGGGCGCTGGTACCTGACCTCCGCCAAGGACGGCGAGCCCCGGGCCGCCTGCGCGCTGGGTTTCCTGCTGCGCGACGCCGGGGACACCGGGAGCGCTGCCGTGTGGTGGCTGCGGGCCGCCCAGGAGGGCGACGGCAACGCGGCCAACGCGCTCGGCGCGCTGCACGCCGAGCGCGGCGAGACCCAGACCGCCGAGCGCTGGTACCGGGCCGCGCTGGAGGCCGGTGACGACAACGGCGCCTACAACCTCGGGCTGCTCTGTGCCGAGCAGGGACGGACCGCGCAGGCCGAGCAGTGGTACCGGCGGGCCGCCTACGCGGGTCACCGGGAGGCCGCGAACGCGCTCGCCATCCTGCTGCTCCAGGGCGGCGACACCACCGGCGCCGAGCCGTGGTTCTCCAAGGCCGCCGAGGCGGGGAGCGTCGACGCCGCGTTCAACCTGGGGATCCTCTACGCCTCGCGCGGCGAGGAGGCCTCGGCGCTGCGCTGGTACGAGCGGGCCGCCGCGGCCGGACACACCGAGGCCGCGCTCCAGGTCGGGATCGCCCGGCTGCGCGGGGGCGAGGAGCAGGAGGCCGAGCGGCATCTGCGGTGCGCGGCCGGCGGGGGCAGCGCGGAGGCGGCGTACCGGCTCGCGGCGCTGCTGGACGCGCGGCGGCCGCCGGAGCCGGCACACGAGCTGGGCGAGATCGTGCACGACAAGACCGAGTGCGAGGAGTGGTACGAGCGGGCGGCGACCCAGGGGCACCGGCGGGCGCAGGTGCGGGTCGGGATGCTCGCGGCGGCGCGGGGGGATGTCGTCGAGGCGGCGCGGTGGTACCGGAAGGCGGCGGAGGCGGGGTCGCGCAACGGCGCCTTCAATCTCGGGCTGCTGCTGGCCCGGGAGGGAAGCGAGCCGGAGGCGGCGGTGTGGTGGACGCGGGCCGCGGACGCCGGGCACGGCCGGGCGGCACTCCGGCTGGCCCTCGTCTACGCGCGTCGGGGAGAGCTGGCGGAGGGACAGCGCTGGGCCGACCGTGCGGTCGAACTGGGCCCGGCGGAGGTCGCGGAGCGAGCGGGGCGGCTCAGAGACGCGCTGGGCGAGGAACTCTCCGCGTGACGCTGCGCCGGCCTCCGACGTATCTGCCCGCCCGTCGGCCCCGCCCGGCCGGCTGGGAAGTGGCCCTGCTCACTCGCCGCCCAACTGATTTGCTTCGCTGCGCCGGTCTCGCGTAATGTCGTGTTCACCGACGCGGGGTGGAGCAGCTCGGTAGCTCGCTGGGCTCATAACCCAGAGGTCGCAGGTTCAAATCCTGTCCCCGCTACTGAAGGTCGAGGGCCGGAATCCAGAGACGGGTTCCGGCCCTCGGCGTATTCCGGTGTCAGACCTTGTGCGCTCCCGGCGGTTCGTCACCCTGATCGCCCGGCCATCACCGCTCGCATCGGACAAATTTCGTCCGCACGCCCCTGCGCGTCTCCTTTCGCCGACGCGCGGGCCGTCCACGCGGCCACCGTGGACGGCAAGGCATACGGCTTAGCCTTCGACGACGTGGCGGACTTCGCCTCCTGCATCCAGGACACGCGTCCCGCGGCCCTCACCCTCACCCTGACGGCGTTCTGAGGCGACGCGGACCCGCATCGCAGGGACACCGCGCGCCACGCGAGTGCGCGCGGTGTCCCTGCCGGGCACAGCCGTCGAGCGGCGGCCGTGCCGCTGCGGTGGGTGCCGGCTCGGAGGGCGCCGACGGGGGTGGCGGGGAAGGCGTGCCGACGGCACCGAGCCCCGGCGCCACAGGGGCCACCGGGGCTCGGTGGGTCGGCAGAAGTTACGCCGCCGCGCAGTCCGGGCACAGACCGCGGTACGTCATCTCGACGTCCGACACCGTGAAGCCGAAGCGCTCCGTGTCGGGGAGGTCGGCGAGCGGGTTGCCCGTCGGGTGGACGTCGCGGATCGCGCCGCAGTGGGCGCAGACCAGGTGGTGGTGCGGCCGGTGCGCGTTCGGGTCGTAGCGCTTGGCACGTTTGTCCGTCGTGACTTCCAGCACCTCGCCGAGGGACACCAGCTCACCCAGCGTGTTGTAGACGGTCGCCCGGGAGATCTCCGGCAGCTTCGCGACAGCCCGCGCGTGGACCTCGTCGGCCGTCAGATGGACATGCTCGCCGTCGAGGACCTCGGCCACGACGCGCCGCTGCGCGGTCATCCGCCATCCGCGTCCACGCAGCCGTTCCAGAAGGTCGCTCATGGCCACCAGCCTAACAGCAAGCGGGACCAGGATGGGAATAGGTGTGAGATTGGACTGACAATTGAATTTGACCTTGTCCAATATGGGATCAGGTACGGATTGGCCACAGGGCAGGACCGGGGCAGGCGCCAGTCATCCGGCCGGCAGGGAACGCAGGAGGCGCACGTGACGCAGGGACCGCTCACCGCGGAGGCCGGTGCCCGGCGGTTCGAGTGCTGCGCGGCTGAGCCGACGCTGCTGACCGGCGGCACCCGCCGCTGGGCGGGCCGGACCCCACGGTGCTCGGAGTCCGGCCCCTTCCGGGTGCCCGGCGCAGGGGCACCGGGTGCTCAGAGCGCCGGTGCGGGCTCCCGTGCCGGGGCCCAGCAGCGGATGATGTCGCGGACCGAGACGATGCCGGCGACCTCGCCGCGGTCGAGGACGACCAGGTGCCGGAAGCCGCCGTGGGCCATGGCGCGGGCGGCCTGCTCCAGGGTCCAGGTCGGGGCGGCGAAGACGACGTCGTTGGTGGTGTGGGCGTGGATGTGTTCGGTGTCGGGGTTCTGGCCGAGGCCGACGGAGTTGAGGATGTCGCGTTCGGTGAGGATGCCGATGCCGCCGGCGTCCGGGTCGAGGACGACGGCGGCACCGACGCGACGGGCGGACATCAGGCTCGCTGCCTGGCGGAGTGTGTGGGCGGGGCCGACGGTGAGGATCACCGTGCTCATGGCGTCACGGACGAGCATGGATGGAGCCACCTCCTAGGAATCCTGTTGTGCAAGGATTCACAAGTTCACAAAGTGGGGGTGGCTCCAGACTGCCAGGTAAAGGACGGGTCAACAAGGGGGCGCGCGTGGTGAGTTGAGGGCGTGGCCGGGTTTCTCCCGTGACTCAGTGGCGCTGGTTGAGATACCCCAGCAACTCGTCGTGCAGCAGTCCGTTGGAGGCGGCGGCGTTTCCGCTGTGCGGGCCCGGGCGGCCGTCGAGGCCGGTGAAGGTGCCGCCGGCCTCCGTGACGACGATCGCGTTGGCGGCCATGTCCCACAGTGACAGCTCCGGCTCCGCGCAGATGTCCACGGCCCCCTCGGCGACCATCATGTACGGCCAGAAGTCGCCGTACGCGCGCGTGCGCCACACCTGTCGGGTGAGGTCGAGGAAGCCGTCGAGGCGACCCTGCTCCTCCCAGCCGGACAGGGAGGAGTACGCGAAGGACGCGTCCGCGAGCTTGCCCACGCCGGAGACGTGGATGCGGTTCGCGACGGTCAGGTTGCGGCCCGTGAACGCGCCGTGCCCCTTCGCGGCCCACCAGCGGCGGCCGAGGGCTGGGGCGGAGACGAGGCCGACGACGGGCTGGTAGCCGCCTTCGGCCGCCTCCGTCAGGGAGATGAGCGTGGCCCACACCGGGACGCCGCGGACGTAGTTCTTGGTGCCGTCGATGGGGTCGATCACCCAGCGGCGGGGGCCGGAGCCCTCCACGCCGTACTCCTCGCCGAGGACCGCGTCTCTCGGGCGGGCGCGCTGGAGCTGACCGCGGATGAGTTCTTCCGCCGCCTTGTCCGCCTCGCTCACCGGGGTCATGTCCGGCTTGGTCTCGACCTTCAGGTCGAGCGCCTTGAAGCGGTCCATGGTGGCGGCGTCGGAGGCGTCCGCGAGGACGTGGGCGAGACGCAGGTCGTCGAGGTAGTCCGGCATGTAGGGAACGGTATCCGCCGCGGTCGGTACGGGGCCACCAGGGCCGGGGCCTCGGGGCGGCGCCTTGTGCCACGGCGGGGGCGGGGACGAAGGGGATGCGCGGGTACGGCGGAGGCGCGCGGGGACGACGGGTGCCCGACCGTACGGCGGCCGGCGCCCAGGACCCCCGGCCGCCCGCGCTCCCGGCGCTCCGGCAGACAACCCTCCCGAACCCTTGACAGTGCATACAAGCGCGTCAAATCTGGGCGCAGAGCCGCTCCGCCCCCAGGGAGGCGATGATGCCTGCTGCCCGGGACTCCCTTCTGGACGCCGCCTGCACGGCGCTCGCCCGCCGGCCGTGGTCCGCGGTGCGGATGGTCGACGTGGCCGCGACGGCGGGGGTGTCCCGGCAGACCCTCTACAACGAGTTCGGCAGCAAGGACGGGCTGGCCCGGGCGCTGGTGCGGCGGGAGGCCGACGGCTACCTCGCCGGAGTGGAGCGGGCACTGGCCGGACCGGGCGAGCCCACGGCGCGGCTCACCGCCGTCGCCGAGTGGACCAGTTCCGCAGCTCGGGACAACGCGCTGGTACGGGCCATGCTCACCGGCTGCTGGAGCGAGCGGCTGCCCGCCCCGCCGCTAGCCGCCGTGACCTCCGCCTCCTCGGTGCCGGCGCAGCGCCGGGCGGACGGGCCGCTGCCGACGCCCCGCGACCTCGTACGGATCGTCCGGGACCGCGCGGTCACCGCCCTCGCGGGTGCCGCGGCCGGTCCCGCTGACGCCGCCGAGCTGGCCCGCTCCTGCGAGCTGGCCGTACGCCTCGCCCTGTCCTGCGTCGCGGCGCCACCGGGGGAGGACGGCATGGCGGAGCTGATCCGCGCGGTCGCCCCGTGCCGGACGGTATGATCCCGGACCTCAGGACCTCGGTACGGCCGTCCCGGAAGCACTGTCCACGGCGCCGCCCTCAGTGCGCCGACCCCGACAGCTGGAGCCCGATCACCCCGACGATGACCAGGCTGATCGAGACGATCTTCAGGGCGGACACCAGGTCGCCGAGGAAGACCATGCCGTAGATCGCGGTGCCGGCCGCGCCGATACCGGTCCAGACCGCGTACGCGGGACCGACGTCGAGCTTCCTCAGGGACAGGGTCAGCAGGCCGAAGCTGCCGAGGGCGAAGGACGCGAAGGCGACCGTGGGCCACAGGCGGGTGAATCCGTGCGAGAGCTTGAGGCACACGGCGAAGCCGGTCTCCAGCATCCCGGCCACGACGACCAGCAGCCACGCCATGTGGGGTCCTCCCGTTGATCCGGATCTCCGGCTCGGTGCGATTATGCACTTACCGAGCCGGGGCCCCGGCAAACAACCCGAAGGCCCCTCAGTCGCCCTCCGTGCGCTCCCGCGTGGCCAGCAGGCGGCGCAGCGAGTACAGGCGCGCCGGGTCCGCGTGGCCCTCCTCGACCCATCCGTCCAGCGCGCAGTCCTGCTCGTCGTGGCTGCACGCGCGCGGGCAGCCCTCCGTACCGGGTTCGAGGTCCGGGAAGGCGTGGATGACGCGGGACGGGTCGATGTGGGCGAGGCCGAAGGAGCGGACGCCCGGGGTGTCGATCACCCAGCCGTCCGCACCGGTGAGCGGGAGCGCGAGGGCCGACGTGGTGGTGTGGCGGCCGCGGCCCGTCACCGCGTTGACGTGTCCCGTCGTCCGCCGCCGCTCCTCGGGGACCAGCGCGTTCACCAGCGTCGTCTTGCCCACGCCGGAGTGACCCACGAACGCCGTCACCCTGCCGTCCAGGTGCTCCCGCACCCGGTCCGCTGCGTCACCGTTCTCCAGCTCCTCGCGGCTGGTGACGACGTACGGGATGTCGAGCGCGCCGTACAGCTCCAGCAGCTTGTCCGGCGGGGCCAGGTCCGACTTGGTCATCACGAGCAGCGGCTCCAGGCCGCCGTCGAAGGCCGCGACGAGGCAGCGGTCGATCAGACGAGGGCGTGGTTCCGGGTCGGCCAGAGCCGTCACGACCGCCAGCTGGTCCGCGTTGGCGACGACCACGCGCTCGTACGGGTCGTCGTCGTCGGCCGTGCGCCGCAGCACCGACGAGCGCTCCTCGATCCGCACGATCCGCGCGAGCGTGTCCCTCGTCCCGGACAGATCGCCGACCAGGGCGACCCGGTCCCCGACCACCGCGGCCTTGCGACCCAGCTCGCGCGCCTTCATCGCCATGACGGTCCGGTCGCCGACCAGAACGGTCAGCCGGCCGCGGTCGACCGTGAGCACCATGCCCTCGGCGGCGTCCTCGTGCTTGGGCCGGATGTGCGTGCGCGGCCGGGTGCCCCGGCGGCCGGGGCGGGTGCGGATGTCGTCCTCGTCGGTGTGCTTGCCGTAGCGGCGCATGGCGTGTCCCTACTGCCCGAGCATCCCGGTCCACAGCTCGGGGAAGTCCGGCAGGGTCTTCGCCGTCGTCGCCACGTTCTCGATCCGCACACCCTCCACCACGAGGCCGATGATCGCGCCGGCGGTCGCCATGCGGTGGTCCTCGTAGGTGTGGAAGACGCCGCCGTGCAGCCTGCGCGGGCGGATGTGCAGGCCGTCGGCGGTCTCGGTGACGTCACCGCCCAGCTCGTTGATCTCCTTGGTGAGCGCGGCCAGCCGGTCCGTCTCGTGCAGCCGCAGGTGGGCCACTCCCCGCAGAGTGGAGGGGGAGTCCGCGAGGGCGGCGACCGCCGCGACGCCCGGGGACAGCTCGCCGACGTCGCCCAGGTCCACGTCGATGCCGTGGACGGCGCCCGAGCCGGTGAACACCAGCCCGTACTCGGTGAGTTCGCAGGAACCGCCCATCTCGGTGAAGATCTCCCGCAGCCGGTCACCCGGCTGGGTTGTCCGCTCCGGCCAGTCCGGGATCAGCACCTTGCCGCCGGTGACCAGGGCCGCCGCCAGGAACGGCTGGGCGTTGGACAGGTCCGGCTCGACCGTCAGGTCGCGGCCGAGCAGCGCACCCGGCGTCACCCGCCACATGTTCGGCTCGCCGCCCGACTCCGGGGTGTCCACCTGGGCGCCGACCGCGCGCAGCATGTCCACCGTCATCCGGATGTGCGGCATGGAGGGGAGCGTCGCGCCGGTGTGCCGGACCTCGACGCCCTGGTTGAAGCGCGGGCCGGACAGCAGCAGGGCGCTGACGAACTGGGAGGACGAGGAGGCGTCGATCGACACCGGGCCGCCGTCCAGGGCCCCGCCGCCGTGGACCGTGAGCGGCAGCGCGCCCCGGCCGTCGTCGTCGATCCGGGCGCCGAGCTGCCGCAGCGCGTCGATCACGCCGTGCAGGGGACGCTCGTACGACCGAGGGTCGCCGTCGAACCGGATGGGGCCGTCGGCCAGCGCGGCCACCGGCGGCAGGAAGCGCATCACCGTGCCGGCGTTGCCGACGTCGACCGTGGCCGGGCCGTGCAGGCCCGTCGGCAGCACCCGCCAGGCCTCGCCGGTGCCCTCCGGGCCGCTCGCGACGGAGGAGCTGGAGGACACGGTCTCCTCGATCTCCACGCCCATGGCGCGCAGCGCACCGGCCATCAGCAGGGTGTCCCGGGAGCGCAGCGGGCGGCGCAGCCAGCCCGGCTCGGAGGCAAGGGCGGCCAGCACCAGGGCGCGGTTGGTGACCGACTTCGACCCGGGCACGTGGACCGTCGCGTCGACGGCTCCGCTCGCGTGCGGGGCGGGCCAGAGGGCGGTGTGTGCGGGGTTCTCGGTCATGCGCCCCACTGTAGTGGCTGGGGATGGCCGGAGATCTCGATCAAAAGGGGCGAAACCTCCATGAGGGCGGGCCCGGAGCCGCCGCGAACGGGGGCGTCCGCGCCGGGGCTCACACCTCCAGCAGCCAGCGCCCCCCGCCGATCAGCGAACACAGTGACACCGCGTGGAACAGGAACAGCCACAGTCCCGCCGGCACATGCGTCAGCCGGGCCAGCTGATCCGCGTCCGAGTCCCCGGCCCATCCCGCCCCCCTGCCGCCGCCCTCGAACGGCGCTTCGCGGCCCCTCCGGCGTGACCGCTTGCGCTGCAGCTCGAACGGCGGCCGTACCCCGCCGAGCAGCAGGAACCACACGACCGCGTACGCGAACGCGGCCTGCACCTGGGGCCCGGTCAGCCAGGACACCAGCAGGAAGGCGCCCCCGGCCAGCACCACGGTCAGCACGCCGTACGCGTTGCGGGTCATCACCAACATGGCCACCAGCAGCGCCGTCGCCGCCCACAGCAGCAGTGTGATGCGGCCGGCCGCCAGCAGCGCGGCGCCACCCAGGCCCAGCAATGAGGGGGCGGTGTAACCGGCCGCCGCCGTGAGGATCATGCCCAGCCCGTAGGGCTTGCCCCGGCTGACCGTGAGGCCGCTGGTGTCGGAGTGCAGCCGGATGCCGGTGAGCTGCCGGCCGGTGAGCAGTGCCATCAGGCCGTGGCCGCCCTCGTGCGCGATGGTGATCGCGTTGCGCGATATGCGCCACAGGTTGTGCGGGACGACGACGGCGAGCGCGGCCACCGAGGTGGCGAGCACCACCCACACGTCGGGATCGGGCTGGGTACCGGTGAGCCGGTCCCAGAGGTCGGGCAGCGCGAGGGCGGCGAGGCTGTCCATGTGTCCGAGGGGCCCCTGTTCTCGTACGGAGTCTGGCAGTGTGGCATGTATGTGCGGACGGTATGCATCGAGTCGTAGGCCCGAGGATCTCGCAGGAATCTTCGAGATCGAGAACTGGGACCCGAAGGAGACCCTGGAACCGGACTACAACGTGGCGCCGACCAAGGAGGTCTACGCCGTCCTCGACCGTCCCCTGAAAGACGCGGACTCCCCGCGGCCGGTTCGCCAGCTGCGCAAACTCAGGTGGGGACTGGTGCCGTCCTGGGCCAGGACGCCCGAGGGCGGCGCCCGGATGATCAACGCGCGGGCCGAGACCGTGCACGAGAAGCCCGCCTACCGTCGCGCCTTCACGGCCCGGCGCTGCATCATCCCGGCGGACGGCTACTACGAGTGGGTCACCGGCACGCAGGAGCGCGAGCTGGAGGTCGAGGGGAGGAAGAAGCGGCCGCGCAAGCAGCCGTACTTCGTGCTGCCCGCCGACGGCTCGGTGTTCGCCATGGCCGGGCTGTACGAGTTCTGGCGCGACCGGACCCTGCCCGACGACCACCCGCAGGCCTGGTGGGTCACCTGCTCGGTGATCACCACGGAGGCGGAGAGGACCCCGCTGGCCGTGGCCCCCGCCGAGGGCCCGCACGCCCTCGCCGACATCCACCCCCGGATGCCGTTGATGCTCACCCCCGACCGCTGGGACGCCTGGCTCGACCCGGACCGCACCGACCCCGACGACCTGCGCGAGCTGCTGGCCCCGCCCCCGCCTCGCCTGATGCGCGCCTACCCGGTCTCCACCGCCGTCAGCAACGTCCGCAACAACGGCCCGGAGCTGTTGAAGGAGCTTCAGGCGCCGGAAGAGGGCACACTCTTCTAGCGTGATCGAGATTGTCGAGACGGACACCGGGACCGCACGCATCACCTGGCACCGGGCGGAGGACCCCCGGCTGGTCCTCGCCCTGAGCCACGGCGCGGGCGGGGGCATCGAGGCCCGCGACCTCCAGGCCCTCGCCCAGGCCCTGCCCGCGCACGGCGTCACCGTCGCCCTCGTCGAGCAGCCCTGGCGGGTGGCGGGCAAGAAGGTCGCGCCCGCGCCGAAGACCCTGGACACCGGCTGGCGCGGCATCTGGCCGGCGCTGACCGGGATGGAACTGCCCGTGATCTCCGGCGGGCGCAGCGCCGGGGCCCGGGTCGCCTGCCGTACGGCGAGGGAGCTGGGCGCGCACGCCGTGCTCGCGCTGAGCTTCCCGCTGCATCCGCCGGGCGAGCCGGAGAAGTCCCGCGCGGAGGAACTGCTCGGCACCGGGGTGCCCACCCTGGTCGTCCAGGGCGGCAGCGACCCGTTCGGGAAGCCGCAGGAGTTCCCCGAGGGGCGGTACCGGCTGATCGAGGTGCCGTACGGCGACCACGGGTTCGCGGTCCCGAGGCGCGCGGGGATCGGCCAGGAACAGGCCCTGGAGATCCTCACCGAGGGCGTCGTGGAGTGGGCCGCGTCACTCGGGTGACGGCAGGGAATGTCACACGGCGGACCACTGTTGTGACGGGCAGAAGTGCTGAGGCCTCGGCACCTACGTCGCAGGAGAGGAAGTCCGCCGCATGGGTTCGACCGTATGCCCTCCCGCCGTCGATTCGAGCCGTACGCGTAGCGCTGACCTGGACTGGACCGTGCTGCACGCGGCCAAGGCCGCGCCGATTCGAGGGGCGGCAGGCACGGGTCGTGTTCTATCCTCCGAATCGAGTGGGACCGGTCTCGGTCCTGCCCGGGATCTTGAGGAGGTGGGTCCGGTCACCGGTACCGACGCAGGGACCGACAACGGCCAGGCGGAGCAGCCCGAGGGCCAGGGCGTGAGCGCGGAGGCGGCCGACGAGTCGACCGCGGAGCGCAGTGCGCGCTTCGAGCGGGACGCGCTGGAGTTCCTCGACCAGATGTACTCGGCCGCGCTGCGCATGACGCGCAACCCGGCCGACGCGGAGGACCTGGTGCAGGAGACGTACGCCAAGGCGTACGCGTCCTTCCACCAGTTCCGCGAAGGCACCAACCTCAAGGCGTGGCTGTACCGGATCCTCACGAACACCTTCATCAACTCCTACCGCAAGAAGCAGCGTGAGCCCCAGCGCTCCGCCGCGGAGGAGATCGAGGACTGGCAGCTCGCCCGCGCCGAGTCGCACATGTCGACGGGTCTGCGCTCCGCCGAGTCGCAGGCGCTCGACCACCTGCCCGACTCGGACGTGAAGGAAGCGCTCCAGGCGATCCCCGAGGAGTTCCGCATCGCCGTCTATCTCGCGGACGTCGAGGGGTTTGCCTACAAGGAGATCGCGGACATCATGGGGACACCCATCGGTACGGTGATGTCCCGGCTGCACCGGGGCCGCCGTCAACTGCGCGGCATGCTGGAGGACTACGCCCGTGAGCGCGGGCTGGTCCCCGCGGGCGCCGGGGAGTCGAACGAAGTGAAAGGTTCGGGCTCATGAGCTGCGGCAAGCCGCACGAGACGGACTGCAGTGAGGTCCTCGACCATCTGTACGAGTTCCTCGACAGTGAGATGCCGGACGTCGATCGCGACAAGTTCCAGCAGCACTTCGAGGAGTGCTCGCCGTGCCTGGAGAAGTACGGCTTGGAGCAGGCCGTGAAGAAGCTGGTCAAGCGGTGCTGCGGCCATGACGACGTGCCCACGGACCTGCGCGCCAAGGTCATGGGGCGGATCGAACTGATCCGCTCCGGCCAGGCCGTGCCCGAGCACGAAGTGACGGCGGCGCCGCAGGAGAGCTGACCGGACGGTCATCCCCCGCCATCACCCGAACGTGCTAATCCTCAGGTCATAGATCCCGCACTCCCGATCCCCGCCCTAGGCTCCGAGCCCGGGACAGGCATGGGCAGGGAGGGGTGCGATGGAGGCGGTACCGGCGCGAGCGCGCGGCTTTGTGGCCGCCGTCGCCCTGTTGGCACTGCTCTGCCTGCTGCCGCTGTCGACGATACGCACCCCGTGTTGGGCGCTCGCCCTGCTCTCCGCGCTCTACGCCGTCTGCGAGCACGTCGTACGCAAGCGCTTCGGCGGCACCTTCCACCCCGTGCTGCTCGCCGGGGCCTTCCTGCTGCCGCCGCCGGCCGCCGCACTGGTCCCGCTGCCCGCGGCCCTGCTCCTGCCGGGCGGGCCCGGGTCCGCGCCGTTGCGCCGCCTGTGGCGGGCCGCCCGGCCGACGCTGGCGGTGTGGGGCGCCGCCCGGGTGCACTGGGCGCTGGGCGGCCGGGACGCGGTCGTCGCCTCCGACTTCCCCTACGCGCTGCTGCCCGCCGGCGCGGCCGTCGTCGCCTTCTGCCTGATCCTGGCCGCCCTGGACGGCGGCATCCGCGCGGCCGCCCTCGGCGTCCCGCTGCGTCGGGCCTGGCGCGGGCTGCTGTGCCGCTCCCTCGCGCCGGTCGCCGTGCAGGGGCTCGCCGGGCTGATGATGGCCGTGCTGTGGCGCAGCCCGTACGGCCCGGTCGCCGCCCTGCTCGTGCTGCTGCCCATGTACGTCTCCTGGTGGATCTTCGCCCAGTACCACCGCGAGCGCGCCGCCCACCAGGCCACCATCCGCGCCCTCGTGCAGGCCGTCGACATCAAGGACGGCTACACCCGCGGCCACAGCGAACGCGTCGGCCAGGCCTCCGTGATGATCGCCCGCGAACTCGGCATGGACGACGAACGGGTCGAGGTGCTGCGCTTCGCCGGCATCCTGCACGACGTCGGCAAGCTGGGCGTCCCGACGAGGCTGCTGCGCAAGGACGGCCCGCTGACCCCCGAGGAACGCCGGATCATCGAACTGCACCCCGAGTACGGCCACGAGATGGTGCGCGGCATCTCCTTCCTCGGCGAGGCCCGCGCCGCGATCCTGCACCACCACGAACGCCTCGACGGCAGCGGCTACCCGTACGGCCTCGTCGGCGACCGCATCCCCGAGTGCGCCCGGGTCGTCGCCGTCGCCGACGCCTTCGACGCGATGACCTCCACCCGCTCCTACCGCCGGGCCCGGCCCGTCGAGGCGGCCGTCGCCGAGCTGGAGCGGTGCGCCGGCACGCAGTTCGACCCGCGCATGGTCACCGCGCTCGCCCGCGCGCTGGGCCGATCGGGGTGCCCCCGCGCCGGGGGAGAAGCCGAGCGCGGGGGAGGCTGGCACCCCGCCGTCACCGCCGACGAGACGTCCCGCGAGAGCGAGGGCGCGAGGGCGGTCACCAGGACACCCCGATGACCCCGCTGCGGATCGTGCACGGCGCCGCCGTCCTCGCCGCGGCCTGCTCCCTCGCCGTCACCCTGTGGACGGGGCTCGGCGACCGGAGCGTCGCGCTCGCCTTCGGGGTGCTCACCGCCGTCGGCGAGCTGACCCGGTGGAGCGACGCCGGAACACGGCAGGCCGCCCCCCTCGCCACCGCGGGATCGCTGTCGTACGCCCTGCTCGGTGCGGACGCCGGACGCCCCGCGCACCACGAGCCGGCGCAGGTCGTCACCGTCGTCCTCGTCGCCGCCCTGCTCGGCGCCGTCCCGCACATCTGGTCCGGGCGCATCCCCACCCTCGACCACCTCGCCCGCCGCGTGCTCACCGTCGGTTTCGCCGCCGTCTGCTTCCAACCCCTGTACGACAAGGGCCTGTTCCACACCTGGGACGGTCCCGCCTACGCCCTCCTTCTGGTCGCCCTGCTGGGCCTGACCGCCCTGTGCGACGCCGTCCTGGCCGCCGCTCTCGCCCACGCCCGCACCGGCTGGCCGTTCGGCCCGCTGCTGCGCGAGGAGCTGCGCGGGCTGCTCGGCATCGGCTCCGCCGTCTGCGCGACCGGCGCGGTGATGGCGCTCGGGGTGGCCGTCGCCGGGCTGTGGGCGCTGCCCGTGTTCTGCCTGCCCCTGCTGCTCACGCAGTTGTCCCTGCGCCGGTACGCGGCCGTCCGCGCCACCTACCGGCAGACCATCGCCTCCCTCGCCCGCGCCACCGAGATAGCAGGCTGCACCCCCGCCGGGCACGCCCGCCGCGTGGCCGCGCTCAGCCTCGCCGTCGGCCGGGACCTCGGCTTGACCGGGCCCGAACTGAGCGTCCTTGAGTACGCGGCCCTCATGCACGACATCGGCCAGCTCAGCCTGGTCGACCCGGTCCCGGCCGGTGCCACCGCCGGCCTGCCGCCGGCGCAGCAGCAGCGGATCGCACTGCTCGGCGGGGCCGTCGTACGGCAGACCGGGGTGGCCGCGGCCGTCGCCGTGGTGGTGGAGCGACAGGCGGACCCCTACCGCGAACAGCCGCTCGCCGCCCGGATCGTCCGCGCCGTGAACGCCTACGAGGAGAAGAGCCGGGACGCCGGTCCCGAGGGGCCCCTGCGGACACTGGAGGAGCTGCGCCTCGGCACCGCCGAGGACTACGACCCCGACGTGGTGGAGTCCCTCGCCCGGGTCCTGGCCCGGCCGCGGGCCTGGCGGGAGGGCGCGCCGCCGGCGGGCGACGGGAGACGCACGGCACTGTCTGACCCCGCGCACGGCTGGGTAACCCATGGGTAATGAGCGCCTTTCCCTGCGTACGTGGTTGGATGCGAGGGAGAGGGTGTCCGGGGGCACAAGCCAGCCCACTGTGCGGAACTGGAACTGGCAGGCGGGAATCGTGAGGATCTTCGGCAAGGGACGGCACCGGCCCTCCGCCTCCTGGCGGCAGGCCACCGACCGGGCGTTCACACTGATCGGCGACGGCCGGTACGAGGACGCGGGCGAGCTGCTGACACGGGCCGCCGATCTGGAGCCCTGGCTGTCGGAGTCCTGGTTCAACCTGGCCCTGCTGCACAAGTTCCGGCACGACTGGGAACAGGCGCGGGCCGCGGGGCTCCGGGCGGTCGCGCTGCTGGACCGGGAGACCGGGGCACCCGACTGGTGGAATGTCGGCATCGCCGCCACCGCCCTGCAGGACTGGCCGCTGGCCCGCCGCGCCTGGCAGGCGTACGGCCTGAAGGTGCCCGGTGGCGCCGCCGTGGCCGGGGAGCCGGTCGGCATGGAGCTGGGCAGCGCGGCCGTGCGGCTCTCCCCGGAGGGCGAGGCCGAGGTCGTGTGGGGGCGCAGGCTGGACCCGGCGCGGATCGAGGTGCTGTCCGTCCCGCTTCCCTCGTCCGGGCGGCGCTGGGGCGAGGTCGTGCTGCACGACGGTGTCCCGCACGGCGAGCGCACCACGTCCACGGGGCATGCCTACCCGGTCTTCGACGAGATCGAGCTGTGGGCGCCCTCGCCGGTGCCGACCTGGGTGGTCCTGCTGGAGGCGGCCACGGAGGCGGACCGGGACGCGCTGGAACAGCTGGCCGCCGACGCGGGGTTCGCCGCGGAGGACTGGTCCTCGTCCGTGCGGCTGCTGTGCCGGATGTGCTCGGAGTCACGGATGCCCTCGGACGAGGGCGAGGGACTGCACCTGGATCCGCATGACCACAGCGAGCCGGGGCACCCCGGGCCGCTGGGGCACCGCACGGACGGTCAGCTGTGGGTGCCGGAGCGGGAGTGCGGGGTGGCCGCGCCGGCTTCGCTGGTGCGGGGGCTGCTGGACGGGTGGGTCGCCGACAGCCCGGACTCGCGGGACTGGCGGGATCTCGAAGAGGTTTGCTGAGCCACCGGTGACCGGCCGCCTTTAGTCTGTACCCGAGACATTTCACTCGGACTTTTCCAAGGTCGCAGGAAGGCGTACGTCGGTCATGGCGCAGCAGGACACCGATCAGCAGCACGCGGGCGTGCTCCCCGTCGACGACGAGGGGTACGTCGTCGACACGGAGGACTGCGAGGAGCGCGAGAAGGCCTGGCGGGAGCGCGGGACCTCGCGGCCGATCACGGTGGTCGGCAACCCGGTGCTGCACAAGGAGTGCAAGGACGTCACCGAGTTCGGCGAGGAGCTGGAGCAGCTGGTCGCCGACATGTTCGCCAGCCAGCGCACCGCCGAGGGCGTGGGTCTGGCCGCCAACCAGATCGGCGTCGACCTGAAGGTCTTCGTCTACGACTGCCAGGACGACGAGGGCGTCCGGCACGTCGGCGTGGTGTGCAACCCGAAGCTGGTCGACCTGCCCGCCGAGCGGCGTCGGCTGGACGACAGCAACGAGGGATGCCTGTCCGTGCCGGGGGCGTACGCGTCGCTCGCCCGTCCCGACCACGCCGAGGTGACCGGCCAGGACGAGAAGGGCAACACGGTCAAGGTGCGCGGCACCGGCTACTTCGCGCGGTGTTTGCAGCACGAGACCGACCACCTCTACGGCTACCTGTACATCGACCGGCTGTCCAAGCGGGACCGCAAGGACGCGCTGCGGCAGATGGCCGAGAACGAGCCACGTTACCCGGTGGTCGCCAACGACTAGGGCCCCGGCAGGCACGTTTGCCCGTCAAGGAGCGGCGTCCGGTGCGTGCTGTCGGCGTGCCGGGTGTCGCGACGGGGCGAACGTCGCCTGTCGGGGCACTGGCCTCCGCTGTGCCGTTGGGGCGTCCGGCCGGGATCATTCCCGGTCGGACGCCCTTTGCGTCACCCCGGTTCGCTCGTCCGTGCGTCGTACGAGTGATCCCTTGCGTGCGTCCAATGATCCTTAATCGGTCACGCAAGAGGGAGTTCTCGGCATCTTGGGGTGGTGAGTGAAGCAAATCCGTTCCCACGGCGGTCAGTTGTGGTGCTGAATGGAGATGCGGGGATACGCAACGGCGCACGCCCGGCACAACAGGAGGGGCGTGCGCTCCTGGCGGCGGAGAGGGGTTTGTACGTGCATGCTTTCCGACACGGCACCACAACGACGCCCACGGCGGTCGTAGTACCACCCTCGCTGGCACTCCCGGTGATCGAGTCCGCCTTTCCTCGGCAACTGCACGCGTATTGGCCGCGACTGCAGGAGAAGACGCGGCTGTGGCTGCTGGAAAAGCGGCTCATGCCGGCGGACAAGGTGGAGGAATATGCCGACGGCCTGTGCTACACGGATCTCATGGCCGGCTACTACCTCGGCGCCCCCGACGAGGTCCTGCAGGCCATCGCCGACTACAGCGCCTGGTTCTTCGTCTGGGACGACCGCCACGACCGGTACGTCGTGCACGGCCGGCCCGACGACTGGCGGCGCCTCAGGCACCGCCTGCACACCGCTCTCGACGCACCCCGGCACCATCTGCACCACCCGGACCCACTGGTCGCGGGGTTCGCCGACAGCGTGCTGCGGTTGTACGGCTTCCTGCCGCGCACCTGGAACCAGCGGTTCGCCCGGCACTTCCACGCGGTGATCGAGGCCTACGACCGCGAGTTCCGCAACCGCACCGAGGGATACATACCCGGCGTCGAGGAATACCTCGCCCTGCGCCGGCACACCTTCGCGCACCGGATATGGACGGACCTGCTGGAGCCGAGTGCCGGGTGCGAACTCCCGGACTCCGTACGGAAAAACGAGGCCTACAGCCGGGCCGCACTCCTGAGTCAGGAATTCGCCGCCTGGTACAACGATCTGTGCTCGTTGCCGAAGGAAATAGCGGGCGACGAGGTCCACAATCTCGGTATCAGCCTCATCGCGCATGAAAACCTGACGCTCGAGGAAGCCGTGGACGAAGTCAGGCGGCGCGTCGAGGAATGCGTCGGTGAATTCCTGCGGGTCGAGCAGGAAGCACTGCGCTTCGCCGGCGACCTCGCCGACGGCACGGTCCACGGAAAGGAACTGAGCGCCGCCGTGCGCGCCTGCGTCGGCAATATGCGGAACTGGTTCAGCTCCGTCTACTGGTTCCACCACGAGTCCGGCCGGTACATGGTCGACACCTGGGACGACCGGTCCACGCCCCCGTACGTCACGAACGAAGCGGCAGGTGAGAAATGACCGTCGAGTCTGTGCAGCCCCAGACCTCCGAGACCCCCCGGACCACCGCACTGCGCGAGCCGCCACTGGCCGAAGGCGCCTTCCCGGGCCTCGGGCACGGCCTGAAGCTGGTCCGCGACCCGCTCGCGTTCATGTCCCGGCTGCGCGACCACGGCGACGTCGTGCGCCTCAGGCTCGGCCCCAAGACGGTGTACGCCGTCACCACCCCGGCGCTCACCGGAGCGCTCGCCCTCAACCCCGACTTCAAGATCGACGGACCGCTGTGGGAGTCCCTCGAAGGGCTGCTCGGCAAGGAGGGCGTGGCCACCGCCAACGGCGCCCGGCACCGCCGTCAGCGGCGCACCATCCAGCCCGCGTTCCGGCTGGACGCCATCCCCGGCTACGGGCCGATCATGGAGGAGGAGGCGCATGCGCTGACCGAGCGCTGGCGGCCCGGCGAGACCGTCGACTGCACCTCCGAGTCGTTCCGGGTGGCCGTCCGGATCGCCGCCCGCTGCCTGCTGCGCGGCGAGTGCATGGACGAGCGCGCCGAGCGGCTCAGTGCCGACCTCGCCACCGTCTTCCGCGGGATGTACCGGCGCATGGTCATCCCGCTCGGGCCGCTGTACCGGCTGCCGTTCCCGGCCAACCGTGAATTCAACCGGGCCCTGGCCGATTTGCATCTCCTGGTCGACGAGATCGTCGCCGAGCGGAGGGCATCTGGTCAAAAGCCGGACGATTTGCTGACGGCATTGCTGGAGGCGAAGGACGACAATGGCGATCCGATCGGGGAACAGGAGATCCACGACCAGGTCGTCGCGATACTCACCCCGGGCAGCGAAACAGTGGCGTCCACGATCATGTGGCTGCTCCAGGTCCTCGCGGAACACCCGGAACACGCGGAGAGGGTACGGGCCGAGGTCGAATCCGTGACCGGCGGCCGACCCGTCGGATTCGAGCACGTCCGCTCACTCGGGCACACCAACAATGTCGTCACCGAGGCCATGCGGCTCAGGCCGGCCGTATGGATTCTGACGCGGCGCGCGGTGACCGACACCGCGCTCGGCGACTATCGCATTCCGGCCGGGGCGGACATCGTCCACAGCCCCTACGCGATCCAGCGCGACCCCCGCTCGTACGACCGGCACCTCGACTTCGACCCCGACCGGTGGCTGCCGGAGCGGGCCAAGGAGGTGCCGAAGTACGCCATGAGCCCCTTCAGCGTGGGCAACCGCAAGTGCCCCAGCGACCACTTCTCCATGACCCAGCTCAGCCTGATCACGGCGGCGGTCTCGGCGAAGTACCGCTTCGAGCAGGCCGCGGGGTCGAACGACACCACCCGCGTGGGCATCACGCTCCGGCCGCACAACCTGCTGCTGAGGCCGCTGCCCTGGTAGCGGTGTCCTGGCAGCGGGCCTGCCACCGGCGCGCGCTCAGGCGGCCTGCGGGCCCCGGAACGCGCGCCGGTAGGCGTTCGGGGTGGTGCCGAGCACCCGGACGAACTGGTGCCGCAGCGCCGCCGCCGTAGGGAACCCGGTGCGCCAGGCGATCGCGTCGACGGTCTCGTCGGTGCCTTCCAGCAACTCCTGTGCGCGCAGCACCCGTTGGCGCAGGATCCAGCGGTAGGGAGTGGTCCCGGTCTCCTGCTGGAAGCGGCGGGCGAAGGTGCGCGGCGCCATGTGGGCACGCGCGGCGAGCTGCTCCACGGTCACCTCCTGGTCGAGGTGCTCCTCCATCCACACCAGCACCTCGCCGACGGTGTCGCACGGCCGCTTCGGCAACGGCCGCTCGATGTACTGCGCCTGCCCGCCGTCCCGGTGCGGCGGTACGACCATCCGGCGGGCGATCTTGTTGGCGATCTCCGGGCCCTGCTCCTTGCGGACGAGATGCAGACAGGCGTCGATGCCGGCGGCGGTGCCGGCCGAGGTGATCACGGGATCCTCGTCGACGTAGAGCACGTCCGGTTCGACGGTCAGCCGCGGGTACTGGCGGGCCAGCTCGTCGGCGTGGTGCCAGTGCACGGCGCAGCGCCGGCCGTCCAGCAGCCCGGCGGCGGCGAGCACGAAGACGCCCGAGCAGACGCTGAGCACCCGGGCACCGCGGCCCACCCCGCGGCGCAGGGCGTCGAGCAGTTCGGGCGGGAACTCCCGCGAGTCGTAGCAGAACCCGGCCGGCACGGCGATCAGGTCGGCCGACTCCAGCCGCTCCAGTCCGTGCTCGACCTGGAGGGTGAACCCGGCGTTGCAGCGCAGCACCGGGCCCTCGGCCGAGGCGACGGCGAAGTCGTACACCGGCAGGCCCTCGTCGCTGCGGTCGATGCCGAAGACCTCGCAGACGACGGCCATCTCGAAGGGGTTCACGCCGTCCAGCAGCACGGCCACCACGTTCTGCAGCATGCGCCCAGTGTGCCGCATCGATGGCAGCAAATCGATGGTCTGGGGCAGTCCTGCCACTCCCAGTAAGGAGCATTCGGCGCGACAGTGGTGTGCATGAACGGGACACAGGCAGAAGGACTGCTCGGAATGATCGCCGTGCTCGGGATCCTGGGCCTCCTGGTCCTCCCGGCGGTGATCGGCATCGTGCGAGACGTGATCATCGACCGTCAGATCAGGAGGGCCCAGGAGGCCCGGGACGAAGGAAGGGATCAGAAGTCCTCGTCGAGGTCGACGGTGCCCTCGACCGCGACCTGGTACGCCGACGGGCGGCGCTCGAAGAAGTTCGTCAGCTCCTGAACGCCCTGCAACTCCATGAAGGAGAAGGGGTTCTCCGAGCCGTACACCGGGGCGAAGCCGAGCCGGGTGAGGCGCTGGTCGGCGACGCACTCCAGGTACTGCCGCATCGACTCGGTGTTCATGCCGGGCAGGCCGTCGCCGCACAGGTCGCGCGCGAACTGCAGCTCGGCCTCGACGGCCTCCTCGAGCATGTCGGTGACCTGCCGCCCGAGCGCGTCGTCGAACAGGTCCGGCTCCTCCTTGCGAACGGTGTCGACCACGTCGAAGGCGAAGGACATGTGCATGGTCTCGTCGCGGAACACCCAGTTGGTGCCGGTGGCGAGACCGTGCAGCAGGCCCCGACTGCGGAACCAGTACACGTACGCGAAAGCGCCGTAGAAGAACAGGCCCTCGATGCACGCCGCGAAGCAGATCAGGTTCAGCAGGAAGCGCCGGCGGTCCGCCTTCGTCTCCAGCCACTCCAGCTTCTCCGCCTCGTTGATCCACTTGAAGCAGAACTCGGCCTTCTCGCGGATGGACGGGATGTTCTCCACGGCCGCGAAGGCCGCCGCACGGTCGTCCGGGTCGGGCAGGTAGGTGTCCAGCAGCGTCAGATAGAACTGGACGTGCACGGCCTCCTCGAAGAGCTGACGGCTCAGGTAGAGCCGTGCCTCGGGGGAATTGATGTGCTTGTAGAGCGTCAGCACCAGGTTGTTGGCGACGATCGAGTCGCCCGTCGCGAAGAACGCGACCAGCCGGCCGATGAGGTGATGCTCCTCGGGCGTCAGCTTCGCGAGGTCGGCGACGTCCGAGTGGAGGTCCACCTCCTCCACGTGCCAGGTGTTCTTGATCGCGTCGCGGTAACGCTCGTAGAACTCCGGGTAGCGCATGGGACGCAGGGTGAGTTCGAAGCCCGGATCGAGGAGATCGGCGTGACGGGCAGCGGGCGCCGGCGCGGCGCGCCGTCCGTCCGGGGTGGTGGTCGGGTGGCGGGTGGGCATTACTGGCAGGCCTCGCAGGACTCGGGGTTCTCAAGGGAGCAGGCGACGGCGTCGGGGTCGGCGACCTGCTGGACGGGGACGGTCTTCGGGGTCTGCGCCCGGGCGGCGCGGGCGATCCGGGTCGCCGGGCGGGAGCGCAGGTAGTACGTCGTCTTCAGGCCCGACTTCCAGGCGTACGCGTACATCGAGGAGAGCTTGCCGATGGTCGGCGTCTCAAGGAAGAGGTTCAGGGACTGCGCCTGGTCAAGGAACGGGGTGCGGGCCGCGGCCATGTCGATCAGGCCGCGCTGCGGGATCTCCCACGCCGTGCGGTAGAGCCGTCGTACGTCCTCGGGGATCCAGACGAGGTCCTGCACCGAGCCGTTGGCCTCGCGCAGCGCCTCGCGGGTGCGCGCGTCCCACACGCCGAGGTTCTTCAGGTCCTGCACCAGATAGGAGTTGACCTGGAGGAACTCGCCCGACAGCGTCTCGCGCTTGAACAGGTTCGACACCTGCGGCTCGATGCACTCGTACACGCCCGCGATCGAGGCGATGGTGGCGGTGGGCGCGATGGCCAGCAGCAGGGAGTTGCGCAGGCCGACCTCGGCGATGCGGCCGCGCAGGGCCGTCCAGCGCTCCGGCCACGTGAGCTCGACGTCGTAGTGGTCGGGGTGCAGCACGCCCCGGGCCGTACGGGTCTTCTCCCAGGCCGGCAGCGGGCCGTTGCGCTCGGCGAGGTCGGCGGAGGCCTCGTACGCGGCGAGCATGATCCGCTCGGCGATCCGCGTGGACAGGGCCTTGGCCTCCGGCGAGTCGAAGGGCAGGCGCAGCTTGAAGAAGACGTCCTGCAGCCCCATCGCGCCGAGCCCGACGGGACGCCACTTGGCGTTCGACCGGCCCGCCTGCTCGGTCGGGTAGAAGTTGATGTCGACCACGCGGTCCAGGAAGGTGACGGCGGTGCGGACGGTGCCGTCCAGCCGCGCCCAGTCGATCTCGCCGCTCGCCGTGTCGACGAAGGAGCCGAGGTTCACCGACCCCAGGTTGCAGACCGCCGTCTCGGAGTCGTCCGTGACCTCCAGGATCTCCGTGCAGAGGTTGGAGGAGTGGATCACGTGCCCCGGCAGGGCCGTCTGGTTGGCGGTGCGGTTGGCCGCGTCCTTGAAGGTCATCCAGCCGTTGCCGGTCTGCGCGAGGGTGCGCATCATCCGGCCGTACAGCTCACGGGCCGGCATGGTCTTCTTCGCCAGGCCCGCCTGCTCGGCCTTGCGGTAGGCGGCGTCGAACTCCTCGCCCCACAGGTCGACCAGCTCCGGCACGTCGGAGGGGGAGAACAGCGACCACTGCTCGTCGGCGTCGACCCGGCGCATGAACTCGTCCGGGATCCAGTGCGCGAGGTTCAGGTTGTGCGTGCGGCGGGCGTCCTCACCCGTGTTGTCCCGCAGCTCCAGGAACTCCTCGATGTCGCAGTGCCAGGTCTCCAGGTACACCGCCGCGGCACCCTTGCGCCGACCACCCTGGTTCACGGCCGCCACCGAGGCGTCCAGCGTCTTCAGGAACGGCACGATGCCGTTGGAGTGCCCGTTGGTTCCGCGGATCAGCGAACCGCGGCCGCGGATGCGGGAGTAGGACAGGCCGATGCCGCCGGCGTGCTTGGAGAGCCGGGCCACCTGGTGGTAGCGGTCGTAGAGGGAGTCCAGCTCGTCCTTGGGGGAGTCCAGGAGGTAGCAGGACGACATCTGCGGGTGCCGCGTGCCGGAGTTGAAGAGTGTGGGGGAGGACGGAAGGTAGTCGAGGCGGCTCATGAGCCCGTAGAGCGCGGCGACTTCGTCCACCGAGCGGGTGGTGTCGTCCTCTGCGAGGCCGGCGGCGACCCGCAGCACGAAGTGCTGGGGCGTCTCGATGACCTTGCGGGTGATCGGGTGCCGCAGCAGGTAGCGGCTGTGCAGGGTGCGCAGGCCGAAGTAGCCGAAGCGATCGTCGGCCCGGCGGTCGATCAGTGCGTCCAGCCGCCCTGCGTGCAGCCGTACGAAGGCGGCGGTCCGGTCGGCGATGAGCCCCTCGCGGTGCCCCACGGCCACCGACTCGGTGAAGGACGTCACGCCCTGCGAGGCGGCCTCGGCGCGGATGGAGAGGGTCAGCAGCCGGGCGGCCAGCCGGGAGTAGGCCGGGTCCTCGGAGATGAGCCCGGCGGCGGCCTCCGTGGCCAGCTCGCGCAGTTCCGCCTCGTCGGCGTGCGCCGACCGGCCGCGCAGCGCGGCGGCGGCGACCCGGCCGGGGTCGGCGTCGGGGAGGTCGGCGGTCAGCTCGGTCAGGGTCCGCAGCAGCGCGGTACCGGGGCCGTCGGCCTCCGCACCGGTGGCCGACATGCCGCTGTCTGAAGCCGGATCTGCTGGCGCGATGGTCACGTGGGGCTCTCCCTCGCTCGGCACGGGGACCTGGCGGAGGGCAGGGGGCAGCCACGAGCGCACACGGCGTCGCGTCCACCGGCCCACTCCACGAGGCCCGGACGTCTGGGCACCCGGACCGGACGGCCCCGGGTGCGCTGCCGGCAGGTCCTCGGACTGACTCCTGGGCGCAGACGCGCACAAGTACAC
The DNA here is from genome assembly GCF_059510455.1 of Streptomyces sp. NTD91. NCBI lineage: Bacteria > Bacillati > Actinomycetota > Actinomycetes > Kitasatosporales > Streptomycetaceae > Streptomyces > Streptomyces sp. NTD91. The sequence continues at coordinate 81,775 of NZ_JCAJZW010000005.1, forward strand.
CGTTGCGGGACAGTTCCGGATTCGCACCGGATTCCCCTGCGACGACAGCGAGGATGAGCATACATCTAGTGCCGGGCTGTCGTGTCACCCCCAGATGTTGTGTCGGAGCGGTGTCAGAGAGTCAACTCGTACGTGAGCAGGGTGATGTCGGCGAGTTCCGGGAGCGGGTTCCAGTCGCGTTCGGGGACGCGGACAAACCCCAGGCGTTCGTAGATGCGGTGTGCGGCGTGCATGGTGCGCTGGGTGGACAGGACGAGGGCCGTGCAGCCCACCGTGGCCCGTGCGCGGTCGATGCAGCCCCGGACGAGGGCCTCACCCGCGCCCTGTCCCCGGCCCGCGTGCGCGACGGCCAGCATGCGGATCTCGGCCTCTCCGGGGCGGGCGATGTCGGCCATGGGACCGGGGGACGGCACGAAGGTGACTCCGCCGAGAAGGATGCCGTTCCGGACGGCCACGAGGACCTGTGCCGCGGCCGCTCGCCTGGCCACGTCTCTCAGTTCGCCCAGGTACCAGTCACTCTCCCCGAAGTCGAGGAGTCCGTCGTCCAGGTACGCCCGGGCGGTGATCTCGCCGAGGGTGTCGAACTCGTCGGGGGCTGCCTGCCGGATCACGATGTCCATGGCACCGAGTCTGCCGGAGGGACACGCAAACGGGCCGCCGGATCTCCTCCGGCGGCCCGTCGTACGGCAGTCGCTCAGTGCCCGGCGCCCGCGGTCGCGGGCGGCAGCTCCACCTGCACCCCCGGGTCGCCCGCGTCCGCCGTGTAGTCCTCCGGCTCGGTCTCGTCGACGCCCTCGGGGGCCTTCAGGGCCTTCAGGACGAACGTGAGGACCACGGTGACCACGACGTTGAGGACGAACGCGGTGAGGCCGATGTAGCCGATCTCGCCGATGCCGGGGATCTCCTTGGCCGAGCCGCCGAAGTGCTTCTGGGCCGGGGAGGCGACCCCGTACGCGGCGAGGGTGCCGTACACCATGCCGACCGCCCAGCCGGCGAGCAGCGCCCAGCGGTGGAACCAACGGGTGAACAGGCCGCCGACGAGCGCCGGGAAGGTCTGGAGGATCCAGATGCCGCCCAGCAGCTGGAAGTTGATCGCCACGGTCTTGTCCATGGTGAGGACGAAGACCAGCGCACCGACCTTCACCAGCAGCGACACGATCTTGGAGACCTGCGCCTCCTGCTCAGGCGTCGCGTCCGGCTTGATGAAGTCCCTGTAGATGTTGCGGGTGAACAGGTTGGCCGCCGCGATCGACATGATCGCCGCCGGGACCAGCGCGCCGATGCCGATCGCCGCGAAGGCCACGCCAGCGAACCAGCTGGGGAACATGTCCTCGAACAGCTGCGGGATCGCCAGCTGCCCGTTGGCGACCTTCACTCCGGCCGCGATCGCCATGAAGCCCAGCAGCGCCAGAAGGCCGAGCATCAGGGAGTACAGCGGCAGGATCGTGGTGTTGCGGCGGATCACCTCGCGGCTCTTGGAGGAGAGCGTCGCTGTGATCGAGTGCGGGTACATGAACAGGGCCAGGGCCGAACCGAGGGCCAGGGTGGCGTAGGTCCACTGACCGGCCAGCGGGGGCGCGAGAGCGCCGCGCGGCTTGCCCGTGGCCGGGTTCGTCTGGCTGAACGCGTGACCAGCCTTGGCGAAGATGTCGTCGAAGCCGCCCAGCTTGATCGGGATGTAGATGATCGCCACGGCGACGACGATGTAGATCAGCGCGTCCTTGACGAACGCGATCAGGGCGGGGGCCCTGAGGCCCGACGAGTACGTGTACGCGGCCAGCACACCGAACGCGATCAGCAGCGGGAGGTCCTTCACGAACCAGTTCGTGCTGTCGCCGCCGCCCACGCCCATCACGTCCAGCACCGCCTGGATGCCGACGAGCTGGAGCGCGATGTACGGCATCGTCGCCAGGATGCCGGTCAGCGCCACGGCGAGCGACAGCCCCTTGGAGCCGAAGCGGCCCCGGACGAAGTCGGACGTGGTGACGTAGCCGTGGCGGTGGCTGACCGACCACAGGCGCGGCAGGAACGTGAAGACCAGCGGGTACACCAGGATCGTGTACGGCACCGCGAAGAAGCCGGACGCGCCCGCCGCGTAGATCGCCGCCGGCACGGCGACGAAGGTGTACGCCGTGTACAGGTCGCCGCCGAGCAGGAACCAGGTGATCCAGGTGCCGAAGGACCGTCCGCCCAGGCCCCATTCGTCCAGCGAGTGCTCGTTCTCGGCCTTGCGCCAGCGGGCGGCGAGGAAGCCCATGACCGTGACGGCCAGGAAGAAGAAGATGAAGACGCCGAGCGCGACGCCGTTGACGCCGTGCTTCACCTCACCTCACCGCCCGTCCGGGCAGCGGAGGAGGCCTGGGCGGCGCGGGCGCGCTGATCGCGCTGCCACAGCCTGTACGCGGTCATCGTGAGCGCGGTGGAGATCAGCACCCAGAGCATCTGGTACCAGTAGAAGAACGGGATCCCGATGAAGGCGGGGTCCGTCTTCGAGTAGGAGCCGACCCACAGCATCGCCACGAAGGGTGCGACGAGGCACAGGGCGATGATCATGCGCACCGGCGTGACCACCGGTGGTCTGACTTCAGGCGTACTGGACATACAGCGGCTCTCCGTCTCCAGGGACTGAACGCATGTGTAATGCGCAGGCAATGTAGGTGACGGTGTCGCGGCAGCGGAAGCCCTCGATCACATGTCTGTATACCGATTCAGCGAACGTCCCCCACGCCTCATTCGGCGGGCCGTTTCAGCCTCGCGACGAACTTGTACCGATCGCCCCGGTACACCGACCGCACCCACTCCACCGGCTTGCCCTCGCGGTCGAGGGAGTGACGGGAGAGCATGAGCATCGGCAGGCCCACGTCGGTGCCGAGCAGGCCGGCCTCGCGCGGGGTGGCCAGCGAGGTCTCGATGGTCTCCTCCGCCTCCGCGAGATGGACGTCGTAGACCTCGGCCAGGGCGGTGTAGAGGGAGGTGTACTTCACCAGGGAGCGGCGCAGGGCCGGGAAGCGCTTGGCGCTCAGGTGGGTGGTCTCGATGGCCATCGGCTCGCCGTTCGCCATGCGCAGCCGCTCGATGCGCAGCACCCGTCCGCCGGCGGCGATGTCGAGCAGCCCGGCGAGCCGGTCGTCGGCGGTGATGTAGCCGACGTCCAGCAGCTGCGAGGTGGGCTCCAGGCCCTGGGCGCGCATGTCCTCGGTGTAGGAGGTGAGTTGGAGCGCCTGGGAGACCTTGGGTTTGGCGACGAAGGTGCCCTTGCCCTGGATGCGCTCCAGGCGGCCCTCGACCACCAGTTCCTGCAGGGCCTGGCGGACCGTCGTGCGGGAGGTGTCGAACTCGGCGGCCAGCGTGCGCTCGGGCGGGACCGGCGTGCCCGGCGCCTGGGTCTCCGTCATGTCGAGCAGGTGCTTCTTCAGGCGGTAGTACTTGGGCACGCGCGCCGTACGGACGGTCGTCCCGGCCTCGTTCTCCGCACTGCTGACGTCGGTGCTCATGCTCTGCCTTCCCGGCTCCGGTGCCGAAAGTGACCGGCATCCATCGGTCACGGCTCACATCGTGGCACGGGTTCTTCCCTCAGGGCTCCACCCGCACGCTCCGTGATCTCCTCTATATACAGTGGTGACCGAGGCTGGTCTAGTCCAACTGGCGGCCCGGCGGGGTCAGAGCCCCTGCCAGCCGGGCTTGCCCGCGTAGGTGTGGCGGAAGTACTCGGCCAGCTTCAGCTTGGACGCGGCCGCCTCGTCGACGACCACCGTGGCATGCGGGTGCAGCTGGAGTGCGGAGGCCGGGCAGACCGCCGCGACCGGCCCCTCGACGGTGGCGGCGACCGCGTCCGCCTTGCCCTCGCCGGTCGCGAGCAGCACCAGGTGCCGGGCCTCCAGGATGGTGCCGATGCCCTGGGTGACGACGTGCTGCGGGACCTGCTCGATGTCACCGTCGAAGAAGCGTGCGTTGTCGATCCGGGTCTGCTCGGTCAGCGTCTTGATCCGGGTGCGCGAGGCGAGCGAGGAGCAGGGCTCGTTGAATCCGATGTGCCCGTCGGTGCCGATGCCGAGCAGTTGCAGGTCCACCCCGCCGGCCGCGGCGAGCGCGCGGTCGTACGCCGCGCAGGCCGCCCGGATGTCCGCCGCGGTGCCGTCGGGCCCGAGGAACTTGTCCATGCCGATGCCGAGCGGCTCCAGCACCTCCCGGCGCAGCACCGAGCGGTAGGACTCGGGGTGGTCGGCGGGCAGCCCCACGTACTCGTCGAGCTGGGCGATGCGGGCCCGCGAGATGTCGACGGCGCCGGAGCGGGCCCTCGCGGTCAGCGCCTGGTAGATGGGAAGCGGGGTGGAGCCGGTGGCCACGCCGAGCAGGGCGTCGGGCTTGCGTCGCAGCAGCTGTGCCATGGCCTCGGCGATCAGCTCGCCGCCCGCCGCGGCGTCCGGAACGATGACAACTTCCACGCTGGGCCTGCCGTTCTGAAATGGGCTCTGGGCGTCACTCTGTGGTTTAGACCAATCTAACAGAACGGGGGTCACCGGCACACGACCCCTTCCTTTTTCTAGGGACCGCTATAAAATGCCGCCCATGGTGAGCGGTCAGCAGACCGGCGCGCGGACGCGCACCTCCGGGACGCGCGGCCGACCGCGCTCCTTCGATCGTGCCACCGCACTGCACCAGGCACTCCTTGCCTTCTGGCAGGGGGGCTACGAGCCCACCTCGGTCGCCGACCTCACCCGGGTCATGGGCATCGGCGCCGAGCCTGTACGCGGCCTTCGGTGACAAGCGGACGCTCTTCGAGGAGGTCGTGCGGCTCTACGCCGAGACGTACGGGGCCTTTCACGAGCGCGCCCTCGTCGAGGAGCCGTCCGCCCGCGCCGCCGTCGCACGCATGCTGCGCGAAGCCGCCGCCGTGTACACCGACCCCGCCCATCCGTACGGCTGCCTGGTCGCGCACGCCGCCACGAACTGCACCAGCGCCGAGGTGGAACGGCTGCTGCGTGAACGGCGCGCCGCGCACATCGCCGCCGTGGAGTCCCGGATCCGGGCGGACGCCGCGGTGGGACGGCTGCCGGCCGGCGCCGGCGCCGGCGTCCTCGCCCGGCACGCCGCGGCCGTGTTGCAGGGCATGTCCCAGCAGGCCCGCGACGGCGCGCGCCGGGAGGAACTGGAGGCGCTCGCGGAAATTGCCATGGCCATCTGGCCCCGCGGCTGACCGAGGCGGGCTAGGCTGCGTGGCATCGGGTGCCATCCGTCGGGTCGTGCAGTCGTCGTGCATGCCGACAAGACCATGGACACATCGTTGTGGTCTAGTCCACAATCGACAGTGGGCAACCAGACGAACAAGCCTCCGCTTTCCCCGCACAGGAAGGCGGATCGAGGAACCGGAGCTCTCTGCCCTGACTGCCCCGGCTCCTCGACCTTCGGCCGACCGGGACCGCACACCCCACGGCCGATGATGCTCCGGGCTGCGGTGCCGGGAGGGTTGAGGGTCCCTTCCAGGCGCCGCGGCCCGCGGGTGTTTCCGGGCCCGCCCACCACGGCTTTCGGCCCTGTCCGAACCTGCGGGTACGCTCGCAGACGTGCCCTCCATGAACGAACTGGTCCGCCAGCACACCGCCCTCGACGACTCCGATCTCGAGTGGCTCCACCTGCTGGTCTCGGAGTGGCAGCTGCTCTCCGACCTGTCCTTCGCCGACCTGGTCCTGTGGGTCCCCACCCGGGACGGCACCCGGTACGTCTCGGTGGCCCAGATGCGCCCCAACACCGGCCCCACCTCCTACCAGGACGACATGGTCGGCCACCTCGTCCCGCGCGGCCGCCGACCCATGCTGGACGCGGCGCTGGACGAGGGCCGGATCGTGCGCGAGGGCGACCCGGAGTGGCGCGAGGAGGTCCCCGTACGGGTCGAGTCCATTCCGGTACGGCGCGAGGGCCGTGTCCTCGGCGTGATCGCCCGCAACACCAACCTGCTGACCGTTCGCACCCCGAGCCGCCTGGAGCTGACCTATCTCCAGAGTGCCTCCGACCTGGCGCAGATGATCGCGGCCGGCTCCTTCCCCTTCCCCGACCAGCAGGTCGACATGGACGCCTCGCCGCGCGTCGGCGACGGCCTGATCCGGCTCGACGCCGACGGGATCGTCCAGTACGCCTCGCCGAACGCGCTGTCCGCCTACCACCGCCTCGGCCTCGCCGCCGACCTGGTGGGCCACCACCTCGGGCAGACCACCGCCGAACTCGCCCCGACCCGGGGCCCGGTGGACGAGGCCCTGGTCAAGCTTGCGAGCGGCTGGGCGCCGCGCGAGTTCGAGATCGAGGCCAACGACGGCGTCATCCAGTTCCGGGCCATTCCGCTCAAACCGAAGGGCACCCGGATCGGTTCGCTGGTGCTGTGCCGGGACGTCACCGAACTGCGCCGCCGTGAACGGGAGTTGATCACCAAGGACGCCACCATCCGGGAGATCCACCACCGGGTGAAGAACAACCTCCAGACGGTGGCCGCGCTGCTGCGCCTCCAGGCCCGGCGCATCGAGTCCGAGCGCGGCCGGGAGGCCCTGGAGGAGGCCGTCCGCCGGGTCGGCTCCATCGCGATCGTGCATGAGACGCTGTCTCAGAACCTGGATGAGCGGGTGGAGTTCGACGACATCGCCGACCGTGTGCTGGCGATGGTCGCCGAGATCTCGCCGGGCAAGGTGACCGGCCGGCGCAGCGGGCGCTTCGGGATACTCGACGCCGAGGTCGCCACCCCGCTGTCGATGGTCCTCACCGAGATCCTGCAGAACGCCCTGGAGCACGGCTTCCACCAGGGCGACACCGGCACGGTCGAGGTCTCCGCGATCCGCGGCGGTACGACCAAGGAGGTCCGGCTGCTGGTCACCGTCCAGGACGACGGCGTCGGCCTGCCCGAAGGGTTCGACCCCCACCGCTCGGGCAACCTGGGCCTGCAGATCGTCCGCACCCTGGTCGAGGGCGAGCTGGGCGGCTCCTTCGACATGGTCCCGGCACCGGGGCGCGGGACCAGGGTGATCCTCGACATTCCGGTGCGGACCCAGAAGTAGCCCCCGCGGCCCGACCGCCGTTCGGCGAAGGGGTGTTGCGGGTGGCCGCTGACAGCAGAAAGCCCCGGACCGCCATGGGTCCGAGGCTCGTGCTCGTTGCTGCTCCGCGAAGTGCTAAGCGCATCGGGGGATACTGCGCGCTGCGGCTCGGGGGCGGGAGATGCGTGCGTGCTGCACGCGCCGCCAAGCTCAGGCTGTCAGCAGGGGTGGCTATGTCAGGCGGAGGCCTGACGAGCCCGGTTGCGGGCGGCGCGGCGCTTCATGGCGCGGCGCTCGTCCTCGCTGAGACCACCCCAGACGCCGGAGTCCTGACCGGACTCGAGCGCCCACTGCAGACACTGCTCGATCACCGGGCAGCGACGGCAGACGGCCTTGGCTTCCTCGATCTGCAGCAGCGCAGGACCGGTGTTGCCGATGGGGAAGAAGAGCTCGGGGTCTTCCTCGCGGCAAACGGCGTTGTGACGCCAGTCCATGGCTGCTACCTCTCCTAGGTTCTCTGAACGTATGACGTGCAGGTTGCTTGTGAATGTGAACGCTTTCACGAATCCCTCGACAAGTGAAGGGCCGACCGCCGAGTCTTCCCCGGCGTGGTCCTGTGGTTTGAAGAGGGGTTCCGGTGATCAGTGGAGGCCGGTGTTGCGGGCCGTCCCGATCGCCACGTAGAGACTCGCAAACCTCGGCGGCGGATACAACCCCTTCCGAAAAGTTTTTTTTGATTCCTCGGTGTCGACTAGGTCACAGCCGTACTTCCATGGGGTGGATCCTGGCCTAAACGTTCGAGTGAAAGGACTTTTGCCGGTTCCGCTCACACAATCACACGCAGTGCACGGCGTACACCTGTGAACGTCACGCTCGTACGCAGTCCCAGGTGGTCTCCGTCCATCTGCAGGGGCAGAGGTGCCTTCGAATGCAAGGTGAACCGATCCAGATCGTGCAGCGAGACCACGTGCTTGCCATGGGGTCCGCGTTCGGGGGACGAAGTGAGCAACTGGGTGCCATACCGGGCAACCGCGGCTGCCGACAGACGGCTGAGACCGAGCACGTCGACGCCGGTGTCGAACGAGGCCTTAGGCGATGTGTACATGGGGCGATTGCCGAGATACGTCCAAGGGGACGCGTTCGAGACTATGGCCACCACGAGACCCGCGATCGGGTCCTCGCCCGGCCGCTCCAGGGTGATGGAGCCGTGCCGGCGGTTCGGCTCGCCGAGGAACTGCCGCATCACCTGGCGGACGTACAACGCGTGGGTCGACTTCTTGCCGCGCTCGCGCTGCTGCTCGACCCGCCCGACGACACCTGCGTCGAACCCGAGCCCCGCGTTGAAGGTGAACCAGCGGTCCGGGACCGCCTCGTCGTCGGTGCCGGGCGTGCCGGAGGCCAGCCCGAGCCCGACGACCCGTTGCCGGCCCTCCCGCAGCGCGTCCAGCAGGGCGCCGGTGGCCTCGACCGGGTCGTTGGGCAGGCCGAGAGCGCGCGCGAAGACGTTCGTGGAGCCGCCGGGTACGACCGCCAGGCCGGGCAGGCGGTCCAGGGCCGGACCGGCGTGCAGGAGGCCGTTGACGACCTCGTTGACCGTGCCGTCGCCGCCGAGGGCCACCACTAGGTCGATGTCGTCGCTGTCCGCCGCCTGCCGGCCGAGGTCGCGCGCGTGGCCTCGGTACTCGGTGGTGACCGCGTCCAGCTTCATCTCGCTCGCCAGTGCGTGGATCAGCACGTCACGTCTGCGTGCGCTTGTGGTGGTTGCCGCCGGGTTGACCACGAGAAGTGCACGCATGGAGGGCAGCGTACCTACTGGGGGGTACCGGGCCCAGACCGAGGTAGGGATCAGGTAAGAGGCGAGGGCGTGAGCCCGGACACGCTCCCGCACCGCGGGGCGTGTTCCCGGTGTCGTCCGCGGGTGCGTGTCCCCCTCCCGACCCGCGCGCGGCCGACGGCTACCCTCGTGGTGTGAGCAGTGAGCAGAACTCCGCCCAGGACACCACCGGACCCCGCCCCCGCCGGCTGACCTACGCCGCCGTGCTTGCCGGGCTGGAGGGCATCGCGCTGGTGGCCGGCGGTCTGTGGGTGCTCGCGCTCGGGATCGCCGGTGACCCGGACGACCGACAGCAGGCCGTGACCCTCGGCGTCACCCTCGCCGTCCTCGCGCTGCTGCCGCTGCTCGCCGCGCGCGGACTGCTGCTGCGGCGCAGCTGGAGCCGCGGCCCCGCGGTGATCACCCAGCTCATGGCGCTGCCCATCGCCTACAACCTGCTCAAGGCCGACAGCATGGCCGTCCCGGCCGGTGTCGCCATCGCGGTCGTCGCCGTGGCGGCGCTGGTACTGCTCGTCAACGGCGAGACGACCCGGGCCCTCGGCATCAAGGGACCGGGCCGCGTCGAATAACCGGCCTCGCTCCTCGGCGTTCACTCCTCGACGAGGAGCTTCTCCCGCAGCTGGGCCAGGGTGCGGGCGAGCAGTCGGGAGACGTGCATCTGGGAGATGCCGACCTCCTGCGCGATCTGCGACTGGGTCATGTTCCCGAAGAAGCGCAGCAGCAGGATCCGCTTCTCGCGCGGCGGGAGATCCTCCAGCAGCGGCTTGAGCGATTCCCGGTACTCCACGCCCTCCAGCGCCTCGTCCTCCGCGCCGAGGGTGTCGGCGACCGCCGGGGACTCGTCGTCGGTGTCGGGAACGTCCAGGGACAGCGTGGAGTACGCGTTGGCGGACTCCAGGCCCTCCAGGACCTCCTCCTCGGAGATCGTGAGCTTCTCGGCCAGCTCGTGGACCGTGGGGGAGCGGCCGTGCAGCTGGGACAGCTCGGCCGTCGCCGTGGTCAGCGACAGGCGCAGCTCCTGGAGCCGGCGCGGCACCCGGACCGCCCAGCCCTTGTCACGGAAGTGCCGCTTGATCTCGCCGACCACGGTCGGGGTGGCGTACGTGGAGAACTCCACGCCGCGCTCCGGGTCGAACCGGTCGACGGACTTGATCAGACCGATCGTGGCGACCTGGGTCAGATCGTCCAGCGGCTCGCCGCGGTTGCGGAACCGGCGGGCCAGGTGCTCCACGAGCGGCAGGTGCATACGGACCAGCTGGTTGCGCAGTTCCGCGTACTCCGCGCTGCCCGCGTTCAGCTTGCGCAGCTCCACGAACATTGCCCGCGCACCGCTGCGGTCCGCCGGGTCGTGCCGTACGGGCTGTACGGCCTCCGCGCTCGGCGCGTCGCCCTCGGCGTACCGCTCGTGCTCGCTCATCGTCCCGCCCGTAGCCCTTCCCCGAGCCCTGGCCCCCGTGCGGCCTCCGGGCGCTGCCGGTGGGGCGTCCTGGACGGCGCCGTCACCACCGATCCGCGCGGAGTCGTCCTCCGGGTGCGGCCTGGCCTGCTCGGGGATGCCGTCGATGCCGTCCGCCATGCGCCGGGACGTGTCCGGGGCAGTCGCCCCGGAGACGTCACCCGTGCTCGGCCAGGGGGCACCCCCGTCCCCGGCCGGCAGCTCCCGTGTGCCGCGCTCTTCGTCCCGCACCGGACCGTCCCCGTTCCTCACGCCGGGCCGGGGCCCGCGCCGCGCTGTTTGTAGAGGCTGATCGACACGGTCTTGTCCTCGTCGACGGCGGACGAGACCTTGCCCGCGAGGGCCGACAACACGGTCCAGGCGAAGGTGTCCCGCGAGGGTGCGTGACCGTCCGTGGTCGGCGCCGAGACCGTGACCTCCAGCGAATCGTCGACGAGCCGGAAGACACAGCCGAGCACGGAGCCGGGCACGGCCTGTTGGAGCAGGATCGCGCAGGCCTCGTCCACGGCGATGCGCAGGTCCTCGATCTCGTCCAGGGTGAAGTCCAAGCGGGCCGCGAGACCGGCCGTGGCCGTCCGCAGCACCGACAGGTAGGCACCCGCGGCCGGCAGCCGGACTTCCACGAAGTCCTGATTCGCCGCGGGCTCGCCTGCGATCTGGGACACCCTCACCTCCATGGTGGTACAAGCTCTACGGCGCCGAGGGTCGCCCCCCGGCGTAACGCGTACGTGGTTCCGCGGTGACGCTATCGCGCTCCGAACGGTCCTGTCCCAGGACCCCAACCCCCTTGCGTCACTCACAGTAAAGCTGTGCATACGCTCCGTGTCTAGAGGGTTTGCCTGTCCAAATGCGAACAGCGCGCGCCGGATTGACGTACCCAGACGTCAGACGCCCGAACCGTCGTCAGGTCGCCGCCGCATGCAGTGTCACACGACAACGGGGTGGAACGGGAACACGATCACGCCGGATCCCGCTGACGATCAGGGGGATCACACCAGCACGTGGTCCACGAAGCACCACTTCCAGTCCTCGCCGGGCTCGAACGTCCGCATCACCGGGTGACCGGACTGCTCGTGGTGCTGCGTGGCGTGCCTCCCGGGCGAGGAGTCGCAGCAGCCGACATGGCCGCAGGTGAGGCACAACCGCAGCTGGACCGGGTGCGTGCCGTCCCGGAGGCACTCCGGGCAGGTGGGACCGAGCGGCTCCGGTTCCGGGTGCGGCAGCGCGTCTGCGTGCGTGCACTGTTTCATGATTGCCAGATTACGACGGGCGCGCGGGTGACCGCGCGGAAAACGAGGGTGGGCGAGGGTCATGGACGTGATGCCGCTGCTGTTGCTGGTGGCGGGCAGTGCGGCGGTCGCGGGGGCCGCCCGGCGCACCCCGGTGCCGGCGCCGCTGCTGCTGGTCGCCGTGGGCCTCGCGGTCTCGTACCTCCCCGGGGTCCCGCACTACACCCTCGACCCGGACGTCGTGCTGCCGCTGGTGCTGCCGCCGCTGCTGTACAAGGAGGGCACCGAAAGCTCCTACCTGGATCTGCGCGCCCAGATGCGGCCCGTGGGGCTGCTGTCGATCGGGTACGTGCTGTTCGCGACCTTCGCCGTCGGCTGGATCGCCTACCTCGTCGTACCGGGGCTGCCGCTGCCCGCCGCGCTGGTGCTGGGCGCGGTGGTCGCGCCGACGGACGCGGTCGCGGCCGCGGCGATCGCGCGCCGGGTCGGCCTGCCGTCCCGCATCACCACCATCCTCCAGGGCGAGTCGCTGCTCAACGACGCCACCGCGATCACCGCCTACCGGGTGGCGCTCGCCGCGGCCGTCGGCGAGGGCGCCACCTGGGCGGGCGGGATCGGGGAGTTCCTGCGGGCCGCCGTCGGGGGCGTCGTCGTCGGCCTGGTGCTCATGGTGCCGATCCACTGGCTGCGCACCCACCTGAGGGAGGCCCTGCTCCAGAACACGCTCTCCCTGCTGATCCCGTTCGTCGCCTACGGCGTCGCCGAGCAGTTCCACGGCTCCGGCGTCCTCGCCGTCGTGGTGGTCGCGGTCTATCTCGGGCACCACGCCTGGGAGGTCGACTTCGCCACCCGGCTGCAGGAGGACGCGGTGTGGCGGATGGTCGCCTTCCTGCTGGAGTCGGCGGTGTTCGCGCTGATCGGCCTGCAACTGCCGACCGTCCTCAAGGGATTGGGCGCCTACCAGGGGGCCGACGCGATCCGGTACGCCATCGAGGTCTTCCTGGTGGTCGTCGCGGCCCGCTTCATGTGGGTGTTTCCGGCGACCTTCCTGCCCCGCGCGCTGTTCCGGCGCATCAGGGAGCGCGAGCCGGACACCACCTGGCGGGCTCCGGTCGTGACGGGATGGGCCGCCATGCGCGGTGTGGTGTCGCTGGCCATCGCGTTCTCCATCCCGCTCACGGTGCACGGCGGCGCCCCCTTCCCGCAGCGGAACCTGATCCTCTTCCTGACCTTCACCACGGTCATCGGCACCCTCGTGGTGCAGGGCCTCACCCTCGCGCCCCTCATCCGCCTGCTGCGGTTCCCCGGCCGCGACCCGCAGGCGGAGACGCTCGCCGAGGCCAACGCCCAGGCACAGGCCTCCCGCGCCGCCGAGAGCCGCCTCGACGACCTCCTCGCCGACGAGCGCAACGCCCTGCCCCCGCCGCTCGCCGACCGGCTGCGCACGGTCCTGGAGCGCCGCCGCAACGCCGTCTGGGAGCGCCTCGGCCAGACCAACCCGATCAGCGGCGAGTCCGTCGACGACACCTACCGGCGCCTGTCCCGCGAGGTGATCAGCACCGAACGCGAGGTCTTCGTCAAGCTCCGCGACCACCGCTACATCGACGACGAGATGCTGCGCGCGCTGCTCAGACGCCTGGACCTGGAGGAGGCGGCGGCCTACCGGGAGGCGGAGTAGGGCCGAGGGAACGGGCGCCCGGTGACGACGGCGGCGACCGTCGTCCCGGGCGGGAAGGCGCCCTCGTCCGCGAGGGCGACAAGTCCGTAGAGCAGCTTGGCGACATAGAGACGTTCGACGGGCACGTGGTGGCGGTCCTCGAAGTCGTCCGCGAACGCGTGCAGCGCGGGTGTCGTACGGGCGTACCCGCCGAAGTGGAAGCGCTCGTCGAGGGACCAGTCGCCGGCGCGGCCGCCGAAGGCACGTTCCTGCAGCGCCTGTACCTCCTCGCCCAGGAAGCCGCCCTTGAGGACGGGGACGCCGAGCGCACGCTGGCCGGGGCCCAGGCCCGCGGCCAGGCCCGCGAGCGTGCCGCCGGTGCCGCAGGCCACGGCGACGACACGTGCGTGACCGCGCAGTTCCTCGCCCAGCGCCCGGCACCCGAGCACGGCCGCGCTGTTGCTTCCGCCCTCGGGCACGACGTACGCCCCCTCGGCGCCGACCGCCCGCAGCACGGAGTCCAGCGTCTTGGGCTCGTGCTTGTGCCGGTACGTCGATCTGTCGACGAAGTGCAGCCGCATGCCGTCCGCCGCGCACCGGGCCAGCGAGGGGTTCAGCGGACGGTCGGCCAGTTCCTCGCCGCGGACCACGCCGGTGGTTTCCAGCCCGAGGATGCGGCCCGCGGCGGCGGTGGCCCGCAGGTGATTGGAGTAGGCCCCGCCGAAGGTGACCAACGGCCGGCCCCGCGCCGCCTCGATGTTCGGCACGATCTTGCGCCACTTGTTGCCGATCAGCTCCGGGTGGATCAGGTCGTCACGCTTGAGGAGCAGCCGCAGCCCACGCCGCCCGAACCGCTCGTCGTCCACGTCCTGGAGGGGGGAGGGGAGGCGGGGCATGAGCGTCGCGGGGCTGGTCACCGCTCCATTGTCCGCGCCCCGCCGTCGCTTCGGCCGCTCGCCCACCCGCACCCGCGGCCCGTCCGCCCCGGACCCCCGCGGATCCGCCTTCCCGGGCCGCCACTCCCGTCGTCGCCCGAACCGCCCGGTGCCGTCGACACACCGCCGCGGCGGCCCGTCCGACCGCCTCCGGCCGGGGCCGGAGGCCGGGCGTCCGCACCGTCGCCCAGGTTCTCGCACGCGAAGCCGTGGAGGTGCCGGCCGTCTCCGTACCCGCCTCGTCGGCCGGTGCCAGCCCGGGGCGGGCGGGGACGGCCGTCCCGGCGGACACGCACCGTGTGCGCGTCGCCGCGTGGTGGATCACCACGCGGTGCAGGACCCCACGGGCCGTTGCGGTTGCGGCTGCGCCGGTCGTGAGGCCCTTTGCTCGCACCTCCGGAAACCCGCCCGCGGACAGGGATGGGGCCATGCCGACTTTCCTGCCGCGCCGGTCCGCGGTCCCCCTTTCTGCCCAGTAGTCCGATCATCCATTCCCGCTCTTTCAGGTAATTGAGCGATCACGTTCCGTGCTGGAAGGCTCGGTGTCGAGACCGGTGCCTGCTGCGATTCGGCGCCGGGCATACCTGGGAGGCAAATTCTCTATGTCGGTAGGCGAAGAGGTCCGCACGGATCAAGGCAAGCCGCAGCAGTCCCTCGGGACGGCGGCAGCGCGGAACCTGGCCACCACCACCAAGTCCGTACCGCAGATGCAGGAGATCAGCTCCCGCTGGCTGCTGCGCGCACTCCCGTGGGTCGACGTCCAGGGCGGCACCTACCGGGTCAACAGGCGGCTCGCGTACACCGTCGGCGACGGCCGCATCACCTTCGTGAAGACCGGGGACCAGGTCGAGGTGATCCCGGCCGAACTCGGCGAGCTGCCGGCCCTGCGCGGCTACGAGGACGAGGAGGTGCTGACGGAGCTGGCCCGGCGCTGCCGCCAACGCGACTTCGCCCCCGGTCAGGTGATCGCCGACTTCGGCAACCGGACGGGCGAGGTGTACCTGCTGGCGCACGGCAGGGTCGAGAAGATCGGCACCGGCCCCTACGGTGACGACGCCGTCCTCGGAGTCCTCGCCGACGGCGCCTACTTCGGCGACCGGGCGCTGCTGGACCCGGACGCCATCTGGGAGTGCACCGTCCGCGCGGACACCCCGACCACCGTGCTGATCCTCAGCCGCGACGACTTCGAGCGGGTCGCCGAGCGCGCCGACACCCTGCGCGATCACCTCGAGCGGCTGCGCTCGACGCCGGAGCAGCCGACCAACAAGTACGGCGAGAAGGAGGTCGAGCTGGCGGCCGGCCACTTCGGCGAGCCCGACATCCCGCACACCTTCGTCGACTACGAACCCCGGCCCCGCGAGTACGAGCTGAGCATCGCCCAGACCGTGCTGCGCATCCACACGCGCGTGGCCGACCTGTACAACCAGCCGATGAACCAGACCGAGCAGCAGCTCAGGCTCACCGTCGAGGCGCTCAAGGAGCGCCAGGAACACGAGCTGGTCAACAACCGCGACTTCGGCCTGCTGCACAACTGCGACTACGACCAGCGGATCCAGCCGCACGACGGCGTGCCCGGCCCTGACGACATGGACGAGCTGCTCAGCCGCCGGCGCAGCACCAAGCTGTTCCTGGCCCACCCGCGCGCGATCGCCGCGTTCGGGCGCGAGCTGAACAAGCGGGGACTGGTCCCGGAGACGATCGAGATCGCCGGCAACCGCATCCCGACGTGGCGCGGTGTGCCGATCTACCCGTGCAACAAGATTCCGGTCAGTCCGCAGCGCACGACCTCGATCATCGCGATGCGCACCGGCGAGCAGGACCAGGGTGTCATCGGCCTCCGGCAGTCGGGCATCCCGGACGAGATCGAGCCGAGTCTTTCCGTGCGGTTCATGGGCATCAACGAACAGTCCATCGTCAAGTACCTGGTCACGGCCTACTACTCGGCCGCCGTGCTGGTGCCCGACGCGCTCGGCGTGCTGGAGAACGTCGAGATCGGCCGGTGGAGGTGACGTTTCCGCACTTCGTGGTCGTGTCTCCGGCCGTCGGCAGGGGTAGACCCTCGGAATATGCGTCCGGCCGGGCCGGCGACGCCGGTGTCCGGGGACCTGGCGAGGGGGAGACATGGCCGAGTTCATGACGGAGACCGAGCAGCGTTCCCCCGCCGTGCCGCACCCGGGCGCGGCGGGGGAACGGCGGGGAGGGCCCGGCGTCGCCGGTGCGGGCCCGCTCGACGGGCACACCGAGGGACCGCGGGAAGGTCACCCGGACGGGCCGGAGGCGGCGGTGCTGCTGGAGCGCACCCGGGCCCTCGTCGACCCGGAGCTGCGCGCGGCCCTGGAGTCGCTGCCGGGCCCTCTGCGCCGTGTCGCGCTCTACCACTTCGGCTGGCAGACCGCGGACGGCACCCCGGCGGCCGGCAACGCCGGCAAGGCGATCCGGCCCGCGCTCGTCCTGGCGGCGGCCGCGGCTCTCGGCGGACCGGCGGCCCGTACGGCGGCGGTCCGGGCGGCGGTGGCGGTCGAACTGGTCCACAACTTCACGCTGTTGCACGACGACGTGATGGACCGGGACACCTCCCGCCGGCACCGGCCCACCGCCTGGACCGTGTTCGGCGTCACCGACGCGATACTCGCCGGTGACGCCCTCCAGGCGCTGGCCCTGCGGCTGCTCGCCGAGGACCAGCACCCCGCCTCCGGGCCGGCCGCGGCACGGCTCGCGGACTGTGTCGTGCAGCTGTGCGCCGGACAGCACACCGACACGGACCTGGAGCACCGCGCGCCGGACGAGGTCACCCTCGACGAGGTGCTCGCCATGGCCGAGGCGAAGACCGGTGCCCTGCTGGGCTGCGCCTGCGCCCTCGGCGCGCTGTACGCGGGCGCCGGTGGCCACGAGGTGGCGGCGCTGGACGGCTTCGGCCGTCAGGCCGGGCTCGCCTTCCAGCTGATCGACGACGTCATCGGCATATGGGGCGACCCAGGGCACACCGGGAAGCCGGCCGGCGCCGATCTCGCGGCCCGCAAGAAGTCGCTGCCGGTGGTGGCGGCCCTCGTCTCCGGTACCGGGGCGGCGGCCGAACTCGCCGAGCTGTACGGCAAGCCGTACGTCTCCGGTGACGACGAGGGCATCGCGCGCACGGCACGGGCGGTGGAGCGGGCGGGCGGCCGGGACTGGGCACAGGCCGAGGCGGCCGACCGGATGGCGCGCGCCGTGCACGAGCTGTCCCGCGCGGTCCCCGTTCCCGAGGCGGCGGACGGCCTGCTGGCACTCGCCGAGTTCGTGACCCGCCGCAGCAACTGAGCCCGGCGCGGGTGGCAGGGGGGCCGGTGCCTCTGCGGGTGCGGGGAACCGGACGGAGCCCGGGGCGTCTGCTGGTGCGGGGGCTGGGAGGAACCCGGGGCCTTTGTCGGCGGTCGTGAGGGGCCCGGGGTCTTCGTCGGTGCGGGAGGCCGGACAAGGAGTTCACCCCGGACTCGGTGCGCGCCTTCGGCAACGGCGGGCTGGTGCGGACGTACCGCAGGAAGCGCTGAGTCCCGGCCCGCCCTACCCTGAGGACATGGACAGCCAGGACCACGTCTGTCCCGTCTGCGGATGGCCCGTCGACACGGTCGTCGGGCGGCGCAAGACGCTGGGCGCCTGGGTACCGGTGTGGAGGCCCGGCCCCTGTCGCAACCCCGACTGCGCGGCCCACGGAAAGCCCGCCGAGCCGCATGCTCCCGAGGACGGGACCGGGCGCCCGCGCCCCGGTGACCCCGCGGCCGGAACACCCTGAGCCGGGGCGGTCCCAGGTCGAAGGAGGGGGCCATGAAGTACCTGGTGACGGTGCACGCGACGCAGGCGGAGTACGACGCGATGGCCGGCCGGCCCACCGAGCACGCTCCTGCCTGGACGGAGGCGCGACTCAAGGCCATGTACCTGTACATGAGCGCGATCAACGACGAGCTCGACGCGTCCGGGGAACTGGTGGCCGCACAGGGGCTGGCCGAGCCCGCCCGGACCCGGCTGGTGGCGCGAGGAAAGGGCGGCGCGACCGTGATCACCGACGACCCGTACGGCGAGACCGACCCGCTGCCGGCGGGTTACTGGGTGGTGGACTGCGCGAGCCTGGACCGGGTCACCGAGATCGCCGAACGCGTCACCCGCTGTCCCGGCCCCGAGGGCGCGAACGAGTACCCTGTGGTGATCCGGCCGATCATGGACGTCGCCGACGACGTCGGCGACGCATGAGGAGACGCGCGGACCGGCAGGGCCGTAGCGTGGCCGCATGCCGAAACTGCCCCGTATCTTCCACGTCACCGAGCGCTCCCTGTGGGAGGCGGCCCGCGAGCGCGGCGCCTATGAGATGTCGACCCGTGGCCGCACCCTCCAGGAGGAGGGTTTCATCCACTTCTCCACCCGCGAACAGCTCCCGCGCGTCGCCGCGTTCCTCTACGGCGACTACGACGGCCCGGACGAACTGGTCGTGCTGGTCGTGGACCCGGCCCTGGTCGGCGCACGGGTGAAGTACGAGGCCATGGAGCCCGGCGGGGAGGAGTTCCCGCACGTGTACGGGCCGGTGCCTGCGGACGCCGTGGTGGACGTGGAGCCCTGGGGGTGACCGGTGAGGGGGGCTCACGACTCGGCGTGCGCCCGTGAACTCCCCCGGACCTCCCGGCGTTTCACTCCGCGGGCCGCTGGAGGAAGCGCAGCTGGTTGCCCGCCGGGTCCCGGAAGGCGCAGTCGCGTACCCCGTACGGCTGGTCCGTCGGCTCCTGGAGCACATCGGCGCCGGACTCCCGCACCCGCTCGAAGAGCGCGTCGCAGTCCTCGGTGGTGAAGATGACACCCCTCAGCATGCCCTTGGCCAGCAGCTCCGCGAGCGCCTGCCGGTCGGCGGGGGAGGCGTCCGGGTTCGCGCCGGGCGGCTCCAGCACGATCTCGACGTCCGGCTGGAGCGGCGAGCCCAGCGTCACCCACCGCATGCCCTCGAAGCCCACGTCGTTGCGGACCTCCAGGCCGAGCACGTCACGGTAGAAGGCGAGCGCCTTGTCGTGGTCGTCCACCGCGATGAAGCACTGCTTGAGTTTCACGTCCATGGCCTCACGCTAGGCCCATCCGCGCCGGTGCGCGCGCGAGTCGGCGGGACCGGCGCAGCCGCCGACGGCGGGTGCGGGCGGCTCAGCAGGGTCTGCGGCGGGGCCGCGTGAACGTCCGGGCCACGCAGGACGGGATCACCGCGCCCTCCTGGTGGTCGCGGGCCCGGTAGGCGCTCGGCGTCTCCCCGACCAACTCGGTGAAGCGGGAGCTGAAGGAACCGAGCGACGTACAGCCCACGGCCAGGCAGACCTCGGTGACCGTGAGGTCCCCCCGCCGCAGCAGCGCCTTGGCCCGCTCGATCCTGCGGGTCATGAGGTAGCTGTACGGCGTCTCCCCGAAGGCCTTGCGGAAGCTGCGCTGGAAGTGGCCCGGGGACATGTGGGCGCCGCGGGCCAGCTCGGTCATGTCGAGCGGCTCGGCGTACTCACGGTCCATGCGGTCGCGCACGCGCCGCAGCCGTCTGAGGTCCTCCAGGGTCACGTCCACAGCTTGGCACAGGGCACCGACAGCGCGGGACGGAACGATTGCGCAGAGGAACGCACACCGCACTGCGCCGTCTTCGGCATGCCGTTGTTTCTCCCCTGCCGAGCTGCCGACCACCCTGCCCGCCGCCGCGCTGGTCGGCGGCCTGGGCGCCCGCGGCGGCTTGCCGCCTGCCGCAGTTCGGTCATCGCGTCACGTCCGGCACCCTCGACGGCCTCCGGTGCGGCCTCGGCCGCGTCCGGCAGGACGGCCGGTACCTCGCGGGCGGCGGTCGCCTGGACGACCATCAGGCTGACCTTGTGGCTGACGATGTCGTGCAACTCGCGGGCGAGGCGGGCACGCTCGGCTGCCACCGCCGGGCGGGCGGCGGCCTCCCGTTCGCGCTCCAGCAGCCACCGCCGGTCCTCCAGAACCGTGCGGTGCCGATGGCGGGCGCGCGCCAGCAGCACGGCGGTACCCCGGCCATCGCCAGCTCACCACCGAGCAGGCCGCGAGCAGCCGGCCTGCTCCCGCCTCCGCCACCTCTGTCTTCGCGACCTCTGGCAACGGTCCTCGGCAGAACGTCAAGCGGGTCCGGCTCGTCCTCGGCCACGCCTCCGCCGTCATCACGCTGCGGATCTACGCCCATCTGTGGCCGGGCGAAGAAGACCGCACCCGGACCGTCATGCCGCCGTTCGCGGCGGCCTGCGGACCGGGTGCGGACCGGAAGACCAGGCGATCAAGGAAAGCCCAGGTCAAACGGCATGATCGGAGATCAAGCCTTCTTGGTCTCCCAGAAGATCTTGTCGATCTGGGCGATGTGGTCCAGAGCCTTCTGGCCCGTCGCCGGGTCGGTGGACGCCTTGGCGGCCGAGAGGGCCTTCAGGGTGTCGTTGACCAGCTGGTGCAGCTCCGGGTACTTCTCGAAGTGCGGGGCCTTGAAGTAGTCGCTCCAGAGGACGGAGACGTGGTGCTTGGCCAGCTCTGCGCGCTGCTCCTTGATGACGGTGGCGCGCGCCTGGTAGTGGGGGTCGTCGTTGCCGGCCATCTTCTCCTGGATGGCCTTCACCGACTCCGCCTCGATGCGGGCCTGGGCCGGGTCGTACACGCCGCAGGGCAGGTCGCAGTGGGCGCTGACCTTGACCTTGGGGGCAAACAGGCGGGAAAGCATGGAGCATTCCTTCCTCGTGATCGTCTTCTCAGGTGCGACATTACTCCCTGCGGAAGGCTATTTCTCGGGTGCCCCCTAGGGCTTAGGACAAAAGTCCAGGGTCAGACTGGGACTGTGGAGGAACGGACCGGGGAGGTGCCGGCCATGCCGGAGCTGTCGCAGGAGACGGAGCGGGGGAGAGCCGTTGCGCCGTTCGGACTGGCCGAGGTGACGGGCCCGTCCATGGTGCCCACGCTCCTTCACGGGGACCGGCTGCTGGTGCAGTACGGGGCCCCGGTCAGGCCGGGGGACGTCGTCGTCCTGTGTCATCCGTTCCAGCAGGACCTGCTCGTCGTCAAGCGCGCCGTGGAGCGGCGCGACGGCGGTTGGTGGGTGCTCGGGGACAACCCCTACGCGGGCGGGGACAGCACGGACTACGGGGTCGTGCCCGACGAACTGGTCCTCGGGCGGGCGCGCCTGCGGTACCGGCCGCTGCCGGCCGGTCAGCGCTCGCCGCTCGCGCTGGTGCGCTGGGCGCTCTCCGCGGCGAGACCGCTGTTGCCGGACCGGTCGGCCTCCAGGCGCTTGCGGGCCCGGTAGGCGGCCACGTTGGCGCGGGTGGCGCAGCGGTCGGAGCAGTAGCGCCGGGAGCGGTTGGTGGACGTGTCCAGGTAGGCGTTGCGGCAGGGGGCGGCCTCGCACAGGCCGAGCCGGTCCACGCCGTACTCGGTGAGGTGGAAGGCCAGGCCCATCGCGGCGATCGCGGCGTAGCCGGCGGTCGCGTTCGACGGATGGTCGGCCAGGTGCATGTGCCACAGCGGGCGGCCGTCCTCGTCCCGGTGGTCGTGGCCGGAGATCTGCGGCGACACCGGGAACTCCAGCAGCAGGGAGTTCAGCAGGTCGACCGCGAGGGTCTCGTCGCCCTTGTCGGCCGCCTCGAAGACCGCGCGGAGCCGCGCCCTCACCGAGCGGAAGCGGGTGACGTCGGCGTCGGTGGCGCGGCGGGCCGCCGACGCGTTGGCCCCGAAGAGGTCGCGGACGGCCTCGACCGAGGTCAGCGAGTCCTTGCCCCGGGCCGGTTCCTCGCTGTTGACGAGACGGACGGCGTAATCCGAGTAATAGGCCAGTTCCACTTGTAGTCCTTATGAGGGCGCTTTATGGTCGTGTCTGCGGTCGGTAATAGCCGGTCGTGCTACCAGGGTATTACGCAGACAAGGGGGACGGGCTTCATGACGACGACCACGGGCACCGAGTGGGCCGCGTGGCAGGAGAGCTGGGACCGGCAGCAGGAGTGGTACATGCCGGACCGCGAGGAACGCTTCCGCATCATGCTCGACATGGTCGAGGCACTGGTGGGCACGGCTCCCCGCGTCCTCGACCTCGCCTGCGGCACCGGCAGCATCACCGCGCGACTGCTCGGGCGCTTCCCGCAGGCCACGAGCACCGGCGTCGACCTCGACCCGGCCCTGCTCGCCGTCGCGCGCGGCACCTTCGAGGGCGACGAGCGCGTCTCCTTCGTCACCGCCGACCTCAAGGACCCCGGCTGGGCGCAGCGGCTGCCGTACGACTCGTACGACGCCGTCCTGACCGCCACGGCCCTGCACTGGCTCCACAGCGAACCCCTCGCGACCCTCTACGGTCAGGTCGCGGAGCTGGTCCGCGACGGCGGTGTCTTCATGAACGCGGACCACATGATCGACGACAGCACGCCCCGGATCAACGCGGCGGAGCGCGCCCAGCGCCACGCGCGCATGGAACAGGCCAAGCGGGAGGGCGCCCTCGACTGGGCCGCATGGTGGCGGGCCGCGGCCGAGGACCCGGTCCTCGCCGAACCCACCGCCCGCCGCTTCGAGATCTACGGCGAGCACGCCGACGGCGAGATGCCGTCGCCGGCCTGGCATGCGCGCACGCTGCTGGCACAGGGCTTCGCCGAGGCCCGGCCGGTGTGGTGCTCGCCCTCGGACACCCTGCTCCTCGCCCTCAAGTAGCCCGGGTACGGCAAAGGCCCGATGGACGGAGGCGGTGCGAGAGAAATTCGTACCGCCTCTTCTGCGTCCACGCGGGGCTCCCACCGCACTGGTACGGGTGAGACGGTCCGTAGCCGGTGGACCGGCGGAAAGGGGGAGGGGTGACGCGGGGCGCGGAAGCGGGTGCGACGGGGACTACGCGTTCGCCCGGAAGGACGGAGTGGGGTACGTCTCCGTGGGCGTGATACCGGCGAAGGCGGTGAAGGCCAAGGGAGTCGACCTCCACAAGGACCCCTGCCACATCGGCAACGTGACACCGCCGGTGCTGCGGTGCACGAACGAGAAGGTGCCGGGCGGCCTGCTGTCGATCTGGCTCACGCCCGCCCAGAAGGCCGTGCAGCCGTCGTACTACGGCGCCGTACTGGAGGCACGGCCGGTGCGCAAGGACGGCAGCATGCTGATCGTCCGTGACTGGACGGGCTTCCTGGGCAACGGCTCGCAGGGCCCGGTGCTCAAGACGTTCCCGCTCACGGGGCGCAGTTGCGGACACTGGCGCTCGAGCCCCAGCTGCTGCCGTAGCGGGGGCACCCGAAGAGGGGCGGCACGGGATCTCCGTACCTCCCCTCGTCCAGGTGATCCGTGTGCCTACAGCACCTTGGACAGGAAGGACTGCGTCCGCTCGTGCTGCGGGTTCGTCAGGACGTCGCGGGGACGGCCCGACTCGACGACCACGCCCTCGTCCATGAACACCAGGCTGTCGCCCACCTCGCGGGCGAAGCCCATCTCGTGGGTGACGACGACCATCGTCATGCCGGACTCGGCGAGGTCCCGCATGACGTCGAGGACGTCACCGACCAGCTCCGGGTCGAGGGCCGAGGTCGGCTCGTCGAACAGCATCAGCTTCGGGTCCATCGCGAGCGCCCGGGCGATCGCCACCCGCTGCTGCTGGCCGCCGGAGAGCTGCGAGGGGTAGTGCCCGGCCCGGTCGGCCAGGCCCACGCGCTCCAGCAGGCTCATCGCCCGCTCGCGCGCATCTGCCTTGCTTCGGCCCTTGACCTGCACCGGCGCCTCCATGACGTTCTCCAGCGCCGTCATGTGCGGGAACAGGTTGAAGCGCTGGAAGACCATGCCGATGTCCCGGCGCTTCATGGCGACCTCGCGGTCGCGCAGCTCGTACAGCTTGTCGCCCTGCTGGCGGTAGCCGACCAGTTCGCCGTCGACGTACAGCCGGCCGGCGTTGATCTTCTCGAGGTGGTTGATGCACCGCAGGAAGGTCGACTTGCCGGAGCCGGAGGGACCGATCAGGCAGAACACCTCGCCCGGCTTGACCTCCAGGTCGATGCCCTTGAGGACCTCGACCTGGCCGAAGGACTTGTGCACGCCCTCGGCCCTGACCATCGGCTTCTGCTCGGTCATGCCATGCCTCCCTTCGGGCGGCCCAGGGAGAACATGTTGGCCCGTACCTTCTGCCACGGCGTGGGCGGCAGGCTGCGGCTGGAACCGCGGGCGTAGTACCGCTCGATGTAGTACTGGCCGACGCTCAGGACGGACGTCATGATCAGGTACCAGGCGGCGGCCAGGAAGTACATCTCCACCGGGGCGCCGGAGTTCTGGCCGATGTCCTGGGCGTAGCGGAACAGCTCGGGATACTGGACGGCCGCCACGAGCGAGGTCGTCTTCAGCATGTTGATGACCTCGTTGCCCGTCGGCGGCACGATCACGCGCATCGCCTGCGGGATGATCACCCGGCGCAGGGTCTTGCCGTGGCTCATGCCGAGCGCGTGGGCCGCCTCGGTCTGGCCCTCGTCCACCGCGAGCAGGCCCGCCCGGCAGATCTCCGCCATGTACGCCGCCTCGTTCAGCCCCAGGCCGAGCAGCGCCGTCAGCAGCGGCGTCATGAAGTTCGACCAGTAGTCCTTGTAGAACGGCATCAGGTTGATGTACTCGAAGACCAGGCCCAGGTTGAACCAGAGGAACAGCTGGACCAGGACCGGGGTGCCGCGGAAGAACCAGATGTAGAACCACGCGATCGACGAGGTCACCGGGTTCTTCGACAGCCGCATGACGGCGAGGACGATGCCGCCGACGATGCCGATCAGCATCGACAGGACCGTCAGCAGGAGCGTCTTGGAGACACCGGTCATGATCCGGTGGTCGAAGAAGTAGTCCGGCACCGCGTGCCAGTTGATCTTGCCTTGGCCGAACGCGTAGATGATCGCGACGAGGATCGCGATGGCTATGAGGGCGGAAACGTATCGCCCGTAGTGCCGGACCGGGATCGCCTTGATGGCCTCCGGGCCGCCGGCCGGGGGAGCGCTCTCCTGCCCGGCCGTCTTCTCCATGTCAGTCACGGGTGTTGCCTCTCAGTGGCCGCTGCCGCGGGTCACTTGCCGCCGTTGATCACGGACTCCTTGACGGCGCCGTCCTGGGCGCCCCACTTCTGGAGGATCTTCGCGTACTCGCCGTTCTTGATGATCGCGTTCATCGCGGCCTGCAGCGCGTCGCGCAGCTGGGTGTCCGACTTCCCCACGGCGATGCCGTACGGGGCCGCCTCGACCTGCTGGCCCACGATCTGGAAGTCCTTGCCGCCGCCGGAGGTCTTCACCGCGTACGCGGCGACCGGGAAGTCGGAGGAGGCCGCGTCCACGCCGCCCGAGCGCAGCCGGGTCTGGGACTGCTGGTCGTCGTCGAACGGCTCGATGGTGAGCTTCTTGCCGCTCGGACACTTCTTGGCCTCCTGCTTGGCCAGGTCCTCCGAGACGGTGCCGCGCTCGACGGCGATCTTCTTGCCGCACAGGTCCGACCAGCCGGTGATGCCCTGGGTGTCGCCCTTGCGGGTGTATATCGAGACACCGGCGGTCAGGTAGTCGACGAAGTCGACGCCCTCGCCGACCTTCTTGCCCGTGTCGGGGTCGACACCCTCCTGGCGGTTCTTGTTGTCCGTCATCGCCGACATCGCGATGTCGTAGCGGCCGGAGCGCAGACCGGTGAGCAGGGCGTCGAACGTGCCGTTCTGGAACTCCAGCTTCACGCCGAGCTGCTTGCCCATGGCCGCGGCGAGGTCCGGGTCCAGGCCGACGGCCTTGCCGGAGGAGTCCTTGAACTCCACCGGTGCGTACGCGATGTCCGAGCCGACCTCGATCCTGCCCTTGTCCCGGATCTCCTTGGGGAGCTTGTCGGCCAGCGGAGCGGCGGCCGTGGAGGCGCCGCCGGAGCCCTTGCTGTTGTCCTTGGTCTGGTCACCGCAGCCGGTGAGCAGCAGGGCGCCCGCGACCGCGATCGCACCGGCCGCTGCCAGACGAGAGCGTGCGGCGGTCGTACGAGGGGTGGAGTTTGCGGTCATCGTGGTTCCTCCGGCGGATGGGAAGACGTGCGATGGGTCGGCGAGAACACACACCTTCGGGTGTCGCGACCTCGTGGGTTTACGGCATCTTGCCATTCGGACTACGCCGTGCAGGGGCGTCGCCATGTCAAAATCGGATAACGGGTCACCCCCGAACCGCATCAGGTCGGTACATCCTTGGTCGTTCACCACCGAACCATCTGCGGTACTCCAGCCTTCCGGCCGGAAAATCTTCGGCGCATCTCACGATGTGGTCAGCGCCTGTGTCCGCATACCGGTGTCTCCGGGTGCTTGGCGCGGTCGTCAGCCGCGCGTCATCTCCGTGTGGCTTTCTGGTGCCGTGATGTGACCTTGCACCTAATGGACTCGTCGTGGGCGCCGTCCGTCCGGTAAGAAGGTTCTTTACACCCCTCATCCGGGGCTCAGGGCGCGTGTGCGGCGCGCCCGTCGCGTACGGCCCGTACGTATCAGCAATCGGGCGGTACGCGGTGCCCGCCCACCCCTCACCAGGAGTGGTCGACCCTCAAACCATGCACACCTAAGGGGTACAACGAAGTGGCAGCGGAGATCGTCAATCCTCGCAGCGACAGCAAAGCGGATCAGGACGGCGGGGCGGAGCCCCTCGATTCCTTCGATCCGGTGTTCGCGCTGCACCGCGGCGGCAAGATGGCCGTGCAGGCCACCGTGCCGGTCCGCGACAAGGACGACCTTTCCCTCGCGTACACGCCCGGCGTCGCTCGCGTGTGCACCGCGATCGCGCAGCAGCCGGAGCTGGTCAACGACTACACGTGGAAGTCGTCGGTGGTCGCCGTCGTGACCGACGGTACGGCCGTGCTCGGACTCGGGGACATCGGTCCCGAGGCATCCCTCCCGGTGATGGAGGGCAAGGCGATTCTGTTCAAGCAGTTCGGCGGCGTCGACGCGGTGCCGATCGCGCTCGACTGCACCGACGTGGACGACATCGTCGAGACCGTCGTCCGGCTCGCCCCGTCCTTCGGCGGGGTGAACCTGGAGGACATCTCGGCGCCCCGGTGCTTCGAGATCGAGCGCCGGCTGCAGGAGCGCCTGGACATCCCGGTCTTCCACGACGACCAGCACGGCACGGCCGTCGTGACGCTCGCGGCGCTGCGGAACGCGGCGCGGCTCAGCGGTCGGGACATCGGTCAGCTGCGGGCGGTCATCTCGGGCGCCGGCGCGGCCGGTGTCGCCATTGCCAAGATGCTGGTCGAGGCCGGCATCGGGGACGTGGCGGTGGCGGACCGCAAGGGCGTCGTCTCGGCCGGCCGGGAGGACCTCACCCCGGTCAAGCGGGAGCTCGCCGGGTTCACCAACAAGGCCGGCATCACCGGCTCGCTGGAGGACGCCCTCGCGGGCGCCGACGTCTTCATCGGCGTCTCCGGCGGCACGGTCGCCGAGGAGGCCGTCGCCTCCATGGCCGAGGGCGCCTTCGTGTTCGCGATGGCCAACCCGAACCCCGAGGTGCACCCGGACGTCGCCCACAAGTACGCGGCGGTCGTCGCGACCGGGCGGTCCGACTTCCCGAACCAGATCAACAACGTGCTGGCGTTCCCGGGCATCTTCGCCGGTGCGCTGCAGGTGCGGGCCACTCGGATCACCGAGGGGATGAAGATCGCCGCCGCCGAGGCGCTGGCCGCGGTGGTCGGCGACGACCTCGCCGCCGACTACGTGATCCCCTCGCCGTTCGACGAGCGGGTCGCTCCGGCGGTGACGGCCGCGGTGGCGGCCGCTGCGCGGGCCGAGGGCGTCGCTCGTCGCTGACGTCGCGCTGCATGGCCCCGCCTGCCGAGGCGGGGCCATTTCTCTGCCGCCCGCGCGCACCGCATCGGGTGTCGAGGAGGTGCGCCGAGGCGGTGGGTGGCCCCAGGGGCGAGGACGTGCCCGTGAAGTCCCGGGTCCTCAGGGAGTGCCCTTCGGGTCGCCGCCGGGGCTGCGCCGCATGGGTGCCCTTGCGCAAGAGGGCATGTGTCACAGGGCCGTGTGGTTCCGTTGGCTGATCAGCCCACCTATCGTCGGCTGCATGTTCGCTGTCTACGCCGCCCGAATCGACCGCGACCAGCCGCTCACCGGCCTGGAGTTGGGGGAGCGTCCGGCCCCCGAGGCACGGCCCGGCTGGAGCACGATCGATGTGCGCGCCGCCTCCCTCAACCACCACGACCTCTGGTCCCTCAAGGGCGTCGGTCTGCCGGAGGACCGGCTTCCGATGATCCTCGGCTGTGACGCCGCCGGCGTCGACGAGGACGGCAACGAGGTCGTCCTGCACTCCGTCATCGGCCAGACCGGCCACGGCGTCGGCCCGAACGAGCCGCGCTCCATCCTGACCGAGCGCTACCAGGGCACCTTCGCCGAGCAGGTCGCCGTGCCGACCTGGAACGTGCTGCCCAAGCCCAAGGAGCTGTCCTTCGCCGAGGCCGCCTGTCTGCCGACGGCCTGGCTGACGGCCTACCGGATGCTGTTCACCAACGCCGGGGTACGGCCCGGGGACTCGGTGCTCGTGCAGGGCGCGGGCGGCGGTGTCGCCACGGCCGCGATCGTGCTCGGCAAGGCGGCGGGCCTGCGCGTCCTCGCCACCAGCCGCGACGAGGCCAAGCGGAAGCGGGCCGTCGAGCTGGGAGCCGTGGAGGCGGTGGAGCCCGGAGCACGGCTGCCGCAGCGGGTGGACGCGGTCATCGAGACCGTGGGCGCCGCCACCTGGTCCCACTCGGTGAAGTCGCTGCGGCCCGGCGGTACGCTCGTCATCTCCGGTGCCACCAGCGGCGACCGGCCCTCCCACGCCGAGCTGACCCGGATCTTCTTCCTCGAGCTGAAGGTCGTCGGTTCCACCATGGGCACCAAGGACGAGCTGGAGGACCTGCTCTCCTTCTGCGCGGCGACCGGTGTCCGGCCCGTCATCGACGAGGAACTGCCGCTGGACCGGGCCCGCGAGGGCTTCGAACGCCTCGCGTCCGGCGAGCAGTTCGGAAAGATCGTGCTCACCAACTCCTGACTCCGGCCGGGGCGCCGGACGGGCCGGGTGTCCCGGCCCGCCCTTTCCGCACTCGGCTTGTCAGGTCGGTGAACCGCGTCCCGGGCCCTCCGTCAGGCCCCCCGGTCGGCGTTCGGCGTGCGCAGGAGGGCGGCGATGCGGGCCGCGGCCGTCGACAGATGGCGCCGGGCGTCGCGGAGTTGGTCCGGGGTGACCCCGTGGTCGCGGGCCGCGTCGCGGATGTCGTCGCGGAAGCGGTCCAACAGGCGGTCCAGGTCGCGGGCCGGGTCGCCGGTGAAGTCGGCGTGCGCCCAGGAGGGTTCGTACTCCGCCGGGAAGTCCTCGGCCGGGAAGCACGGGCCCGGTGCGACGTCGTGCGGGTCCGACACGGAGCCGGTGTGCTTCGGCGCCGGTTCCCCCGAGGTGCGGGGGGAGCCCCAGTACTTGCCGAAGTCGCCCAGCTCCTTGGCCAGCTCCGACAGGCCCTCGCGCAGGCCCGTGGGCCAGTCGCCCTGGGCGAAGTGGTCCTGGACGCGGTCCTGCACCTGGCGGGCGATGCGCTGCATCTCCTCCTGCGCCTGGGCCCGCGCCCGCGCCTGCGCCTCCTGGGCCTGGCGGCGGGCTCGCTGGGCCTCCTCTCGGGCCCGGCGGCTCTCGTCCTTGGCGCGGCGGGCCTGCTCCTTCCACTCCTGCTTGACCCGGCGCATCTCCTCCTTGGCGGACTTCCAGGCCTCCTTGTCGGTGAGGTCGCCGTGCTCCCCGAGGGCACCCGGCGCGCCGGACCTGGCCCGGCGGGCCTCGGACGCCGCGGCGCGCATCTCGCGGCGCAGATCGCCGGCCGCGCCGCGCACGTCGGCCCGGATCTCGGCGGCAAGTTCGGCGACCGACTCGCGGATCTCCAGTTCCAGATCGGCCAACTCGCCGCTCCGGTCGGCCAGTTCGGCGCGGCCCGCGTCCGTGATGGCGTACACCTTGCGGCCACCCTCGGTGGTGTGCCTGACAAGGCCCTCGGCCTCCAGCTTGGCCAGCCGGGGGTAGACCGTGCCCGCCGACGGGGCGTACAGCCCCTGGAAGCGCTCCTCGAGGAGTCTGATCACCTCGTAGCCGTGGCGTGGGGCCTCGTCGAGCAGCTTGAGCAGGTACAGGCGCAGGCGCCCGTGGGCGAAGACGGGGGGCATGTCAGAGCACCTTCTTGTCGGTCGTGCCGTCGGCCGGGGCGTCGGTGCCGGTTCCACCGGTGCCCCGGCCGGAGACGGAATTCTCCCCCGGGGCGGGCGGGGCGCCGGCGCCGGGTCCGGTGCCGGGGTGCTGCGGGGACCCGGACGAGCCGGAGGGACCGAAGGACTCGGCGTCCCACGGGGTGTCCGGCTCGTCCTCGCGCGGCGGTCGGCGCAGCAGGGCGATCGAGCCGGAGACCGTGGTCGCCTTCAGTCTGCCCGTGCCCGCGCCGAGGCGGCCGGTGATCTTGTGGGCGCCCCACTGGCCGTGCACCCGCAGCCCGTCGAAGGCGTTGGAGATCGTGCCGCTCGCGGTGTTCGCCTCCACCTCGGCGTCCGCCGGGTGCGGCAGGCGGATGGCGATCTCGCCGGAGACGCTGGTCAGGGTGACGTCCGTCGGCCCCTCCGGATCCAGGTCGACGATCATGGACCCGCTGACGGAGTCGGCGCGCACGGAGCGGCCGGAGCCCTCGACGACCGTCAGGTCCCCCGAGACCGAGTTGAACCGCAGGTCGCCGGTGACGGCCTGGGCCTCCAGGTTCCCGGACACGGTGTCCGCGCGCACCGGGCCCGAGACGCCGACCAGGGTCGTGTCGCCGGTGACCCCCTTGACCACGGCGGGGCCGCGGATACCGGAGACGACGGCGGCGGCGCCGACCACGCCCACCTCCACCCGGGTGTCGCCGGGCACCGCCAGGGAGACGACCGCGCTGCGCCGCCAGCCCTTGCGGTCGAGCCATTTCAGGAAGCCCTTCCAGGGCAGGTCCTCGTAGGCCACCGTGAGGGTGTCACCCAGTTGGGTGACCACCAGGGGCGGGCCCTCGATCTCCGAGATCTCCAGGCGCGCGGAACCCTCGTCCGTGCCCACCACGTTGACCGTTCCGTTGACGATGCGCACCTGGACGTCGCTCACGCGGGTGTCGAAGGTGAACTTCCGGGGCTCGCTGACGGACCACTCGGGCATGGGGACCTCCTCGGCCGGGCACGGACACGGGACACGCCATATCGCGTCTTCCGAGAAACACGATATATCGTGGGCTCCGGAAGTCAAGGCACTCTTTCGCGTGAGCGCGTACGGCTCATACCGGGCGTGATCGTGACGGGATGCCTAGCGTGTTTCCATGTCGACGCGTGCGTTCCACCGCGGCTCCCATGCCGCCTCCGCCAGCGGTGCGCTGCTGCTCTGCCGGGCCGAACCGGAATCCGTCGGCCTGCTCGCGCCGCTGCTGCGCGAGCGGATGGCGCTCACACACGCGGGCGGGCGGTGGAGCGTACTGGTACCGGAAGGCGGTCCATGGCGCACAGGCGGTGCCGGGAGCGAGCCCGTCGACCGCGTGCTCACCGGGTGGGCCTCCGCGCTCGCCGTCGGATCGTCATGGCCCGTGCTGGCGCTGTGGTGGGACGCCGACCGGGTCGGTTACACCCTCGCGTCCGGCTTCCGCCGTCCTGTGGGTTACGTCTGGCTGGCCAACGGCACGCCGGCTGGGGAACACGAGGCGATGCACACCTTCGCGGTGCGGCTGGGCCTGGATCCCGTACTGGACGTACAGGCCTTGGAGGGTCTGACGACGCCGGACTCCGAGGCGGACGGGCGGACACGGCTGCGGGGGCTGATCGCCGTCCTCACGCGCGCGGGGGTCGAACTGCCGGCGGGCCTGGCGCCGGGGGAGAGCGCCGACCGGCTGCTGCACGCCGTGGCGGACGCGCCGGGCGGGGTGCGGTGGGTCCAGGGGGCCGGGTGGCGGGAGGCGGTGCGAGCGGAGCCGGAGCGGGAGCCGGAGGCCGGGGAGAAGGACAGCGGCTGCACGGGGTTCCGGGTGTGGGTGCCGGGCTCGGGGGATCCACGGGCCCGATGGCTCGGGATGGCGCAGGTCGGGGTGGGGCTGCCGGTGACCGTGTGGGGGATCTGGCGGCGGAGCGGAGGGTGGGTGGCGGCAGGGGTGCTGCTGCTGGCGCACGGGGTGCTGGGGCTGGCGTACGAGGGGGTGCACGGGCGTGGGTGACGGTGTGCGCGGCGCGGGCGGCGGACGGTGCTGCGGGCGCCCCTCGGGGGCGCCGGAAACTGCCCGACCGGCCGCCGCGACCCGCGCCCGGCGGCGACCCGCCAGGCCCCGCACAGATCCCGTGGCAGTCCACCGGGGAAGGGCTGTGGCGGTCGACCCCGGAACATTGCATACGCTGTCCTGTAGCCACCACCGGCATGTTCACGCAGGAGACGCACCCCATGTACTTCACCGACCGCGGTATCGAGGAGTTGGAGAAGCGGCGCGGCGAGGAGGAGGTCAGCTTTGAGTGGCTGGCCGAACAGCTGCGCACGTTCGTCGATCTGAACCCCGACTTCGAGGTGCCCGTAGAGCGGCTGGCCACCTGGCTCGCCCGGCTCGACGACGAGGACGACGAGTAGTAGTCGCGCCCGCGCCCGCGCACGGCCACCCGCGCACCCGCCCCCGACCGGCCGAAGGGCCCGGTACCGAGCGAGAAACTCGGTACCGGGCCCTTCGTCTCCGGGGCCTACGCCTCGAAAACCTCGCGCACGAGCTGCTCCTGCTCGGCCTGGTGCCGCTTGGCGGAGCCCACCGCCGGCGACGACGAGTGCGGGCGCGAGATGCGCCGCAGGCGCTCGCCGTGCGGGACGTCCGCGCCGACCGCCAGGTCCAGGTGGTCGATCAGGTTGAGCGCGATGAACGGCCAGGCGCCCTGGTTCGCCGGCTCCTCCTGCGCCCACAGGTACTTCTCGGCGTTCGGGTACTTCTTGATCTCCGCCTGGAGCTCGGCACCCGGCAGCGGGTACAGCCGCTCGATGCGGATGATCGCGGTGTCCGTCACGCCGCGCTTCCGGCGCTCGGCCTCCAGGTCGTAGTAGACCTTGCCGGCGCAGAAGACGACCTTGCGGACGGCGGCCGGGTCGACGGAGTTGTCGCCGATGACCGGGCGGAACTCCCCGCTCGTGAACTCCTCCGCCTTCGAGGCCGCGGCCTTCAGACGCAGCATCGACTTCGGGGTGAAGACGATCAGCGGCTTGTGGTGCGGGTTGTGCACCTGCCACCGCAGGAGGTGGAAGTAGTTCGACGGCAGCGTCGGCATCGCGACCGTCATGTTGTTCTGGGCGCAGAGCTGGAGGAACCGCTCCGGGCGGGCCGAGGAGTGGTCCGGGCCCTGGCCCTCGTAGCCGTGCGGGAGGAGCAGGACCACGCCGCTGGTCTGGCCCCACTTCTGCTCGGCGGAGGAGATGAACTCGTCGACGACCGTCTGCGCGCCGTTGGTGAAGTCGCCGAACTGCGCCTCCCACATCACGAGCGCGTCCGGGCGGGCCAGCGAGTAGCCGTACTCGAAGCCCATGGCCGCGTACTCGGAGAGCAGGGAGTTGTAGACGTTCAGGCGGGCCTGGTCGTCGGACAGGTACTGCAGCGGGGTGTACTCCTCGCCGGTCTCCCGGTCGATCAGCACCGCATGGCGCTGGCCGAAGGTGCCGCGCTGGGAGTCCTGGCCGGCGAGCCGGACCGGGGTGCCCTCCAGCAGCAGGGAGCCGATGGCCAGGGTCTCGCCCATGCCCCAGTCGATGGTGCCGTCCTCGACCATCGCCGCACGGCGCTGCAGCTGCGGCTGCAGACGCGGGTGGACGCTGATGCCGTCGGGGATGTTGACCTGGGACTCGGCGATCCGCTTGACGACCTCGGCGGAGACCGCGGTCGGGACCACGACCGGGAAGCCGTCCTGCGGTGCCTGGACGTCACCGGTGGCCGGCTGCGAGGTGGCCTCGCGGACCTCGGTGAAGACCTTCTCCAGCTGGCCCTGGTAGTCCTGGAGCGCCTGCTCGGCCTCTTCCAGGGTGATGTCGCCGCGACCGATCAGCGACTCGGTGTAGAGCTTGCGCACCGAGCGCTTCTTGTCGATCAGGTCGTACATCAGCGGCTGGGTGAAGGCCGGGTTGTCGGACTCGTTGTGACCGCGGCGGCGGTAGCAGATGAGGTCGATCACCACGTCCTTGTTGAACGCCTGACGGAACTCGAAGGCGAGCCGCGCGACGCGGACGACGGCCTCGGGGTCGTCGCCGTTGACGTGGAAGATCGGGGCCTCGATCATGCGCGCCACGTCCGTCGCGTACATGGAGGAACGCGAGGACTCGGGGGCCGCGGTGAAGCCGACCTGGTTGTTGATGACGATGTGGACCGTGCCGCCGGTGCGGTAGCCGCGCAGCTGCGACATGTTCAGGGTCTCGGCCACCACGCCCTGGCCCGCGAAGGCCGCGTCGCCGTGGATCGCCACCGGCAGGACGGTGAAGTCCGTGCCGCCCTTGTTGATGATGTCCTGCTTGGCGCGGGAGACACCCTCGAGGACGGGGTCGACGGCCTCCAGGTGGGAGGGGTTCGCGACCAGGGAGACCTTGATCTGCTCGCCGTCCAGGCCGGTGAAGGTGCCCTCGGCGCCCAGGTGGTACTTCACGTCGCCCGAGCCGTGCATCGACTTCGGGTCGAGGTTGCCCTCGAACTCGCGGAAGATCTGCGCGTAGGACTTGCCGACGATGTTGGCGAGGACGTTCAGGCGGCCGCGGTGGGCCATGCCGATGACGACCTCGTCGAGCCGCGACTCGGCCGCGGAGTCGATGACCGCGTCGAGCAGCGGGATGACGGACTCGCCGCCCTCGAGGGAGAAGCGCTTCTGGCCGACGTACTTCGTCTGCAGGAAGGTCTCGAAGGCCTCCGCCGCGTTCAGCCGGCGCAGGATCCGCAGTTGCTCCTCGCGCTCCATCTTGGAGTGCGGGCGCTCCACGCGGTCCTGGATCCACTTGCGCTGCTTGGGGTCCTGGATGTGCATGAACTCGATGCCGGTGGTGCGGCAGTACGAGTCGCGCAGCACGCCGAGGATGTCGCGCAGCTTCATCATCGACTTGCCGGCGAAGCCGCCGACGGCGAACTCGCGCTCCAGGTCCCACAGGGTGAGGCCGTGCTCGACGATGTCCAGGTCGGGGTGCTTGCGCTGCTTGTACTCCAGCGGGTCGGTGTCGGCCATGACGTGGCCGCGCACCCGGTAGGAGTGGATCAGCTCGAAGACGCGGGCGGCCTTGGTGACGTCGTCGTCGTGGCTGGCGTCGATGTCCCGCAGCCAGCGGACCGGCTCGTAGGGGATCCGCAGGGCCTCGAAGATGGCGTCGTAGAAGCCGTTCTCGCCCAGCAGCAGGTTGGAGACCTGGCGCAGGAACTCGCCGGAGGCGGCGCCCTGGATCACCCGGTGGTCGTAGGTCGACGTGAGCGTCATGACCTTCGAGATGCCGAGCTTGTTCAGGGTGTCCTGGCTGGTGCCCTGGAACTCCGCCGGGTAGTCCATGGAGCCGACGCCCATGATCACGGACTGGCCGGGCATCAGGCGCGGCACGGAGTGCACGGTGCCGAGGCCGCCCGGGTTGGTCAGGGAGACCGTGACACCGGTGAAGTCGTCCATCGTCAGCTTGCCGTCGCGGGCGCGGCGGACGATGTCCTCGTAGGCCTGCCAGAACTCGAAGAAGTTCAGCGTCTCGGCCTTCTTGATGGCGGCCACGACGAGCTGGCGGTCACCGTTGGGCTTCACCAGGTCGATGGCGAGGCCCAGGTTGACGTGCGGCGGCTTGACGAGGGTCGGCTTGCCGTCCTTCTCGCCGTACGACCAGTTCATCGACGGCATGGCCTTGATGGCCTGCACCATCGCGTACCCGATGAGGTGGGTGAAGGAGATCTTCCCGCCCCGGGCGCGCTTGAGGTGGTTGTTGATGACGATCCGGTTGTCGAACAGCAGCTTCACCGGGACCGCGCGGACCGAGGTGGCGGTCGGCAGCTCCAGCGAGGCGTTCATGTTCTTCGCGACGGCGGCGGCCGGGCCGCGCAGCGTGATCAGCTCCGGGCCGTCGGGGACCTCGGGTGCCTTGGCGGCGGACGATCGCGCGGCGTCAGCCGCTCCAGTGGAGCCGGTGCCTGCACCGGGCTTCGGCTGGGCCGGCGCCTGTGCGGGCGTCGCCGGCCTGGCCGGGGCGGGGGCCGCGGCCTGCGCCGCGGGGGCCGGAGCAGGGGCTGCGGCGGGCTCCGGGGCCGCGGGAACCGGTGCGGGAGCGGCCTGGGCCCGCGGGGTCTCTGCGGCCCCCGTGGCCGCAGTACCCGCCGGAGCCGGCGTGGCAGGGGCCCCCGGCTTGTAATCGGCGAAGAAGTCCCACCAGGCGCGGTCTACCGAATTCGGGTCCTGGAGGTACTGCTGATAGATCTCGTCGACGAGCCACTCGTTCGGACCGAACGCGGCTGCGGGGTTCTTCCCGGCTTGGTCGTCGGTGGAGACACTCGGGTTACTGGGGGA
Source organism: Streptomyces sp. NTD91 (assembly GCF_059510455.1). NCBI lineage: Bacteria > Bacillati > Actinomycetota > Actinomycetes > Kitasatosporales > Streptomycetaceae > Streptomyces > Streptomyces sp. NTD91. The sequence continues at coordinate 118,418 of NZ_JCAJZW010000005.1, forward strand.
CTGTGGCGACACGGCGGCAACCGCCCTCTTCCGCTTCACAAGGTGATGGACAGCGGGAATAAAGGCTACGCCTCCCCAAGGGTGAAGGTCAGGTCGGGCAAGGTCATCGTCGCGTAAGTCACACGAGAAATCTTGTTTCAGGGCTTGATATGGCGGGAAACAAGCGTGGTTCCGCAGATGAGAGGGTGCATTCGCCCCGGCCCGGCGCTTGCCTGTTCGACCGGTCGCGCGGGCCCGCCGCTGATCACACGTGTCCAGCTGCGCCACTGCGGCGCGGACGGTCGTGGATCTTGTGCTTCCGGTTCGAACCTTACGTCAACCTGAGGCGGAGGGAAGTCCCGGAAGGGTGACGATGATCCGGCAGCCGCGCTCGGATTCGGCCACGCCGATCCGGCCACCGTGCAGGTCCACCGCCCAGCGGGCGATCGCCAGACCGAGCCCCGTACCGCCGTCGCTGCCCGGGCCGTGCGGCCGGGTCACGGCGCCCCGGTTGAACCGCTCGAACACCCGGTGCCACTCCGACCGGGGGATGCCCGGGCCCTCGTCCAGGACCTCCAGCTCCAGCGACTCCGGCCGCGGCCCGCGCCGCGCCTTCACCGTGACCCGGCCGTGCGGCGGGCTGTGCTTGACCGCGTTGTCGATCAGGTTGGCCACGACCTGGTGGATGCGCTCGGGATCCGCGTGCGCGGTCAGCTCCGGCGGTGAGACGTCGAGGTGCAGATGGACGTCGGTGCGGGTGTGGCTGCCGGAGCCGGAGGCGATGCCCGCGCGCGCCGAGGCCACCATGTTGGCCTCCTTCAGCACGCCGGAGAGGTACGGCCACACCTCGAAGCGGCGCATCTTCAGCGGTACGACGCCGTTGTCGAGCCGGGACAGGTCCAGCAGGGTCTCCACCAGCCGGCCGAGCCGCTCGGTCTGCTTCAGGGCCGTCCGCATGGTCTCGGGGTCGGCCTCGGTGACGCCGTCGACGATGTTCTCCAGCACCGCGCGCAGCCCGGCGATGGGGGTGCGCAGCTCATGGGAGACATTTGCCACGAGTTCCTTGCGCTGGCGGTCCTGGGCCTCCAGCTCGTCCGCCATGGCGTTGATCGTGCGGGCCAGGTCGCCCAGCTCGTCGCGGCGGCCCTCGCTCACCCGGCGGGTGTAGTCGCCCTCCGAGATGGACCGCGCCACCGTGTTCATCTCGTCCAGCGGCATGGTCAGCGAGTGCGCCACGAACTGCGTGATCAGCAGCGTGGCGATCATCGAGAAGACCGTGATGAAGCGCAGCTCGGTCTTGGTGTGCACCGCGACGATCGACAGCCCGGTGGTGATCAGCACCGCGATGACGACCAGCGCGCCCAGCTTGGTCTTGATCGAGAACGGGCGTACGCCGCCCCAGGGATTGTCCTCGGTGAGGGTCCCGGGGCTCCTCCGTGCGGCCTGGCGCCCGTCACCGCTCATGGGGTGGGCGTCTCCAGCGCGTAGCCGACGCCGTGCACGGTGCGGATCCGCTCGGCGCCGATCTTCCGGCGCAGCGCCTTGATGTGACTGTCGACCGTGCGGGTGCCGGAGGCGTCCGCCCAGTCCCACACCTCGGCCAGCAGCTGCTCCCGGGAGAGCACCGCGCGCGGTGTGTTCGCCAGGCACACCAGCAGGTCGAACTCGGTGGGCGTCAGATGGACGTCCTCGGACTTCACCCGCACCCTGCGCTGCGCGTGGTCGATCTCCAGCTCGCCGAGCCGCAGGATGCCGGAGCGCGGGGTGGCGGCGGCGAGGGCCGCCCGCTCCACGCGGCGCAGCAGCACGTGCACGCGTGCCGCCAGCTCCCGCATCGAGAACGGCTTGGTCATGTAGTCGTCGGCGCCGACCCCGAGACCGACCAGCATGTCCGTCTCGTCGTCCCGCGCGGTCAGCATCAGCACCGGCACCGGGCGCTGCGCCTGCACCCGCCGGCAGACCTCGAGGCCGTCGAAGCCCGGCAGCATGATGTCGAGGATCAGCAGATCGGGCTGCCAGGCCTCGGCCGTGTCGACCGCGGCCGGGCCGTCGGACGCCGTCTGTACGAGAAATCCCTCAGCACGGAGCCGGGCCGCGATGGCGTCGACGATCGTGGGGTCGTCCTCGACGACCAGCACCCGGCGCTGTGCGCCCGGGGTGGTCGTCGCCGCGCCGCTCTGGGAGGTGTGTGTCTGCTCCATCGCCCGCCCCTGCTTGTTGCTTTCCGGAACCAGTGGGGTGATCCCATGTCTGCGATTGACGCTTGAATGATCCGTGCGTCACGGCAGCACATTACGGGGATCCACCGCGCTGTCGCTATCCAGGTCGGACAGCGATGTGGACGGCGTCCGGAACGCCCCGGGCAACGGACACCTCTTCGGTACGCACCTGATGGAACCCGGCATTCCGCAAGGTTCCTTCAAATTCCGGAGAGGGCTCGGCGGACCATACGGCGAGTACTCCACCCGGGTTCAGCGCTCTTGTGCAGGAGGTGAGACCGGCCGGTGAATAGAGGGTGTGGTTGTCGTCGGTGACGGTCCAGCCGGGGCCGTTGTCGATGTCCAGGCAGAGCGCGTCGAACGTGTCGGATGTCTCATTGACGAACGCCACCAGATCGTCCTGCACGATCTCGGTGCGCGGATCGCGCAGCGCGCCGGCGGACACCTCGGTCAGCGGCCCGTCGCGGTGCCAGTCGATGACGGCGGGCTCCCGCTCGACGACGGTGATCCGCCCCCACCGCGGATCCGCCGCGGCGTGCGCGAGCGAGAAACCCACACCCAGCCCTCCGATCAGCACGTTCGGCTCCGGGCGGTCGTCCAGCGCCTCGTATGCGGCGTCGACCAGCCGCCGCTCGGAGCGGCCGTCGGAGGTGTCCATGAGGAAGCAGCCGTTGGCGATGATCTGCAGCAGCGCTCCGTGCCGGCGCAGCACCACCTCGCCGTACGGGCCGTCGCGCCGGTCGAGGACCACGGGGGAGTCGTACACGGCAGTCATGCCTCCATCCTGCTCGAACACACCGTGGCCGACACGGGAATTACGGGTGCCGCACTGATGTGCGGCCGAAGGGGGGTGAGGCGCGGACGCCGCCGAAACGTAGGAGGTTGCTGTGAATCGGCTCTCGCGTGGCGTCGGTCATAGACAGTGGCCCGCGGACCGCGAAGTGTTGGGCCGGACGGAAGGAGTGCCACGAACGTGGAACGGACCGCGACGGGCCCTGCGACGGCCGCGTCCCCGCCCCTGACGGACGTGCCCGTCCCGGACGGCACCACCGCCCTCCCGCTCCCCGCGCTCGCGCGTCTCCTGGACGGCATGCCGCGCCAGCGGGACGCCCCGGCTCCCGTTCCCCGGTCCGCCGCCCCGTCCGAGGCGTCCCCGGCCGTACCGCTCCGGCTCCCTTTCCCGCGGGTGTGGCGCCTGCTGCCCACCCCCGTCGGCACCCCGTTCACCTTCGCCTACACGGCCCTCCTGGCGGTCACCTCCGTGGTGGCCGCCCTCGCCGACCCGGCCCTGGTGCACGCCTTCTACCAGGACTCCAGCACGGACGTGGCCCACCTGCTGCGGTCGCCCGCCGTGGTGCTGCTGGCGAGCGCGCTGTGGATCGCCGGCGGGGTCCTGTCGCCGTACGCGCTCGCGTTCGTGCTGGTCCTCACCGCGCTGGAGCGGCGGATAGGCGGCGCGAGAGCCGCCTGCGTCTTCCTCGCCGGGCACGTCCTGGCCACCCTCGCCACGGAGATCCCCGTGGGCCTGGCCGTCCTGGTCGGCCATCTGCCGGCCACCTCGCTGCACCGCCTCGACTACGGCATCAGCTTCGGCGTCGCCGCCAGCATCGGCGCTCTGTGCGGCCTGCTGCCCCCCTGGCTCGGCTGGCCCCTCCTCGCCCTGACGGCCGGCGAGCTCGTGACCGACCTGATCGCCTTCGAGGACCCGATGACGAACTGGGGTCACCTGATCGCGCTGACGACAGGGGTGGCGAGCCGGCCCTTCGTGCGCCGGTGGGCGCAGGCGCCCCGATAGAGGCGCCGGGCCGTCCCGGCGGGCGGCTCACCGGCGTGGCTGCGTACGCGGCCCCCGCAACGCTCCTTTCCATGCATTCCGTTGGACGCGTCTGATCGCTCACAGCGAACAGGCGGAGGGAACACCCGTCCATCTCCGGCAGTTGAGTCGGTACAGCTCAACTTGACTGCCGAAGGGGAGATCATGGCTGCTGAGTCACCGGCGTTCACGCTCGTCCTGCCCGTGCTGCCGCTCGACGACGAGGTCGTGCTGCCCGGCATGGTGGTTCCGCTGGACCTGAGCGATGCCGAGGTGCGGGCCGCGGTGGAGGCCGCGCAGGCCGCCGCCCGGTCGGAACCGGGCAAGCCCAAGGTGCTGCTGGTGCCCCGGATCGACGGCACGTACGCGAAGACCGGTGTGCTGGGCACGGTCGAACAGGTCGGCCGGCTGGCCGACGGCGACCCGGGGGCTCTGATCCGCGGCCGGAGCCGGGTGCGGATCGGCGCCGGCACCACCGGCCCCGGCGCGGCCCTGTGGGTGGAGGGCGCGCGCATCGAGGAGACCCTGCCGGAGCCGCTGCCCGGTCAGGTCGCCGAACTCGTCAAGGAGTACAAGGCGCTTGCCACCGAGTGGCTGAAGAAGCGCGGCGCCTGGCAGGTCGTGGACCGCGTCCAGGCCATCGACGACGTCTCCGCGCTCGCCGACAACTCCGGCTACTCGCCGTTCCTGACCACCGAGCAGAAGGTCGAACTGCTGGAGACCGCCGACCCGGTGGCCCGGCTGAAGCTCGCCACGCAGGCGCTCCGCGACCACCTCGCCGAGCAGGAGGTGGCCGAGACCATCGCCAAGGACGTCCAGGAGGGCGTCGACAGGCAGCAGCGCGAGTTCCTGCTGCGCCGCCAGCTGGAGGCCGTCCGCAAGGAACTGCGCGAGCTGAACGGCGAGAAGGACGGCGAGGAGTCCGACGACTACCGCGCCCGCGTCGAGGCCGCGGACCTGCCGGAGAAGGTCCGCGAGGCCGCGCTCAAGGAGGTCGACAAGCTGGAGCGGTCCAGCGACCAGGCCCCGGAGGGCTCCTGGATCCGCACCTGGCTGGACACCGTCCTGGAGATGCCCTGGAACGAACGGACCGAGGACGCGTACGACATCCAGGGCGCCAAGGAGATCCTGGACGCCGAGCACGCCGGTCTGGACGACGTGAAGGCGCGCATCACCGAGTACCTGGCCGTTCGCAAGCGGCGCAGCGAACGCGGCCTGGGCGTCATCGGCGGCCGGCGCGGCGGTGCCGTGCTGGCACTCGTGGGCCCGCCCGGCGTCGGCAAGACCTCGCTCGGCGAGTCCGTCGCCCACGCCATGGGCCGGAAGTTCGTCCGCGTCGCCCTCGGCGGCGTCCGTGACGAGGCCGAGATCCGCGGCCACCGCCGTACGTACGTCGGCGCGCTGCCCGGCCGGATCGTGCGGGCCGTCAAGGAGGCCGGGTCGATGAACCCGGTGGTCCTGCTCGACGAGATCGACAAGGTGGGCTCCGACTTCCGCGGCGACCCGGCCGCGGCCCTGCTCGAAGTCCTCGACCCGGCGCAGAACCACACCTTCCGGGACCACTACCTGGAAGTCGAACTCGACCTGTCCGACGTGGTCTTCCTGGCCACCGCCAACGTCCTGGAAGCCATCCCGGAGGCGCTCGCCGACCGGATGGAGATCGTCCGCCTGGACGGCTACACCGAGGACGAGAAGGTCGTCATCGCCCGTGACCACCTGCTCCCGCGCCAGCTGGAGCGGGCCGGGATCGGCGCGGACGAGGTCACGATCGACGAGGGCGCGTTGCGCAGGCTCGCGGGCGAGTACACCCGCGAGGCGGGCGTCCGGACCCTGGAGCGCTCCATCGCACGCCTGCTGCGCAAGATCGCGGCGCAGCACGAACTCGGCGAGCGGGAGCTGCCGTTCACGGTGACGCAGGACGAGCTGCGCGGCCTGATCGGGCGCCCGCACCACGTGCCCGAGTCCGCACAGGACCCGGCCGAGCGCCGTACGGCCGTCCCGGGTGTGGCGACCGGCCTCGCGGTCACCGGCGCGGGCGGCGACGTGCTCTTCGTCGAGGCGTCGCTGGCCGACCCGGAGACGGGCGCGGCGGGTCTGACCCTGACCGGTCAGCTCGGTGACGTGATGAAGGAGTCGGCGCAGATCGCGCTGAGCTTCCTGCGCAGTCACGGCGCCGCACTGGAACTGCCGGTCGGTGACTTGAAGGACCGGGGCGTGCACATCCACTTCCCGGCGGGCGCGGTTCCCAAGGACGGCCCGAGCGCGGGCATCACGATGACGACGGCCCTCGCCTCGCTCCTGTCCGGCCGTCTGGTCCGCACGGACGTGGCCATGACCGGAGAGGTCTCGCTGACCGGCCGGGTGCTGCCCATCGGCGGTGTGAAGCAGAAGCTGCTCGCCGCCCAACGCGCCGGGGTGACGACCGTGATCATCCCCAAGCGCAACGAGCCCGACCTGGACGACGTCCCTGCGGAGGTGCTGGACAAGCTCGACGTCCACACCGTGACCGACGTCCGCCAGGTCCTGGAACTGGCGCTCGCGCCCGCGACGAGCGGCGCGGCGCCGGAGGTTCCCGTGGCGGCGTGACGGACGCCGCGGGAGAGGCGAGGCCCGGGTCCCGTGAGGGAGGCCCGGGCCTCCGCCGTGCCCGCATCGGACCCTCGCCACATGCCCATAACGCAATGACTCGGTAGAATTCAGGCGTGAGTTGGCCCCCCAGCAGCCCCTCCGGCGTGATCGGGGCCGAGATCGCGGGCTACCGGGTGGAGCGCGAACTCGGCCGGGGCGGCATGGCCGTCGTCTACTGCGCCAAGGACCTGCGCCTCGGCCGGACGGTCGCCCTCAAGCTGCTCGCACCGGAGTACACGCGCAACGAAGCCTTCCGCCGCCGTTTCGCCCAGGAGTCCCGGATCGCCGCCGCCATCGACCACCCCAACATCGTGCCCGTCTTCGAGGCCGGGGAGTTCGAGGGCGTCCTCTACATCGCCATGTGCTTCGTGCACGGCCAGGACCTGCGCGCCCTGCTCGACCGCGAGGGCCCGCTGCCGGTGCCGACCGCCCTGCGCATCGCGGCCCAGTTGGCCTCCGCCCTGGACGCGGCCCACGCCCAGGACCTGGTGCACCGCGACGTCAAGCCGGGAAACGTGCTGGTCGCCAAGGGCGTCGACAGCGACCACCCCGAGCACGTCTACCTCACCGACTTCGGGCTCGCGAAGAAGTCGCTGTCGCTCACCGGGTTCACCAGCGCGGGCGAGTTCGTCGGCACCCTGGACTACGTGGCGCCCGAGCGGATCGCCGGGCGCCCGGTGGACGGAAGGGCCGACCTGTACAGCCTGGCCTGCGTGGTCCACGAGATGCTCGCGGGTGCCCCGCCCTTCCGGCGGGAGGACCACCTGGAGCTGCTCTGGGCCCATCAGTACGACCCGCCGCCTGCGCTCAGCGAGGAGCGGCCGGGCATCCCGCGGGCCGCCGACGACGTGCTGAGGAAGGCGCTGGCCAAGGCCCCGGACGACCGTCACGGGAGCTGTCTGGAGTTCGTCGCGGCCCTGCGCGAGGCGGTCACGGGCGCCGCCCCGCCCGTCCGTACGCCGACGGTGGTGGACCGCGTGCCGCCGCCGGAGCCGCCCGCCTGGGCCCGGCCCTTCCTCGACTGACCCCCGCCGCTTACGCGGGCTTTACCCGACGCCTGTGAGCGCGTCAAGTCCCGAGTCCTCGGAACGTGACCCCGATTTCCCGTTCGGCCTTACTTGGAGCACGGCCTCACCGGAAGCGACGTGAGGCGGTCCGGAGGACGGAAATCCCGGAGATTCTGCCGGACGGTCCTCCCGGGTATTTCGCTCAGGTAATCCGCTCAGGTAATCCAGCCTGGGAAATCCTCACAGCAATCGGAGAAAGCTCATGACTCGTATCACGCGTACCCGCACCGACGCCCGTCCGAAGCGCCGCTGCCTGCGTCTCGCGACCGTCGCCGCCTCTGCGGCCCTGGTGACCGGAGGCGTTCTACTGCCCGCGGCCGGCGCGATGGCGGCCCCGGTGCCCACGTCGGCCGTGGCCTTCGTCCACGGCGGTGGCAAGGGCGGCGACGGCGGCGCCGGCGGGGACGGCCTGGTCGGCGGCGGCGGTGGCGCCGGTGGATCCGGCGGCGGCAGCGTCCTCGGCACCGGTGGCGACGGCGGCAAGGGCGGCAAGGGCGGCGACGGCGTCATCGCCGGTGGTGGCGGTGGTGGCGGTGGTGGCGGCGGTGAGGGCGTGATCGGCGGCAAGGGCGGTGACGGCGGCGACGGCGGCTTCGGCATCTTCTCCGGCGGCAACGCCGGTGGCGGTGGCGGCGGTGGCGACGGCGTCCTTGTCGGCGGCAAGGGCGGCAACGGCGGGAAGGGCGGCAACAGCGTCTTCCAGGGCGGCGACGGCGGCAAGGGCGGCAAGGGCGGCTCCGGCGTCTTCGGTGGCCTCGGCGGGTCCGGCGGAGCCGGCGGCAGCAGCTTCTTCTGACCTTCTCCCGCTGTCGTCGACGGGTGTGGGGGCCGCCCGGCCCCCACACCTGACCGGGCCACAGCGCCCGCACCCCGAACCCTCATCCCGAACCGAAACGAGGCCCCCATGTTCACCAGCCCCTCCCGGCGCCCCCTCCTTCTCGCGGCGGCCTCCGTGGCTCTCCTCACCGCCACCGCGTGCGGCGCCCAGGCAGCCACCCACACGGCCCCCACCGGCTCCCCGGCCCCCCGTGGCCACACGGCCCCGGCCCACCCCTCCGCGCACTGCGGCCAGGGCGGCCAGGGCGGCCAGGGGGGCCAGGGCGGCCAGGGGGGCCAGGGCGGCCAGGGCGGTGCACCCGGTCAGCCCGGCCGGCCCGGCGAACCCGGCAAGCCCGGCTGCCTCTCCCCGCACGACCTGCCCGACAGGCCGAAGTCCGAACTCTCCCCCACGGACCGGGCCCGGATCGCGCTCACCGTACTGACCGGCCGGGCGACGAAGGCCGAGGTGGCCAAGAAATACAGGATCTCCGAGAAGGAGATCGGCACATGGGAGCAGCGGATCCTGAACGGCGACTGGGCCGGACTTGCGGACCAATGATCCGCGGAACACTCCGGCGAATTCCCCCTGGGAATCACCTTGAGAATGACCCGGGAAACCCAGGCTTTTATGGAAAGGGAAAACCCATGCGCAGGCGCTCCTGGAAATTCGGAATCGGCCTCGCCGTCACGACCGTGGTGCTCACCGGCGGCGCGACGGCCCCGGCCGCGACGGCCGACACCGGTTCGGCCGCCGGTGGATCCGGCAGCATCCCTCCCCACCTGAGCAGCGTCCACGTGGGCAACGGCAGCGTCCGCATCGGCGACACGATCTGCGCGGGCAACTGCGACGGCACCGTCAACGGCACCGCCGGACACGACGGCGGGATCTGCGCCGGTCTGTGCAACGGCAGCGCCAACGGCGGCAACGGCACCGACGGTGCACCGGGCCGAAGCGGCGGCAAGGGCGGCACCGGCGGCATCTGCGTCGGTGTCTGCGCGGGCAGCGCCAACGGCGGCAACGGCGGCAACGGCGGCAACGGCGGCGACGCGGCGGGCACCGGCGACGGCGGCGACGGCGGGCGGGGCGGGAACGGCGGGATCTGCCTCGGCACCGGCTGCGAGACCAGTGGTCAGGGCGGCCGTGGCGGCAACGGTGGCGGCGGCTGACTCATCCGGTGGCCGCGGTCAGCGACTGCTCCGCCCACACCGTCTTGCCGACCCGGTCGTGCCGGGTGCCCCAGCGGTCGGCCAGCTGGGCGACCAGCAGCAGGCCCCGGCCTCCCTCGTCGAAGATCCGGGCACGCCGCATGTGCGGGGTGGTGCCGCTGGCGTCGTACACCTCGCTGATCAGCGTCGAGTCCTGGTGGATCAGCCGGAGCCGGATGGGCGGCCGGCCGTACCGGATGGCATTGGTGACCAGCTCGCTGACCATCAGCTCGGTGGGGAACGCGGCCTCGGCCAGGCCCCACGCGGACAGCTGGCCGCAGGCGAGGTGGCGGGCGCGGGCGACGTCTTCGGGGTCGTCCTCCAGCTCCCAGACGGCCACCCGGTCCTCGTGCAGCACCCGGGTGCGGGCGACGAGCAGGGCGATGTCGTCGTCCGGGCGGTGGGTCAGCAGCTCGGTGAGCACGTGGTCGCAGACGGCGTCCAGCGACCCGGCGGGCCGGACCAGTGCGGCGAACATCTTGTCCAGCGCCTCGTCGATGTCGTGGTCGCGGGCCTCGAACAGCCCGTCGGTGTACAGGGCGAGCAGGCTGCCCTCGGGCAGTTCGGTCTCGATGGCCTCGAACGGCAGCCCGCCGAGCCCGAGCGGTGGCCCCGCGGGCACGTCCAGGAAGCGCACGGCGCCCTCCGGCGTGACCACGGCGGGCGGCGGATGGCCGGCCCGGGCCACCGTGCACCGGCGGGTGACCGGGTCGTAGACGGCGTACAGACAGGTGGTGCCGATGCCGCCGGCGGTCTCCGCGGTCGGGTCCGTGCTGCCCTCGTCGGCGGCCAGCCGCAGCACCAGATCGTCGAGGTGGGTGAGCAGCTCGTCGGCCGGCAGATCGACGTCGGCCAGGGTGCGTACGGCGGTGCGCAGCCGGCCCATGGTGGCCGAGGCGCGGATGCCGTGGCCCACCACGTCGCCCACCACGAGAGCCACCCGCGCCCCGGACAGCGGGATCACGTCGAACCAGTCGCCGCCCACCCCGGCCCGGGTCGCGGCGGGCAGATAGCGGGTGGCGATCTCCAGGGCCGCCTGCTCGGGCAGCGTGTGCGGGAGCAGGCTCTGCTGCAGCGCCATCGTCGTGGTGCGAGCGCGCGCACCGGTGTGGGCCTGCCGGATGCCGCCGGCCGCCTTTCCCGCGAACTCGTCGGCCAGCCGCAGATCCTCCGGGCCGAACGGCTCCCGGCCCGGGCACCGGCCGAACAGCGCGACCCCGAGCGTGCTGTCCTGGGCGACCAGCGGCATTGCCAGCAGGGACCGCGCCCCGGACACGTGCAGCCAGGCCGCGCCCGGGTCCGTCGCCGCCCAGGCGGCGACGCGCGGGTCCGCCGTGTCGTACAGCAGCGGCCGGCCCGCCGCCAGGCACTGGGTCGGCGGCGAGCCCGCCGGGCAGACGACCGCCTCGCCGACGCCGGAGCCGTGGCCGGGCGGGATGCTGTTCGGAACGGCGCGCAGGGCGGCGCGGCGCAGGACGAGCTGACCGGACCGCGGCACGGGTTCCGCGCCGGCCTCGCGCGGGGAGTCGAGCAGGTCGACCGCTATCACGTCGGCGAGCCGGGGGACCGTGACCTCGCCCAGTTCCTGCGCCGCGCGGGCCTGTTCGGTGGCCGGGGCGAACGGCGTGTCGTGCTCGGCCGGCGGGTGCTGCCCGGCGCCGGAGTCCTGGGCGGGCGCCTGCGTGGACAGGCAGACGGCGCGCACCTGGCCGCCGGCGTCCTTCAGCGGGGTGAGCACGGCGCCGCGGCCGGGGTCCGCGCCGAACCGGGCGTCCTGCGGCCGGCCGGTCTGCAGCGCGAGCCGCATCGATCGGACGGCCTCCTCGCTCGTGGCGCCGGGCACGATGTGCACCAGCCGCAGTCCGCGCATCGCGGCCTCGGGCAGCGCGAGGGTGTGCTCCATCCGGCGGTTGGCACGGACCAGCCGCAGATCGGCGTCGAAGATGGCCAGGGGGAAGGGGGACTGCAGGAAGGTCCACTCCTCCAGCGGCTCGCCCCGGGGCGGCTGCGCCCGGGCGGTCACCGCGCTCACCACGAGCCAGTCGGTGGCGCCGCGGTCCGAGGTCCTCCGGTGGGCGAGCACGTGCAGCTCCAGCCGCCGGCCGTCGCGGTGCCGGAGCGGCACCGTGCCGTTCCAGCGTTCCCGGCCGGCGAGGACCCGGCGCACCGCCGAGCCGTCGGTGGCGAGGAGCGTGGTCGCGGGCCGGCCGAGGACAGCCGGCGCGTCGTAGCCGAGCAGCTGCTCGGCGCCGTCGCTCCAGCCCGTGAGAACGCCCTGCTCGTCGATGGTGGCCGTGGCCGTGTACGTCGACTGTCGCTCCTGTCGCTCCATCGCCGCTCATCCGCCCTTGTTCGGCAGGCTCTCCTGACCAGCATGATCCCGGGCGGCGCGGAGCACCAACGCAGCGCGGTGCCCCCTGCCCGAGCCGGGCAGGGGGCACCGGGGGAGCGTCAGCCGTTGGCCAGGGCCTGCACCCGGTCGAGGGCTCCGTTGAACTTGTCGTGGTCGCCGACCGTCGGTCCGGAGGAGGTGTACTGCCACATCGTGTAGTACGACCAGCCGGCCGGCAGCGTGCCCGGGGCCGGGGCGTAGCGGGCGATCCACAGCGGGTTGTTCGCCGCGAAGCCGCCGTAGTTGCCGGTGCAGTCGCTCCACCAGCTGGTCGCCGTGTAGATCACCGCGTCCCGGCCGGTGAGGGACTTGTAGGTGTTCAGGAAGTCGGCGATCCAGCCGACCATCGCGCTCGCCGACTTGCCGTAGCACTCGGCGCCGTACGGGTTCCACTCGATGTCGAGCGCGCCGGGCAGCGTCTTGCCGTCCCTGGACCAGCCGCCGCCGTGGTTGACGAAGTAGCTCGCCTGGGTGGCGCCGCTGGTGGTGTCCGGGGTCGCGAAGTGGTAGGCGCCGCGGATCATGCCCACGTTGTACGAGCCGTTGTACTGCTGGGTGAAGTACGCGTTCGTGTAGTACGTGCCTTCCGTGGCCTTCGTGTACGCCCAGCGCACCCCGCTGTTCCAGAGGGTCGACCAGGCGACGTTGCCCTGGTAGCCGGAGACGTCCACGCCCTCGGTCTGGGTGACGTCACCGGAGGTGGAGGTGCGGTGCCGGCCGTCGTGCGCGAGGACGCCCATGCCCATGTAGGCGGAGCCGCGGGTGGGCGTCGTCGCGGCGTGGGCGGAGGTGAGGGGGAGGGTGAGGGAGAGCGCCGCGAGCAGGGCCGTGATCAGGACGGCGAGGGGACGCGGGCGGATGGAGCCGGGTCTGTGCACGGGCATGACGTGCCTCCGGGAAGTGGGGTGGGGAGAACGTGACCGTGACCGTGTACCGGATGCCGCACTGGCGTGGGCATGCCATTTTCTTGCCTGCTGATGAAGCTACGCACGTAGACAAAGGGGTGGGAAGAGGGCCCGGACACCGCCGTTGGTCTAGCCCTGCGAAATACTGACGGAGCTGCGGCAATGACGACTTTTGACGGAAACTTTCAGGACCGCGAAACCGAGCAGGGGTGCTGACGTGCACGAGGACGGAAACGGCGACGCACATCGCGGCGCCCGCGAGACGACGCCCAATGGTGCAGACCAGGAGTTCCTGGATCTGGAACGGGAGTTGACCGTGCTGCTCAGGCGGGCCCGGGCCAACCAGGGAGAGATGGCCCGCGAGGTCCATCCCGACCTGGAGTCCTCCGCGTACGGCCTGCTCATCCGCCTGGACGAGTGCGGCGGCCGGCGCGCCACGGAACTTGCCGCCTACATCGGGGTCGGCAAGGCCACGATGTCCCGGCAGTTGCGCGCCCTGGAGGAGCTGGGCCTGATCGCCCGCGAACCGGACCCGGCCGACGGCCGCGCCTGGCTCGTCACCCTCACCGACGAGGGGCGCCGCCGGGTCGGCAAGGTCCGCGAGGCGCGCCGCGCCCGTTACGTCCGCCAGCTCGCCCACTGGGACCGCCGGGAGGTCGCGGAACTGGCCCGGCTGCTGAACCGGTTGAACGGCGTCATGGAGAAGTAGAGCCGCCCGGCAGGCGGTGCGCAGGCGGTGCGCAGGCGGGCCGGCGGGCGCTCACAGCTCCGCGTACACCACCGTGGCGTCGTCGTGCGTCTTGCCGCGCCGCAGGAACGCCCGAGCCTCGCGGTCCGCCCTCTCCAGCTCCCGCACCCGCTCCACCAACGACCGGGCGCCCTCCTTGGCGACCAGTTCGAACAGCACCTGCCAGTCGCCCTCGCGGAACTTCTCCGTCCAGCGGCTCGCGCCGTCCGTCAGCGCGGCGAGCGCCCGCACCCGGCGGCGGGGCAGCGTGCCGACGACCGCGCGGGCCGCCACCGAGGGATCGGCTGCGGCCGTGAAGAAGCCGCCCTCCCTGTTGCGCAGGATGGCGTCCACCGAGGTGTCGGTGGCGAGCGCGGAGCTCGGGAGCCGGGCCAGCCGGTCGTCGAGGACCGGGGTGACCGTGCCGTCCGGGCCCTGCAGCAGCAGGGCGGCGTCGGACAGCACCAGGTACTCGACGGTGTCGACGGACCAGCGGGCCAGGGCCACGGTGGCCTGGGGGGTGCGCGGGTGAGAAAGGTCACAGGTGTGGGCGTGGGCCTCGGCGGTCCGGGCGATCGCCCGCGACAGAATCTCCGGGAGTGTCAGATCTCCGGCGGAAAGGGTCAGTTCGGTCAGTGCGCCGCCCAGTCGCGCGGTGAACCAGGGGACGGAATGCAGACAGCCCGTCTCACCCTGCGGCGGAGTCACTCCGTCGAGGACGACCAGGCAACCTCCCTGCCCGGAGGCGGGTAGTCCGACACCGGCGAAGTCCTCGTTGGGTCGGTGCGCGTCGCCGGGTTCCGAAACGAGATCCGTTCGCATTCGGCCAGTCTGCACGAAGCCTTCACAGGATGCGCGAAAGGCTGGCAACCACCGCCGAATTGACGCGACCCCGCAGGTCAGCCGTCTGGTTTAGGCTGGAATGGGGCACTCCGGGAAGGCGTGGTGGCGAATACTGCCAAAGCCAGCCGCGCGCGTCCAACCGGCGTGCCGCCGGACCGACTCGCACACGCCGGAGGAACTTGCCCACCAACTCCCCTCCGATGTTCACTCCTTCGGGTGGCGGGTCAGGTGATGCGCGACCACTGCCCACCGGCGCTGGGAGGGTCGGGAACCGTACGAACCGGGTGTACGCACCACTTGGCACTGATATGGCCGGGCCCTGCCGGGCACCGGACACGACGGGACGCCACCCGGGCCCTTGGGTAGACGAGTTCAGGAATGCGAGCACCGGTGCAGATGAAGCGGCCTCGGCGCACAGGCAGGCAGACGGCCCCCACGGGGACCGCCCAGCAGACACCCGTGGGCAGCGGCCGCCCCACCCATGTGCGCACCCGGCTCGTTGTCGCGGTCGCCGTGGTGGCCGCCGCCGTCGCGGGAGCCGGCGCTCCCTCCCTGCTCACCGCCTCCCAGGACGTCAGCGACTCCCAGGACCTGGTGACGCTGGCCTCCCGCACCCAGGACGCCCTCGCCCTCGCGAACTCCCTCGCGGACGAGCGCGACGACGTCACCTCCTACATCGCGTCGGGGCGTGACAAGTCCAAGGCGCCCGACGAGGACCGCAGCGCCCGCGTCGACCGGCAGGTCGAGGACCTGCGCGCCGAGGACGACACCCCGGCGAGCCTGCGCGGCGACCTCGACGGCATCGCCGCCGTCCGGCGGGCCGCCCTCACCGGCAAGACCACCGCCCTCCAGACCCACCAGGCCTACTCGGACACCATCGCCGAACTGCACCGGGTCGCCGAGCAGCTCGCCGACCGGACCCCGCCGCGGGCCGGCTCCGGCGCCCACGCGCTCGCCGAACTCGACACCGCCGTCCAGGAGTCCGCCGCCGCCCGCGGCCTGCTGCTCGCCGCGCTGAACGTGCCGTCCGGCACCCGGACGGTGATCAACCCCGTCACCGGCGTGGCCACCACGACCTCCGCCGGCTCGGAGGCCGACCGCAAGCAGCGCGACCAGCTGACCGCCGCCGCCCAGCAGGCCCGGCTGCGCGCGGACGCGGCCCTCGCCGGGTTCCGCGCCGACGCGCCCGGGACGGCCGTCGAGTCGTACGACTCCACGGTCACCGGACCCGAGGTCAACTCGGCCGAGAAGTACCTCGCCACGCTCACCGACCAGCCCATGCTGGCCGACAGCGAGCTGACCACCAGCACCAAGAAGCTGGACGCGGCCCTGTCCGCCCGTGTCGACCTGATGCGCGGCGCGGAATCGGCCCTCTACGACCACCGCACCAAGGACCTGGCGAAACTCCGCGACGACGATGTCACGGCCCTGGAGATCCGCATCGCCGTCCTCGGCGCCCTGATGCTGGTCGCCGTGGGCCTCGCCACCGCCATGGCCCGCACCCTGACCCGTCCCCTGTCGGTGCTGCGCCGCGGCACCGCCCGGCTCGCGGAGTCCGCGGACCCGGCGGCCCAGGAACCGATCGCCTTCACCGGCCGCAACGACGAGTTCGCCCAGGTCGTGCGCTCGGTCAACGCCCTGCACGCGCACGCGGTGGCCCTGCGCGAGCGTGCGGCGGGCCTGCACGAGCGCGTGGCGACCCTGGAGGCCGACCGCAAGCACCTGGTCGGCCAGCGTCAGCAGATGGCCGACGCCCGCGAGGAACTCCACGCCGAGCTCGCCGAGTCCGCCGCCCGGCTGGAGCGGCTGCGCACCAGCATCGGCGGCACGTTCGTCAACCTCGCCCTGCGCACCCTCGGCCTGGTCGAACGCCAGCTCGCGGTCATCGAGGGCCTGGAGGAGCGGGAACACGACCCCGACCGGCTCGCCACGCTCTTCAGGCTGGACCACTTCGCCACGGTCATGCGTCGGCACAGCGAGAACCTTCTGGTCCTGGCCGGTGCCGAGCACGTGCAGCAGCATCACGCACCGGTGCCGCTGGTCGACGTGGTGCGGGCCGGCGTCAGCGAGATCGAGCGCTACGAGCGGGTCCGAATCGCGGCGCTGCCCCCGCACGCCCATGTGGCGGGCTTCGCGGCGGACGACCTCTCCCATCTGCTGGCCGAACTCATGGAGAACGCCACCTCGTTCTCCCCGCCGGACCTGCCGGTCGAGATCTCCGGCTGGCTCCTGGAGTCCGGCGAGGTGATGCTCTCGGTGCAGGACGAGGGCATCGGCATGGCGACCGACCGCCTGGACCGCCTCAACGCCCGGCTGGCCGACTTCGACCCCGAGTCCGGCTACGACGACGAGAGCGACGTCGGCCTCGGACTCGGTCTGTACGTCGTCGCCCGCCTCGCCCACCGGCACCGCGTGCGCGTGCAGTTGCGCGAGCAGAAGCAGGGCGGTGTCGCGGCGGTGGTGGTCCTCCCGGCCACCCTCGTCACCGACCCGCCGTCGGCCGCGCTCCCTCCGCACGCGGCGTCCCCCAGCCCCAGCACCACCGGCACCTTCTCCCTCCCGGGCGCCGTCGCCGAGGTCAACTCCAACGTCCTGCACGCCCGCACCAAGCACCAGGACCCCCTGGTCACCCTGGCGGAAGAGGCAGTCCGGGCGGCCTCCGGCAACACGACCCACGACCACACGTCCCCGGGCGGAGAGCCGACGTCGGCCTCCGACGACCGGGCCGGGAGGGACGCGGCCGCCTCCGGCAACGAGTCCGCGCGGCCCGCGAGCGTCTTCGGGGACCTGGCCGGTGAGACCAACTCCGACCGGCCGGGCAGTGAGCCCGAGAACGCCTTCGGTCGTACCGGCGCCGAGAGCGAGGCAGCCTTCGGCCGCACCGGTGTCCAGAGCGAGGCAGCCTTCGGTCGTACCGGCGCCGAGGACGAGGCAGCCTTCGGTCGTACCGGTGTCGAGCCCGAGGCAGCCTTCGGTCGTACCGGTGTCGAGCCCGAGGCAGCCTTCGGTCGTACCGGCGCCGAGGACGAGGCAGCCTTCGGTCGTACCGGTGTCGAGCCCGAGGCAGCCTTCGGTCGTACCGGCGCCGAGAGCGAGGCAGCCTTCGGTCGCACTGGCGCCGAGCCCGAGAACGTTTTCGGTCGCACCGGTGTCGAGAGCGAGGAAGTCTTCGGGCGGCCGGGTGTCGAGGGGCGCGGTGCCGCCTTCCGCGGGTCGGCCGAGGACGCGGTGCGGGACGCCTTCGGCGGGCCGGCGGACGAGAGGGCGGCGCGGGACGCCTCCGGGACCTTGGCGGACGACGGCGCCGGTGCCGCCCCGGGCGGGCCGGTCGGTGATCCGGTGCGGCACGCCTTCGGCGGGCCGGGGGAGCGCGCGGCGCGGGACACGGCGGACGGCGCCGTGGAACGCGCGGTCCACGAGCAGGCCGGCGCGGGGGCCCAGGACACGGAGACCCGGCCCAAGGCCCCGGTGGAGACCTTCGCCGAGTCGACGATGGAGCTGCTGCTCCCGGACCTGACCCGGGATCCCACCGAGCCACCGGCCGGCGACGTCGGACGCGCCCCACAGGGGCCGACCCGAGCCGACGGCGAGAACCGCACGGGTGCCGCGGCCGGGAGCCACGTCCGCGCCGAAGGCGAAGCCGAGGCGGAGCCCGAGGAGCAGGAGCAGGTCACCGCCAAGGGTCTCCCCAAGCGCACACCCAGGATCACCGTACCGACCCAGGCCCCGCGCCAGCGGCCCCGCTCTGTGGACGCCGAAGCCCTTCGCCGCAGGCTCGGCGGCTTCCGCCAGGGCGCCCAGGCCGGCTACCGCGACGTAGAGGCAGAGATCGCGGAACGAACCGAACACGTCACGGGGGGCACAGCCGAGGAGGCAAGCAGTTGACCGCGCCGAGTACCTACGGACTGAGCAGCGAAGCCCGCAACCTGCACTGGCTGCTGACCAACCTGGTCGAGGAAGTCCCCGGCATCCAGTCCGTCGCCGTGGTCTCCTCGGACGGACTGCTGCTGCTGTCCTCCGACCCGGCCCGCACCGAGCAGTCCCGGAGGAACCGCCCCACGAAAGGCCCTCGGGGCTCCGCCGCCGACCTGGCCACCATCGTCTCCGGCATCGGCAGCCTCACCGTCGGCGCCGCGAAGCTGATGGACTTCGGCGGCGTCAAGCACACGATGATCGCGATGGAGGAGGGCAGCCTGTTCGTGATGTCGATCAGCGACGGCTCGCTGCTCGGCGTGCACGGCAGCGCCGAGTGCGACATGAGCGTGGTGGCGTACCACATGGCGCTGTTCGTCGGCCGCGCCGGCCACGTCCTCACTCCGGAGCTCCGCAGCGAGCTGCGGAAGTCCCTGGAGGCAGCGTCGGCGGGGAGCGCCCGATGAGCGGCACATCGAAGAAACTCCCCGTGCGCGGCGGCGAACGCAAACCCGCCCGCGTCCGCCCCTACTCGCTCACCGGCGGCCGCACCCGCTTCGGCCACGTCCTCCTCGTGGAGACCTTCGTGGCCGCGCTGGAGGCCCCCGAGGAGCGCAAGGAACTGGCGAATGGTTCCCTCACCACCCGGGTCATGCCGGAGATGCGGGCCATCGTCGAACTGTGCCGCCGTATGCGCACGGTGGCCGAGATCGCCGCGCTGCTGAAGATGCCGCTCGGCGTGGTCCGCGTGCTCCTGAGCGACCTCGCGGACCAGGGAAAGATCCGTGTGTACGGCACCGGAACCGGTCACGGCACCGGTCGCCCGGACCGCGCTCTGCTGGAAAGGGTGCTGAGTGGACTCCGTCGTCTCTGACGCCGCCGCCTCCGCCGCCGGAGGCGCCCCCCTCGTCGCCGGATTCACCGAGCCCGACGACGACCTGAGGTCCTGGCAGACGGACCGTACCCGGGCGCCCATCGCCACGAAGATCGTGGTGGCGGGGGGCTTCGGCGTCGGCAAGACCACGCTGGTCACCTCCGTCTCGGAGATCACGCCGCTGCAGACCGAGGCGCTGATGACCGAGGCGAGCGAGGAGACCGACGACCTCACCGCCACGCCGGGCAAGCTCACCACCACCGTGGCCATGGACTTCGGCCGTATCACGCTCGACGACGACCTGGTGCTCTACCTGTTCGGCACGCCGGGACAGCAGCGGTTCTGGTTCATGTGGGACGACCTGGTGCGGGGCGCGATCGGCGCGGTGGTCATGGCCGACACCCGCCGGCTGAAGGACTGCTTCCCGGTGCTGGACTACTTCGAGAGCTGTGGGCTGCCGTACGTCGTCGCGGTCAACCACTTCGACGGCAGTGACCTGTTCGAACCGGAGGACGTACGGGAGGCGCTGACGATACCCGTGCACGTCCCTGTCATGATCATGGACGCGCGGCGCCGGATCTCGGTCGTCGAGACACTGCTGGCCCTGGTCGGCCACGCGCTGGACGAGACCCCCGAGTAGTCCCCCCGGCGGCCACCGCGCAGTCCCCAGTGCAGTCCCCGAGCAGTTCCCGTAAGGAGTCCCCACCCGCATGCGGAAGATACTCGTCGTCGGAGCCGGTCAGTCCGGCCTCCAGCTCGCCCTCGGCCTGCAGTCGCACGGCTACGAGGTCACCCTGATGTCGAACCGGACCGCGGACGAGATCCGCAGCGGCCGGGTCATGTCGACGCAGTGCATGTTCCACACGGCGCTGCAGCACGAGCGCGATCTGAACCTGAACTTCTGGGAGTCCCAGGCCCCGAAGATCGAAGGACTCGGCGTCTCGGTCGCGGCCCCCGGCTCGCACGACCCGGGCCCCACCCAACGGGCGATCGACTGGGCCGGCAAGCTGGACGGGTACGCACAGTCCGTCGACCAGCGGGTGAAGATGGCCGGCTGGATGGAGGCCTTCGCCCAGCGCGGCGGCCAGCTGGTCATCCACGGCGCGGCGGTCGGCGACCTCGACTACTTCTCCCGGACGTACGACCTCGTCCTGGTCGCCGCCGGCAAGGGCGAGCTGGTGCAGATGTTCGGCCGCGACGCCTCGCGCTCGCCCTACAGCGAGCCGCAACGGGCGTTGGCGGTGGCGTACGTCCACGGGCTCGGCCCGCGCCCCGAGCACCCGGACTTCCTGGCCGTCCGCTGCAACCTGGTCCCCGGGGTCGGCGAGCTGTTCGTCATGCCGACGCTCACCACCTCCGGACCGGCCGACATCCTGTTCTGGGAGGGCATACCCGGTGGCCCGCTCGACGTCTTCAACGGCGTCAAGGACCCGGCGGAGCACCTCTCCCTGACCCTGGAACTCATGGAGAGGTTCACGCCCTGGGAGTACGCGCGGGCGACGAAGGTCGAACTGACGGACGCCGGCGGCACGCTGGCCGGCCGCTACGCCCCGACCGTCCGCAACCCCATCGGCCGCCTCCCCGGCGGCGGCCTCGTCCTGGGCGTCGCGGACGTCGTCGTGGCCAACGACCCGATCACGGGCCAGGGCTCGAACTCGGCGTCCAAGTGTGCGGCCGCGTACCTCGCGTCCATCCTGGAGCACGGTGACAAGCCGTTCGACGAGGAGTGGATGCAGGCCACCTTCGACCGCTACTGGAAGACGGCCCGGCACGTCACCAAGTGGACGAACGCGATGCTGGCCCCGCCGCCGGAGCACGTGCTGAACCTCATCGGCGCGGCCGGGCAGCTGCAGCCGGTGGCGAACCGCTTCGCCAACGCCTTCAACGATCCGGCGGACTTCGAGAACTTCTTCTACGAGCCGGAGAGGACCGAGGCCTACCTGGCCTCGGTGACCGGAGCCTGACCGTCCGGTCGTACGGCGCCGAGGACCGGATAGGACGCCAGGGGTGACACCTGGACCTTGGCTCCGGTTCTCGGCGCCTGTACGACCTTGCCGTTCCCGACGTACATCGCCACGTGCGTCGCCTGCGGGAAGTACACGACCAGGTCACCGGGACGCAGCTGCCCGATCGGGATCCGCTTCAGCCGGAGCCACTGCTCCTGGCTGGTGCGCGGGATGGATCTGCCCGCGTGCCGCCAGGCCTGCGAGGTGAGGCCCGAGCAGTCGTAGGAGCCGGGGCCCTGCGCGCCCCACGCGTACGGCTTGCCGAGCTGGTCCAGGGCGTAGCGGACCGCGCGGGCGCCCTCGGGAGAGGCGGGCCGGTTCGCGGGAAGCGAGCCCGCGGTGGCGAGCTTTGCCTGGGCCTCGGCGACACCCCGTTGCTCGAGCGCGGTGATCGCGGCCAACTGGGCCGGGGTGAGACCGGCCAGCAGGCGTTCCACCGCGGCCAGCCTGGTTCGCACGGCGTCCTGCTGCTTCTTCTGCCGGTCGGCCAGGGTGAGCTGGGTGTCGAGGGCCCTGCGGGCGGCCCGGGCCACGGTGTCCTTGCGCTGCTCCATGGTGCTCAGCCGGTTCACCGCGCGGGCCTGGTCGCGCGCCAGCTCGGCGACGACATGGCCCTCGTCCAGCGCCGTCTGCGGGTCGGGGGCGAGGAGCACGCGGACGTACGGGCCGAGGCCGCCGACGCTCTGGTACTGCCGGCGGGCCAGCCGGCCGGCGTCGGACCGGCTGTCCAGCAGGGCGAGGCGGGCGCGGGCGAGTTCGCCGTCGAGGCGGGACACCTCGGCGCGCTGGCGGTGCAGCTTCACCGAGGTGGCGTCGTAGGTCTCGGTGGCCTGCTCGGCCTGCCGGTACAGCGTCTGAAGGTCCGTCAGCAGCTGGGAGACGGACCGCTGGGGCTCCGGTGCGGCCGCGGCCGGTGCGGGCACGAGGACGGCCTGGGTTGCCACCGTGGCCGTACAGGCCAGGCGTAGAAACGTTCCTGACACGTCATCACCTCGGGTGCTGGAGGAGGATCCCGGCGGGCGGGCTGTTCGCCTCCTATCGCACCGCGATAATCAGATGTATAGGTGCGGGACGCGCGCCCGGTGTGCGCGGTTCGGCGCACGTGTGTCACCCGTTCGCGTCATCCGGCCGGCCCGGCGGCGCGGCGGCCGGCTTCGACCAGGGCCACCGGAGCCTTCCGCCGGAGGTGTCCTCCGGGTCGTACAGGTACTTCCACCCCTGGAACAGGCCCAGCCTCTCCCACCGGCTGCGTTCGCGCGGGACCCCCGCGCTGTGCCCGCGCGGCACCCGGCGGTAGACCAGCACCGTGGGCGGCCCGCCGTCCGGGTCCGGGACGGGAATGCGGTACGTCTTCGGGGGGTGCCCGGTGGGCCCGACCATGACCGGCAGCACGCGCCCGTCCATGGGGCCGCCCTCGAAGGGGGTGTCCTGACTCTTCACCGCTTCAGTCTCGGCCATCCGCGCCCAGCTCGCCGACGACCACGGCCGTCTGCGGGTCCCGGGCGGCGGTGACCGTGAGGACGGCCACGAACTGCTCCACCAGCCAGTCGCGCAGCTCCTCGACCGGTGGCTGCTTGTCCTCGTCCAGCCAGATCAGGGAGGCCGCCTCCACGGCCGTGATCCAGGTCCGGACGCTCATGCGCAGCCGCGGGCCGGGCTCGGCGACACCGAGGTGGCGGTAGATGTGCTCGGCCGCGGCCCGGCGCACCCCGTCGACGATGGCCGTGGTCCGCGAGGTCTCCACCACGCTGCCGCCCTGGAGCAGCGCGCTGAAGCCGGTGTCGTGCTCGTCGACGAAGCTCAGATACCGGTCCAGGGCCCGCGACAGCCGGGGCAGCGGTGGGCCCTTGCGGGGCTCGTCGAAGCACAGTCGCAGCTCCTCGGCGGCCGAGCGCAGCGCGGCCTCGTACAGCTGCTGTTTGCCGCCCGGGAAGTACCGGTACACCAGGGGGCGCGACACTCCGGCCGCCTCCGCCACGTCGTCCAGCGACACGTCCTCCGGGGCGCGATGTGCGAACAGGGACAGCGCGGCACCGAGCAGCTGACTGCGTCGCTCCTCGACGCTCAGCCGGCGGTAGGCGGGTGTGGCGGCCGGGGTCATGAACCGCAGCCTAATCGCTGCGCGGCCCGGGCCGCCGTCGTCCGCCGGTTCGTCGCGGCCGGTCGCGCCCACGCGGCGCAGCCGCACATCGGTACGGCCCCGCGCCCCTTCCGGGACGCGGGGCACCTCTTGGCGGGCGGCGTCCCGCACCACCCGGCCCGGACCTACGCCAGCAGGCCCGACGACTTCCACAGCCGCCGTCCGACCCCCCGCAGCACGCCGATGTCGTCCAGGAAGTCGGTCAGCCGCCTGGCACCGGTCTGCATGACCTCGCGGCGATGCCCGCTCGCCTTGACCTGTGCCATGGCCTCCCGCTTGTCCAGGCCGACGTTCGTGTAGACCTCGGGGTTCACGAACGCGACCGAGAAGACGCGGGCGAACTCGCCCGAGGTGATCCGGGTGAACTCCTGGGACCACTTCGGCGCGGTCACCATCTGGCGCCGCAGCTCCTCACGGGCGTACCGGACGTGCCGGGCCTCCTCGACCACGTGGATGCGCGTCACGCCCCGGATCAGCGGCTGGATCCGCTCGTCCGGGAACGTCAGCCGCTGCATCCAGTCCAGCACCTCCTCGCCGAGCAGTGTGGCGGTGAAGGAGCCGGGGGTGGTGGAGATCGTCTTGAAGAGGCGGCCGAGGTTCTGGTGGGCCCTGGCGACCGGGTACCAGGGCGTCCCGCCGTGCGAGATCAGTCGGGCGAACATCTTCGAGTGCCGGCACTCGTCCTCGATCTCGGTGAGGGCGTAGCGGACGTGCGCGCTCGTCGCGGCCTTGTCGTAGATGTGCCGGACGAGCAGCTGCATCAGGATGATCTCGAACCAGATGCCGAGCGAGGCCAGCGCCGCCGCCTCGTGCTGGGAGAGCAGGATCCGCTGCTCCTCGCTCATCCGCTTCCACATCGGCGTGCCGTACAGCGACACCAGCTCCGGCGGCCAGAACCACTTGCCCTCCTCGAAGGGCGCGTCCCAGTCCAGCTCCCTGTCCGGGTCGAAGGAGTGCTTGGCGGAGGAGACCAGCAGCCGTTCGGCCACCTGCTCCCGGTCCTTGAGCAGGCCGAGCGCATCGCGCAGGCTGTCCAGCGCGTCCGCTTCCGTCAGGGTCGTCATGGCTCCCTCACCTCGTTGCCCGGGGGTAGTGACTCCTTCTCTTATAAGACTGCCTGTCAGCAAGGGCGTCAATCCCCTGCGCATGACTTGTTGACTTCGCGTCTACGTGTGAGCCTGCGAGGTATGCCGACCCATGACCTGTACGCCAACGCCCCCCAAGACTCCCCCTGGCAGGTGCCCGCGAGCGGCGCGGCCCGGTTCAGCTGGGAGTACGACGACGGCCGTGAACGCCTGCTCGCCCTGTACCAGAAGGGCAAGGACAAGCAGTGGGACGGGCAGCAGCGCATCGACTGGGACCTGGAGGTCGACCCGTACGACGCGCTCGGCACGCCCGAGGAGGCCATGACCCTGTACGGCACCCCGTACTGGGACAAGCTGACCGAGAAGGACAAGGGCGAACTGCGCCGGCACTACGCCTCCTGGCAGTTCAGCCAGTTCCTGCACGGCGAGCAGGGCGCGATGATCTGCGCCGCCCGGATCGTGGAGTCGGTGCCCGACCTGGACGCCAAGTTCTACTCCGCGACCCAGACCATGGACGAGGCCCGGCACGCCGAGATCTACGGCCGCTTCCTGCACGAGAAGATCGGGCTCGTCTACCCGATCAACGACAACCTCCAGTCGCTGCTCGGCGACACGCTCCGTGACAGCCGCTGGGACATGCCGTACCTGGGCATGCAGGTCCTCATCGAGGGGCTGGCGCTGGCCGCGTTCGGGATGATCCGGGACACCACCGACAAGCCGCTGCCCAAGCAGATCCTCACCTACGTCATGCAGGACGAGGCCCGGCACGTGGCCTTCGGCCGGCTGGCCCTCAGGGACTACTACAAGCAGCTCACCGACGCCGAACTGCGCGAGCGCGAGGAGTTCGTGATCGAGGGCTGTTATCTGATGCGCGACCGGCTCCGGGGCGTGGAGGTCCTGGAGAACTTCGGCATCCCGAAGGCCGAGGCGGAGGCGCTGAGCGAGCGTTCCGAGTTCCTCCAGCTGTTCCGCAAGCTGCTGTTCAGCCGGATCGTGCCGTGCGTGAAGGACATCGGCCTGTGGGGCAGGCGGCTCCAGGA
The DNA here is from genome assembly GCF_059510455.1 of Streptomyces sp. NTD91. NCBI lineage: Bacteria > Bacillati > Actinomycetota > Actinomycetes > Kitasatosporales > Streptomycetaceae > Streptomyces > Streptomyces sp. NTD91. Next base: position 144,073 of record NZ_JCAJZW010000005.1, read on the forward strand.
GGCCTATGTCGACATGGGCGTCCTGGAGATGGGCGACTCCAACCTGGACCTGCTCATGGCCCAGGACGAGGAACTGGCCGACCAGTTGGACGCCCAGCGCTTCGCCGCGGAGGAGCGCGAGCGGGTGGCGGAGGTGCAGGAGACCATCGAGGCGGGGGCGGCGGAGAGCTGAGGCGGGGAGGGTCAGATGCCGGGACCCGGCGGCGCAGAGCTGAGGCGGGGAGGGCGAGATGCCGGGACCCGGCGGACCCGGCGGCGAACCGAGGTGGCGAGGGCACGGACGGCGGGGCCCCGACGGCGGATGCCGAGGTGGCCGTCGGTCGTTCGCCCGGGTGCAGTAGCGTTCCGACGTGTCCATGCCTCCGCCACCGCAGCAGCCGTACCCCAACGGTCAGCCGTACCCCAACGGCCCCCAGCAGCAGCCGAACCCCTACGGACCGGCCCCGCAGGCCGTCCCGGGGCCCTACGGCCAGCAGCAGCCGGCCCCCGCCCCGGGCCCCTACGGCCTGCAGCCGCCGCAGGCCGCCCCCGGCCCGTACGGCTCGCCGTACCCGCCGCAACAGCCCTACGCGCCCCAGCCGTACCCCCAGCAGCCGTACGGCGCCTGGGGTGTCCCGCCCATGGCCCCGCTGCCGAAGAAGCGGCGGGTCGGGCTGATCGTCGGGATCGCGGGCGGTGCCGTCGTGTCGATCGTCGTGGTGCTCGCGATGATCGGGATGGCGGCCGAGAGTGGCTTCCCCGAGGCGAAGAACAAGCTGACGCTGCCCAAGTCCCTGCTCGGCGACAAGTACCGGCTCGCCCAGGACATGTCCGACACCGAGGGCAAGAAGGTCGAGAAGGAGGCAGACGGCGCCTGGGACGCCAAGGACATCCACGCCGTCACCGCCCGCTACAGCCCCGGCGGCGACAGCACCAGGGGCATGCTGCTGGTGTCGGGCATGTACGGGCGGTTCAAGAACGAGGACGCGGTGCGGCGCAACATGCTCAAGGGCGCCGCCCAGGCCGACGGCGTGACCGTGGACCAGACGCCGAAGGACGTCACGCCGTCCGGTTCCGACGTCACGATCAGCTGCGAGGTGCTCACCCAGAAGGCGTCGCTGGTGACGATCACCTACCCGGTCTGCGCCTGGGCGGACGGCAACACGGCGGCCATCATCGGCGAGGCCGCGCTGCCGGCGCCCGACCCGTCCGGCGTCGACCTCGACGCGGCCGCCCGGCACACGCTCGAGGTCCGCTCGGAGATGCTCCAGCCGGTCGGCTGACCACCCGGCGGTCCTGGGCCGGTGCTCACCGGCCCAGGACCGCCCGCATCACGTTCCGCGCGATCGGTGCCGCGTCGCCGCCGCCGCTGATCTCGCCCCGGTCCGCCGAGGCGTCCTCCACCACCACCGCGACCGCCACCTGCGGCTCCAGACTCTCGTCGGTCTGCGCCCAGGAGACGAACCAGGCGTACGGCACACCGGAGTTGCCGACCCCGTGCTGCGCGGTGCCGGTCTTGCCGCCGACCAGGGCACCGCGGATGGCCGCCCGGGTGCCGGTGCCCTCCCGGACCACGTCGGCCATCAGCTCCTTCAGCCGCTCGGCCGTCGAGGGATGCATCACCTGCCGCACCGGATGCGCCCCGCTGCCCGCGACCGTGTCGCCGTTCCGCCTGGTCGTCCGGTCCACCAGGTACGGCGTCCGCAGCTGCCCTCGGTCGGAGACGGCCGCCGCGACCATCGCCATCTGCAGGGGTGTGGCCCGGGTGTTGTACTGCCCGATCGAGGACAGCGCCAGCTGCGCCCGGTCCACCCGCGGGTCGAAGGTGCTCGGCGCCACCCAGAAAGGGATGCGCAGGCGGGCGTCGTTGAACCCGAACGCCTCCGCCGTGGCCACCATGTCCTTCACCCCGACGTCCACGCCGAGTTTGGCGAACACCGTGTTGCAGGACCACTCGAAGGCCGACCGCAGCGAGGCGTCCTTGCAGGCACCGGCCTCGTTGGTCAGCCGGGTCCTGGTGCCCGGCAGCAGGTAGGGCTCGGGGGAGTCGGTGGGCTTGTCCGGGTCGGTGACCACCCCCGCGTCCAGCGCCGCCGCCGCGGTGACCACCTTGAACGTCGAGCCCGGAGGATAGGTCTGCCGTGCCGCCCGGTTGAGCATCGGCTGCCTCGGGTCGTGGGTGAGGCGCGCCCACGCCGAGGCCACCGCCTCGCCGTTGCCGGACAGCTCCCCGGGGTCGTACGACGGACTGGACACCAGCGCCAGGACGCGGCCCGTCTCCGGGTCGACCGCGGCCACCGCGCCCTTGCGCCCGGCGAGACCCCGGTACGCCGCCTCCTGCGCGGCCCGGTTCAGCGTGGTGACGACGTTCCCGGGCCGGTCCGCCGCCCGCGTCACGTCGTTCCACAGCGGCAGCGGCGTCAGCATCGGGTCCGTGCCGGAGAGCACCCCGTCCCCGGCGTGCTCCAGGAACGTCGTGCCGTACGACTGCGAGGAGAATCCGGTGACCGGCGCATACAACGGGCCGTTCCGGTAGGTGCGTTCGTAACGCAGCTGCTCGCCGGTGTCCACGGAGCCGGTGACCGGCTCGCCGCCGACCAGGATGTCGCCGCGCGGCTGGCCGTAACGGGCGATCGTGGCACGCCGGTTGTACGGGTTGCCGTCGTAGACCCCCGACTGCACGACCTGCACCCGGGCCGCGTTGGCCAGCAACGCCGCCAGCAGCAGCGTGCAGAACGCGCAGGCGTGCCGGATGTACCGGCCCATCGGCCGCTCGCCCTCGTGAAAGCCGCCGTACCCGGTCACGGTGCCTCCCGCCCGTCGTACCGGTGGCGCGCCGAGTCGCTCACCCGGATCAGCAGCGCCACCATCACCCAGTTGGTGACCACCGAGGAGCCGCCCTGGGCGAGGAACGGCATCGCCATGCCGGTCAGCGGGATCAGCCCGGTGACCCCGCCCGCGATCACGAACACCTGCAGCGCCAGGACCGAGGCCAGCCCGACCGCGAGCAGCCGGCCGAACGGCTCGCGCAGGGCGAGGCCGGCCCGGTAGCCGCGCTCGATCAGCAGCGCGTACAGCAGGATGACCGCCGCGAGCCCCGCGAGCCCCAGTTCCTCGCCGGCCGTGGCCAGGATGAAGTCGGACTTGGCGGCGAAGCCGATCAGGACGGAGTGGCCGAGCCCGAGCCCGGTGCCGAGGACTCCGCCCGCCGCGAACGCGAACAGCGACTGGGAGAGCTGGTTCGGGCCCTGCCCGGCCTCGATGGTGGCGAAGGGATGCAGCCAGTCCGTGATGCGCTGGTGCACATGCGGTTCCGTCCGGCCCACGGCCACCGCGCCGAGGACCGCGAGCAGCAGCCCGACCGCGATCCAGCCGGTCCGCCCCGTGGCGACGTACAGCAGCACCACGAACAGCGCGAAGAACAGCAGCGAGGTGCCCAGGTCCCGCTCCAGGACCAGGACGCCGACGCTCAGCAGCCAGATCGTCACGATCGGCCCGAGCACCCGCCCGGTGGGGAACTGCAGCAGCCACAGCCGCCGGCCGGTGTAGGCGAGCGCGTTGCGGTTGGCGGCCAGATAGGCGGCGAAGAACACCGCGAGCATCATTTTCGCGAACTCGCCCGGCTGGATGGAGAATCCGGCGATCCGGATCCAGATCCGGGCGCCGTTGACCGGGGGGAACAGGATCGGCAGCGCCAGCAGCGCGAGCGCGACGGCGACGCAGACGTACGCGTACCGCTGGAGCACCCGGTGGTCGCGCAGCACCAGCACCACGGCGATGAACAGCCCCACCCCGAGCGTGGACCACACGAGCTGGGCCGGAGCGGCCTCCTGGCCCGGGGTCTCCAGGTCCAGCCGGTAGATCAGGACCAGCCCCAGTCCGTTGAGCAGCACGGCGATCGGCAGGAAGAGCGGATCGGCGTACGGTGCCCGGATCCGCACCGCCAGATGCGCGCACAGCGCGAGCACCCCGAGCCCGGCGCCGTAACCGACGGCGTCGGGCGGGACGGTGCCGGTCCGGGCCAGTCCCACCGCGCAGTACCCGTACACGGCCAGCAGCACGGCCAGCAGGATCAGGGCGAGTTCGATGCCACGGCGCCGGGCGAGGCGTACGGGCGGGGGAGCCTGCGCCGCCACGGTGGTTCCGGCCTTGGTCATGCCCGGAACCTACCCAAACGGGACGTCTCGCCGCCGTGGGGCACCCCGAAGGGGCCCGGGACCGTATCCATGTGCGGCTCCGGCGCGTGGGTGCGGGAGACACCGAGGGATCCGTCACCGGGAGGCGACCGGCGGTCCGGGGCGCTATGCCTTCTCGGTCGCGGGCAGGATCAGCGTCGCGACCGCCCCGCCGTCCACGGCGTTCGCGAAGTACAACCGCGCCCCCAGCACCTCCGCCTGCCCCACGGCGATGGTCAGCCCCAGCCCGTGCCCGGTGGCACCGCCCTCCGTACGGAAGCGCTGCGGCCCATGGGCCACCAGATACTCGGGGTATCCGGTTCCGTGGTCCCGGACGGTCACGACGGCCCCGTTCACCGTCAGCACCACCGGCGGCGCCCCGTGCTTGTGCGCGTTGGCCACGAGGTTCCCCAGCACCCGTTCCAGGCGCCGCCGGTCGGTCTCCACGCGCGCGTCGGCGAGGACCCGCACCTCCGTGTCGGTGCCCGAGGCCCGTACCACCCTCCGGGCCAGTGCCCCCAGCTCCTCGGTGTCCGCGTCCAGCTTCTCCCGCCCGGTGTCCAGCCGGGAGATCTCCAGCAGGTCCTCGGTCAGGGTGCGCAGCGCCGCCACCCGGTCGCGCACCAGCTCCGTCGGCCGGCCCGGTGGCAGCAGCTCGGCCGCCGCGTGCAGGCCGGTCAGCGGGGTGCGCAGCTCGTGCGCCACGTCCGCGGTGAAGCGCTGCTCGCTCAGCAGCTTGCTCTGCAGCGTCGCGGCCATCGTGTCCAGGGCCGCGGCCACCGCGGCCACCTCGTCCTGCGGGCGGGACGGGTCCTTCGTGCGCGGGTCGTCCACGCGCGCGTCCAGGTCGCCCGCGCTGATCCGGCGGGCGACCTGCGCGGTGCCGTGCAGCCGCCGTGTCACCCGGGTCACCGCGAACACGCCGACCAGCACCGTCGCCCCGATCGCCAGCCCCGACGACCACAGGATGGAGTTGTCGAGCCCGGCGATGGTGCGGGACTGCTGCGAGTAGTCGAGGGCCACGGCGAGCGCCCGGTGCCCGGTCACCGGGCCCGCCGCCCACATGGTGGGGCGCCCGTCGTACGAGGAGACCATCGTGCCGCGCTCGCCGGCCGCCGCGAGCCGCCGCAACGGCGCGGGCAGCCCCTCGGGGTCCACACCGGCGCTCGGCGGCAGCGCGTCCCCGGCCTCGTACGCCGCGGTGGCGTCCGCGAGGTGGGACAGTGCCCGGCCGCGGGCCTGGCCGACGGTCTGGTTGGTCACCGAGACGTGCACCAGGACGCTGAGCAGCGCGGCCAGCGCACAGCACATCACCGTGATGAAGGCGGCGGCCTTCACGGCGAGCGGCCCGGCCCACCGGGGGAGCGCGAGCCTCATGGCGCGCTCGCGGAGGGGGAGCCGGACGGGGAGGGGGACGGCGAGGGCTTCTTGGCGTGCCGGCCGTCACCGGTGTGGAGGTACTCGTCGCGGGAGAAGACCATCGCGCGCTGTCCCGGGTCCCACACCCAGGTCGTGCGGTACTCGTAGCCGGAGATGTCGGCGGGCGAGCGCTCGATCAACGTCCGGCCGGCCAGCTCCACGCCGATGATCGCGTCGTTGTCGGACAGCACCTGCACCAGCCTGTGCTTCTCGACGGTGTAGACCCGTACGGCCGTCTGGTTGGTCGGGTAGAGCCGGAAACCGAGCGTCATGTCGTCCCGGCCGTCGCCCGTGAGGTCCCGGTAGTACGGCTTCAGCAGCGGGCAGCGGGCCTGGTCGCCGCCGGCCCGGCAGTCCCTGAGCCGGTCCACGGTCGCGTGGTACGGCCCCTTCGACCCGTAGTCGTCCGGATGAGCCCGGATCTCGGCCTCGACCACGTCCACGGGGTCGATCTTGCGGATGTCGTCACCGGGGACCGCGACGCCCTTGACGACCTCCCGGGTCGCCACGTCGTAGGGGTAGGCGGGGCTGGACGCCGGACGCAGGTCGGGCCAGAGCTTGGCGGGGCTGACCGCGGGCGGCGTCGCGCCGGCGCCTCGCAGCCCTGCCGCGTCTCCGCAGGCCGCCGCCGTCCCCGAGAGGAGGACGACGGCGGCCGCGGCGAGGGCGGTGCGCGCGGAACGGCGGGCTGGCACGGTGCTCCTGGGATCTCGGGGCCGGTCGGGGCCCATACACCTTATGCGTAGACGGGTAAATTCCGATCTAAGTACTTTTTGCACCCGTGAGAGTGACGCCTGTGCGTCCTTCCGGGTGACGCCGGAAGAGAGGCTACTCGGCCAGTTCCTCCAGCAGCCGCACGGTCGACAGGCCCGCGCGCAGATACTCCACGAACAGCTCGTTGTGCAGTGCCCACGCCGAGCGCCGGGACCGGATCAGCCGGATCACCTCGTCGGGCGAGGCCTGCCCGCGCTGCACCAGGGCATGCGCGACGACCAGACCCGAACGGTTGTACCCGTGGTAGCAGCGCACGAGCACCCGGCGGCCGGCGTCCAGCGCCTCGTTCGCCGCGCGCGCCAGCCGGATCACCCCGGCCAGCTGGGTCCCGTCGAGCGGCCCGTCCGGAATCGGCCACACATGGTGCTCGACACCCGGATCGGGGCCGTACCCCGGCAGCCGCAGCAGCGTCTGCACCACATCGAACTCGTCATGGACGACGGCGAGCTCCGGCCGTCCCGAACGGCCACGGAACTCGTGCCCGCCCATCCACAGGCCGGGCACGATCTCGTTCCACGGGCTCTCCGGAGCCGGTACGTCGGGCTGCTTTCCGCGGATCCGCAACGGCGCCTCCCCAACTCCCCCTCGCGGGGCCGCCCCCCACGGTAACCGGTCTTGCCCCGGGAGCACCCCGCCTGTTCCCATGGTCGAGGGGTGATGGCGCATGAGCGCACTGCGCGTGGTGCCGGCGTATCGGCACGGCCGGGAACGGCTTTACGTCTGCCGCCCGGACGGATCCGGCGTCGCCTGGTACGACCGTGAGACAGGCCGGGTCAACCTGCTCGGCGAGGACAGCAGGGACGACGTGCTCGAGGCCCTGAAACCGTTCCTGACCGGCCCGGTCACCGTGGGCCCGCCACCGGTCCCGACCCCCGCGGAACTCGCCCGGCTGACTCTCCACCCCGACGACGACCTGGCGCCCAACCGCCCGGGCGAGGCCCTGCTCGTCGACCTCGACCGCGACCCCGGCCCCGCCCGCCGGCTGCGCCCCGACCCGCGCCGGCGCGCCCTGAGTGCCGAGGAGACCGTCGGCACGGCGCTGGACGGCCTGGAGGGCGCCGGCTGGCACACCCTGCACTCCATATCCCTGCCCGGCGGCGACCGCATCCACCATCTCCTGCTCGGCCCCGGGGGCCTGTTCGCCGTACACGCCCTGTACGCCCGCAAGGCACGGGTGCGGATCGCCGACCCCATGGTCACCGTGGGCCGCCGCGAGCCCGAGCCCCTGCTGCGCCGGCTGCGCGCCGTCGCCGACCGGGCCTCCTACGCCCTGACCGCCGAGGTCCGCCCGGTCCTGGCCCTGGCCGGCCCGGCCGACGTGACCATGACGATTCGGCCGAGGACGGTACGGATCCTCCAGGACACCGAGCTGACCGGCCTGGGTCGGCTGGGAGGGGTCCTGAAACCGGCGGACGTGGAGGCGCTGCACGCGATGGCACGGGACCGCAGGACGTGGGGAAGGGTCTAGGTGTTCTGTCTCGGGAGGTTGTGGACGGGTGAGCCAGGTCTCGGCTGAGGGATCTTGAACGGGTGCGGCCTTCCGGTGCCTGCCGGGGCACCAGCCAGGGGGTTTCGTTCGGATCGGCCCGGGTCCGCGACGCCCGGCACGGCACCTCGCCGCGTTGCCGGACCACCCGAGCACGCCCGGTACGCGGGTGGCCCTCCGCCGTGCGACACACCGCACCGGACGCCGCGGCCTGTCCGACCTGATCCGAACGCCCCCCGGGGCGTGCCGCTCGGACAGGTGGGGGAGGCACCCGGCTGGGGTGCGGCGGCTCTCCTGACGGGAACGTTCGCCCCTGGCTGCCTTGACCCGCTGCTGCGCGGGCACCCCGGCTCGCGGCGCCCTCGTCCCCGGCCCTCCCGCCCGGGGAGCCCGGCCCGTTGTCCTGACCGGAGTTCTCGGCTCCCACCGCCGGGCCGGCATCGTCCTGACCGGGACGGATGCCCGCCGGCGACCTGCGGGGGCCCTGGTCAGGGCAACGGGGCCGCCGCCCCCGCGTCCAGCAGCGGCGCCATCAGGTCACCGAGATCCTGGAGCCGTGGCGCGATGTCGCCGGCCTGGAACTCCAGCTGTCCCGGGCTGCGGCACTGCGCGACCTCCTCCCAGGTCACGGGCGCGGACACGAGCGGCGCGCGGCGGGCGCGCAGCGTATAGGGCGTGGCCGTGGTCTTGCGGGCCGCGTTCTGGCTCCAGTCGACGAACACCTTTCCCGGTCTCAGGCTCTTCGTCATCCGGTGCACCACCAGCCGCGGCATCGCCCGCTCGGCCTCCACGGCGAGCGCCTTCGCGTAGTCGCTGGTCCGCTCGGAGGACGAGCCCCGGACGGAAGCCAGCAGGTGCAGCCCCTTCGACCCGGCCGTCTTCGGGTACGCCTCGATGCCGTCCGCCGCGAGCCGGTCCCGCAACCACAGGGCGACCTCGCAGCAGTGGACGACGTTCGCGGGCGCGCCCGGGTCGAGGTCGAAGACCAGCCGGTCGGCCAGGTGCGGCGACTGCACCAGCCACTGGTGCGTGTGGAACTCGGTGACGAGGTTCGCCGCCCAGACCAGACTCGGCAGATCCTGTACGACGACCATCCGGGCCGGACTGTCCGCCGACGACCGCGGCACCTCGGCCGTCGTGACCCACTCGGGCGTACCCGGCGGGACGTTCTTGGTGAAGAACAGCTGCCCGTCCGGTCCGTCCGGATAGCGCAGGAAGGACACGGCCCGGTCGCGCAGATGCGGCAGCAGCGCACCGGCGCCGGTCGCGTAGTAGTGCACCAGCTCCGCCTTGGTGAAGCCGCTCTCCGGGTACAGCACCTTCTCCAGGTTGCTGAGCGCGACCCGCCGCCCCTCCACCTCTGTGATAGGCGTCATAGGATGACAATCCCAGAAAAACCGGCGAAGTCGTTGTAATCGCTTGATCCCTACGATCGGCCATCGGCGCAGGAAGGGTGCGGCTCGTGCGATCGATATGGAACGGCGCCCTCTCCTTCGGGCTCGTGAGCATCCCGATCAAGCTGGTGAACGCCACGGAGAGCCACGCGATCTCCTTCCGCCAGATCCACACCGAGGACAACGGCCGCATCCGCTACCGCAAGGTCTGCGAACTGGAGGACCGCGAAGTCAGCCAGGCCGAGATCGGCAAGGGGTACGAGGACGCGGACGGCTCGATCATCCCCATCACCGACGAGGACCTCTCCCACCTTCCCATCCCGACCGCCCGCACCATCGAGATCGTGGCCTTCGTACCGGCCGAACGGATCGACCCGCTCCAGATGGGCGCGGCGTACTACCTCGCCGCCGGCGGAGCCCCGGCCGCCAAGCCGTACGTCCTGCTCCGCGCGGCCCTCGAACGCAGCAACAAGGTCGCCATCGCCAAGTACGCCCTGCGCGGCCGCGAACGCCTCGGCATGCTCCGCGTAATCGGCGACGCGATCGCCATGCACGGCCTGCTGTGGCCTGACGAGGTCCGCGCCCCCGAGGGTGTGGCCCCCGACACCTCCGTCGCCGTCCGCGACAAGGAACTCGACCTGGCGGACGCTTTGATGGACACCCTCGGCGAGGTCGACCTCGAGGACCTCCACGACGAGTACCGCGAGGCCCTGGAGGAGGTCATCGCCGCGAAGGCCTCCGGCGAGGCCCCGCCCAAGGCACCCGAGCCGGCTGCCGGAGGCACGGTGCTGGACCTGATGGCCGCGCTGGAGAGCAGCGTCCGCGCGGCGCGCGAGTCCCGGGGCGAACGGCCCGCCGGAGCACGGGGCGAGGTCAGACCACTGTCCCGCAGGGCGGCACCCAAGGCGGCCGGAAGCAAGAAGTCGACCGCCACGGCCAGGAAGGCGACCGCCGCGAAGAAGACGGGGGCCACCCGGAAGCCGACGTCCGGGACGGTGGGGACGACAAGGACGGCTCAGGCGACGGAGAAGACGGCGGCCTCGAAGGGCACGGCGAGGGCCGGGGCGGCGACGAAGAAGGCGGCGGCGGGAAAGACGGCGGCGGGTAAGACGGCGGCGGGTAAGACGGCGGCGAAGACCGCGTCCCGCAAGCGGACGGCGTGAGAGCCGTCCTTTCGGCGCTGCGGGCGGACGGGGCAAAGCGGTGCGTGCCGGACGTGAGCCCGGCACGCGTTCGCGCCACCGGTGCTGTCGCTGTTCCCGCATTCGAGGGGCCGTGATCGCCCCGGGCGTCGATGCGACGCGGCGGTCCAACCCTCCCCAGCGCGTCGCGCTTACACTTTCGCATGCCGTCACAGAGCGTGAGGAACAATGTGAGAAGTGTGATCGAAACGCTGCGTGGCCCACGACGCCACATTGTGCTCGGCGCAGTTCTGGCCGTCGCGCTCGTCGCCCAGTCAGCTGCGCTCATCGACCAGCAGATGCAGATCGACGATCTGCAGGTACAGCCCATCGACCTCCAGCAGCGCCTCGAACCCGGTCCCCCGGGCCCGTCCGGCCCCTCGGGCCCTCCCGGCCCGGCGGGCCCCATCGGGCCGCCCGGCAAGGACGGAAAGGACGGCAAGGACGGGCGGGACGGCCACGACGGAAAGGACGGCAAGGACGGCAAGGACGCTGTCGCCCCGCCGGCGTCGAGCAGCCATGGGACGTCGTAGTCCCACGGCCGCAGCGCAAGGGCAGGGCGGCGCCATCGGCCCGGCCGGCGAAGCCCGACGGACCGGTCCGACACGCATGTCCCCTCGCCCGAATCCTCGTCACTTGCCCCCACTCCGTCACCCACCGTGAGGAATGAAGTGAGTAACGTCAACGAGACGCCGCGTGCCCCACGGCGCCGCCTTGCGCTCGGCGCGGTGCTGACCATTGCGCTCGTCGCCCAGTCGGCCGCGCTCGTCGCCCACCAACAGCAACTCGACGAACTCCGATCACGGCGCGTCGACCTGATGGGGACCGGCACACTGCAGGGCCCGCCCGGCCCCTCCGGCCCCTCGGGCCCCTCCGGCCCCGCGGGCCCGACAGGAAGGCGGGGACCGGACGGCAGAATCGGCCATCGCGGCAGGAGGGGCCACAACGGAAGAAGAGGGATGAACGGCAGGAACGGCCGAGTCATCCACGTCGAGCCCGGGGAGGACGACGTCAAGCAGGACGACGTCAAGCAGGACGACGTCAAGCAGAGCGACATCAAGCAGAACGACAACGAGCGGGATGACAACGAGTGAACGAGAAAGCCTATTGTGCTGCCTCGCCGCGCTTCGTTCCCCGGGTACGTCTCCTCGTGCCGGCCGGCGGCGGGTCCGGACTTCGCGCTCTCGGGGCATGAAGGCGCAAGCGGCCCGCCGTCGGCCTGATCGAGCCGACGACAGCCGCAGCCACAACTCCGCGACCACTGCCTTCCGTCTTCATCCCGTTGACACCGTCGGGCCGCCGCGCGACCGCGCCGACCGCACAGCACCCGTACAACAAGACGTCACCCGGTGGTCCGGCAGCCCGCGGAAAGACACTGGACGCAGGATCGTGGGATCGACCATGATCCCGGCGTGCACATACCGAGACGATACGCCGAGGTCCTCGCCGCAACCCTTCTGGCGGCAGCGCTGGCCGGCTGCTCGACGCCACACTCCCGCCCGTCATCGGCGGCCACGGGCTCGACGGCGTCACCTCCGCCCACCCCCGCCATCCCGTCCTCACCCTCGGACGCGGCCGCCTCTGGAGCGGGAGCCCAGCTCATGGCCGCCATCCTCCCGGTACCGGCAGGCGCGCATGCCTGGACCGACCGCAACGGCCCGCTGGACCTGGACGGCTTCGCCCACGGGCTCTTCGCCGCGGACGTCGTCTCGCGGGAGAAGGCCGTGCTCGAACGCCGACACTTCGTCGCGGCCGCGCGACAGGGCTGGATCGACGTCGACGAGAGCCAGGCCGACATCCTCCTCGTACGGTTCGCCGCACCCACCGGCGCCGAGAGCATGTACAAGTCCATGGTCGCCACCTGGCAGGCCCGAAGCACACCGCACCGTCAGACCTTCGCGGACCCCGCGGACCACGCCACCGGCTCCGTCATCACCACCCTCGACAACCTCGGCAACGCCGGCGTCAAACTCATCAGCGTCCGCAGCAACCTGTTCGTCTACATCCACTACTTCACCGCCGCGACCCCCGACCGCGGCGGAGCGGAGGCACTCCTGCACCGCCAACTCAACGCCCTCCCCAAGTAGGAGACGCGCTGGCATCCTCGCGGACAGCCGCTTCCCGGCCCGCTCCAGTGCACCCGAGGACCACCGGAGGCAGGCCGCCGGACCGATGCCCAAGTAGGAGACGCGCTGGCATCCTCGCGGACAGCCGCTTCCCGGCCCGCTCCAGTGCACCCGAGGACCACCGGAGGCAGGCCGCCGGACCGATCCCGTGGTCATCGGCTGCTCCTCGCAGACGCCCGTGCGCGGCCCCGCAACGGCACGTTGGTGGTGGACGGGGTCGCCTGACGGGGGCGCGGACCGCCCCTGTCCCGAAATCCACCCCGGCGACGAGACCGCATGACCCCGTCCGTACCCCGTCCCACACGTCCCGGCCACGCGCAAAGCGGTCCTGTACTCACGCAACCACCCGGTCGAGATCACCGACCAAGGCCGTGCCCGATCAAGCTCGTCCCCGTACTCGATGGCGATACGGCTTCTCGTGCCAGAGCCCATCACAACTCGGCAACGGCGCGCTGCGTGATCGTCCGTGCCTGGAGAGATGGCGCTCCAAACGGAATGTCAGAAGGGCGTAGAACATGGGCTTCTCCTACCGTAAGAGCTTCAAGGCGGGCCCGTTTCGCGTCACAGCCTCCAAGTCGGGGATCAGCTACTCGGCCGGCGTGAAGGGCCTCCGAGTGACCAAGCGGGCCAACGGCCGTGTGCAGACCACCGTCTCCGCTCCCGGGACCGGTCTGCGCTACACCACGAGCAGCAGGGGCAAGCGGCAGGGTGCTGGCACCTCGAGCACAGCAGTGAACGTCGCTGTGACCGCCGACTCGGCGGCGCACCGTGAAGGCAGGAGGCGGCGTCCCGGAGCGTGGTACTTCGCGATTGTGCTTCTGTCGGTCGGCCTGTTCAGCGCGATACCTTCGCTCACGCGGCGGCCCGACTGGGCCGTAAGGACCTGCGACTTCGGGCTGGAATCCATGCGGCCGTCGCAGTCGTGCCGGGTGTCTCGTCTCGATCACGCCGCAGGACGCCCAGGGGAACCCGGTCGGCACAGCCGGCCACGCGCTGAGCACGATCTCTGCGTTTCTGGCCTTGGCTGTGATGGCGGCAGCCTGCTTCCAGTTGGTCTCGCTCCGCCGCGAGGTCTACGGCCCCGACACGGATCCGGCAGTGCCTGCTCACCTCGTGGTTGCCGATCCGGTCGTCGCAGCGCACCTTGCCGCCCGTGCCCGCAGGGACGAGGCGCGCGCCCTCGCGCAGAGCGACCCTGTTCTCGCCCACGACCTCCGTATCGGCCGCCCGGACGTGCCGCGCCAGTAGGACGACGGCGGCCTGATCGATCTGAACAGTGCCCCGGCCCATGTCATCGCCGAGGCGTGCTCTGTCGAGCCGTCCTTGGCCGAACAGATCGTGGCCACTCGTCAGGACCTCGGCTCTTTCGGCTCGCTGGACGAGGTGTTCGCCTTCGTCCAGGTCGAGAAAGGTGCCGCCGCACGCATCCGCGACTACGCGCTGCTCCTGCCGCGGTAGGTGTCCAGGACGGTCCGGAGTCTCGTGCCGGACCCGAGTCGAGCCTTGGCTCCGGACCGCGTGCGTGAGAACGCGGCGGTGGTTCTCCGCCTCGGCGGCAACGACACGACGACGGTCCGAGGCGGGGGGGGCGGCGGTCGGGCAGTCACCGGCCACGGGGAAGCGCGCTTGTCGCGCAGGTAGGCGCGGACGCGCTGGTAGCCGCCCCCTGTACCGAGCGGCACGATCGGTACGGGTCCGCCTGCTCCTGTGCCAAGGAGATGCTGCGAGGTGGATCTCTGGCTCCTCGGCAGGACGAGCGTCGCGGCGCAAGGCCCGATGGACGACGTCGGAAGCCTGCCCACGACGCAAGGCGATTCGCTGCGTGATGGGGCTCGCTTCGACGCCCTGGGCTGCGACGCCGGCCCGGGTGACCGAGTGCACCTGAGGGGTTTCGTTTGGATCGGGTCGGACGGGCCGCGGCGTCCGGTGCGGTGCGTCGCACGGCGGAGGATCACCCGCTACCGGGCGTACTCGGGTGGTCCGAGAACGCGGCGAGGTGCCGTGCCGGGCGTGTCCGGGTGTACCAGGAGCGCCAGGTATCGGCACTTGCTCCGCTTTCAGGCGTTCTCACGGTCGACCAGGTGGAGCAGGTGTACAGCGTCGCTCGCGATCACCAGGCATGGAACCAGGCCTGAGCCGGGGCACCCCGATGGGGCGCCGGCCGTTCCCACTGGATGGAGTCATGGGCGGCCCCGCAGGACTTGAGTGTCCGGCGTATTGTTCCGTCGCCTTCTCCCCTTACCCCTCCCGCAGAGGAGCGCCGGTGCGCAGGGTTGCCTTCATCGTCCTCGGTCTGGTCCTGATCGTCGAGGCTCTCTGGCTCTTCGTTCTGCTCGCCGGGATCACTGTGATCGCTGTGGCCTTCCCCCGCGAAACTGACCGCCCCGGCACTACGTGGACGACCTATGTCTCCTTGGCTATCGCCCTGCTCTGGGTCGTCGCATGCCTTTGGGGCGCTTTCCGGTCCTTCGCCCGTGCGTACCGCTGGCCGATCGCCTCCTGGTCCCGCGGCTTCCTCTTCCTCGCCCTCGGCCATCTCGCCGTCGCTGTCCTGACCGCAACCGACGGCTTCCCGCTCGTGGCCCTCGGCGAACTTGCGTGCGTGCCTCTTGTCCTCTTGGCTGCCCGGCCCTCGCGCTCCCGCGCCTTGACGCCAACCACCATCCCGTAGTTCAAGGACAGGGGGTGCTGTGGACCGACCGTCCAGCGACGTCGTGGCTTGGTGGGCTTCACCTGCGGGGATGCTCCAAGATCCCGTCCACGCCTTATTCACGGACCCCGACATACGGCCGCTCCGGGCCGCATACGCCTGCACAAACGCGAAGACCCCGGCCTCAGCGTTTCCGCTGGTGACGGGGTCTTTGGGCACCTCATGCAGGGTGCCCCCGGCAGGATTCGAACCTGCGCACACGGCTCCGGAGGGCGATTGATTCCTCAGTATCTGTGCTGGTCATAGCTGTTCATAGTTCGCTATGACCTGCTCCCGTCCACGGATGGTCCACGGACGACCGAGGTTGGTCAGGCCAGCTACTGGGGTTCCAGGTTCGACGGTGTCGGCCAGTCCGAGCCGACACCGGGAGGGCTGACGGCACACGTTCAGAGACCCGGGTGCTGACGAATCCTCACGGGAACGGGCCTCTGGCCCTCGTGATGCTGGTTCATGTAGATTACACTTTGATCACGCCATCACCACATGTTCTCCGCGGTGTGCATGATGATCCACATAACCGCTCACCAGCGATGTTCGTCGCCGCGAGGTACGTCGGTGACATGCTCAAGGGCGGCGGTTCAGAGGTCTGTGGTCACCAACTCTCCCAAGAACACGTACAGTTCCGTACGATTTTCTGTGGTGTTCAGGGGGTAGTGGGCGCCGCGAGGGACTTCTAGCAGGTGTGTTGTCGGGTGGGGATTGTCAGTCGCGAGCGGGGTTAGATATGAGCGGGACGGACTCGAACGATCTACCGTCCCCTGGTAGCCAACTCTTCATCGACGGCGGGATGGCTACCGTCGTCGCGGCTACCGGCGCTGGCGATGGAGTCGACCTCGTCGTGCGCCGCAGTGATGGCACGCTCACTGACGTTTCTCTGAGCCTCGTTGAGTTGCATGCGGCTGTTGTGCCTGTCAACGACGCCGGTGGTGATCCTGCCCGGGCGCTCGCCGCACTGTGGGGGCGGTGGATGCAGTATGCCGTCCCCCGCATCCGGTCCGCTGTCCTCGCCACACGCCCGCTGCGGCCTTACGCGCACCAGGACGAGGCGGTGTTCAGCCACATGCTGGCCCAGCCACGCCTGCGGTTCCTGCTCGCAGATGAACCAGGCACCGGCAAGACGATCATGACGGGTATGTACATCGCCGAGGGTACGCGGAGAGGTTTGATACCTGGCAGGACTGTGATCATCGTGCCCGCGCACCTCGTGGAGAAGTGGAAGCGGGACTTGCGTCGCTATTTCGCGATCGAGGCGGCCACAGTCACTCCTGACGTCGCCAGGGACCCGCGTGACCTCGATCCGCGCGTCAGCGTGTGGGTCGTAAGCGTGGACCTGTACACCTACAACCCGGACGTTAGGCGCAAGATTTCTGGGGCTCGGGCGTCGTGGTCGCTGACGGTCTTCGATGAAGCGCACCGGCTGACGCCTACGTCCCAATACCTCGGCGCCGCGCGGGAAGTGGCGAACCGAACTCACCACTTGCTGCTGCTCACCGCTACGCCGCACCGAGGTAAGGAGCACTACTTCCGTGGCCTGCTGAGCCTCCTGGATCCCACGCTGTATCCCTGGGATCCGCGGAAGACCGAGTACGACACTGCGCTGAGGCCTTCGACTCTGTCCTTCCTGCGGAGGATGAAGGAGGAACTGAAAGACTTCGACGGCAATGATCTCTTCCCACCTCGGTACGCCGAGACGGTGCCCGTCGACCTTAGTGGCCACGAACTCGCGGCCTACACCGCGGTGATGGACTACGTCGACACGTACTACGGCGAGAATGCGACCCTGGCCCGCTCGATTTACGGCAAGCGGGCTGCCTCTGCACTGGTGGCTGCCGCCGCTACGATCACACGACGGCACGAGGCCCTCAAGGGGCCGGCGTCCAGCCGGGTCGACGGCCCCATACCTGACGAGTTCACGCAGGGCGACGGGTCGGTCAACCTTGCCGTCGAGGACGACGAGGCGTGGGAGCGCGCCGAGGGCATCGTCGTCAACGCCCGCAGTCGCAGCAAGAGCGAGGAGCTCAGGGCGATCGACGGGGTCATCGCGGCCATTCGACTTGCCACGACTGTTGGCCCGTCCACGAAGTGGCTACGCACCCAGAAGCTCCTCACCCAGCATGGCATCGCGCCGGGTCAGGGTCAGTTGCTCATCTTTACCGAGTTCGCCGACACTGCCCGCTGGCTCGCCAGTCAGTTCACGCACGCCGGGTACAGCGTCGAGACCCTCGAGGGTGCAGTCAGGCACCATGAGCGCGACCAGCTTCAGCAGCGGTTTCTCGCCGGGGAGTTCCAGGTCCTCGTCTCCACCGACGCCGGCGGCGAGGGCATCGACCTACAGTCCGCCCACATCATGATCAACTGGGACATTCCGTGGTCCCTGGTCCGCCTCGAACAACGCATGGGCCGATTGCACCGCATCGGCCAGACCAAGCCGGTGCACATCTACCACCTCGTTGCGCCCGATACCCGTGAGGGCCGGGTCCAGGAAGTCATGCTGGGCAACCTGGAAGCCGCCGGCGAGGCGCTCGACGGACGGATCTTCGACCTGCTCGACGCAACCGCCGCCCGAGCTGGCTTCGACTACACCCGCGCGCTCATCGACGCTCAAGCCGGTCAGGCCGTCACCGTTCCCGGCACAGCCGAGTTGCTGTCCAAAGCAAGAGAGTTGGTGAGCGACGAGGATCGGCTCCACACGCCCGCCAACACCGAGGCCGCCCTCGACCGGTTCCGTAGCGACCGCCTCGAAGCGATCAACCCCGTCATCGTTGACGGCTTCGTCGACCAACTCGCCCGTGCCGAGCAGTGGCGCCTCGGCCCGGGGCCGGCCAAAGGCATCCGCCGTGTCACCTCGGCCCGCCTGTTGCCGCCCACACTCGGCGGTGAGCACGAGGCGCTCGTTGCTGCTGACGGTGCCTCTGTTCGGCAGGCGATCCACGACGGCTCTCAGGGGCTGGATGACGTCGTTGTGCTTGGGCCTACCGAGGAGCCGTTCGCCGAACTGACCGACCTCGCCCTGCGTACTGGCGAGAGCGAGCTCATTCGGGGCACGGTCCTCAGCGACCCCGCGTCGCTGACGAACTACACCGTCCTGGTCTACGACGCCGAGGTCGAGGTACATGACGGCATCCGCCGGCAGCGGCGCAAGTCCCCGGTCCTCATTCGGTACTCCGGTGCCGGGGCATTCGAGAGCGCCTGGGAGTCCCTAATGTTGCTCAGGCCCACCGGTTCCAGCCATGTCGTGCCGCCCCTATCTCCGGCGTTGCGGCACGACAGTGCACTGGAAGCCCGGGCGGCGCTTACGCGGGAGGTCGCACGCGCCCGCGCGGAGCGGGAGGCGTGGGTCGACAAGGCGCGCCAGCAGCTTGACCAGGTCGAGTACCGATATATGGACGAGCTCGAGGAGCTGCCAGCCACCGAACGGCGTGAGCGGATGTCCCGCTTCGAGGGGCTTAAGCGCCACCGTCTCGCCCAGCTTGAAGACATCAGCAAGGTCGGGCAGAGCGCTCCCCGCTTGGTCGGTTGGGCACACGTTATCGGTGAGGCCCTCGTCGACCAGCTTGGTTACGACCCTGACAGCGAAGCAGTCGCGGTGGCCACGGTCTTGGCCGAGCTGGACCGGCTCGGTTTCGACGTGGACGACCGGCAGTCCGCTGGTGTCGGCTACGACTTGCTTGCCCGGCACCGCACCACCCGAGAGCAACGCCTCGTCGAGGTCAAGGGTTTCCATGCGGGCTTGGAGCCGGTGTGGCTGGAGCAGCACGAGTGGGCTCAGGCGCAGCAGCGCGGTCAGGATTACTGGCTCTACGTCGTGGCCGACTGCGCCACATCCCCGACAGTCCTCGTC
Organism: Streptomyces sp. NTD91; assembly: GCF_059510455.1. NCBI lineage: Bacteria > Bacillati > Actinomycetota > Actinomycetes > Kitasatosporales > Streptomycetaceae > Streptomyces > Streptomyces sp. NTD91. Next base: position 163,158 of record NZ_JCAJZW010000005.1, read on the forward strand.
CGCGCCCAGGACCCAGCCAAGCTCCTAGCCACCGGGCCACGGCGCATCGAGCGGTTCCAGATCAAGGTTGCCGACCTGCGTCGGCTGATGGGAGAGCAGCGGTGACCACAACCACCAAGGCGCCGTCGACGGACACAGCGGCCGCCTCGGATCGCGTCAGTGACGTGCACAGCCGCCTCATCGACCACTGGTTCCCCTGCTCATCGGTCGACGCCTCCGTCGGTACCACCGCGGGATCCGGCCGCAGCGAAAAAGCACTCTTCACCTGGTTTGCCTCTCGTCCCATCGCGCAGGCTCGCGCCGCCGTTCTGACCACCCTGCTGCCTGACCGCGAAGATCTTCACGCAGATGTTCGATCGGCCATCGAAGCGGGCGACCCCACTGCGCTGCGTCGTCTGCGCGAAGCCATCGCGGAGGAGTACCCCACCGGTCGCCCTGTCGTACTCGATATCTTCAGTGGCCGAGGCATCATCCCCCTCGAAGCAGCGCGCCTCGGCGTGACCGCGGTCGGAACGGACCTCAGCCCGGTCGCAACACTGGGTGGGCGCCTCCTGGCCGACTACCCGCTGCGCGACTGGTCGACCGAGGCTGCCGTTCCCTTCGCCAGCGGACCTGAGTCGGAAGAGACGCTCTTCAGCGACGATGAGCCTCGACTGCTGCGCGACGTCCGCGCCGTACTCGCTGAAGTGAACAAGCGTGTGGCCAAGGCTGTCGCGCCCTACTACCCGACAAATAGCCGCGGCAAGGTGCCCTGGGCCTACCTGTGGGCCGTCAGCATCCCCTGTGATCAGTGCCGTCGGCGCTTCCCGCTCATCGGCAGCATGCGGCTGCAGTTTCCTTCCGGGCGTGAGGGGGACGTCGGGCAGTCGCTCGAGCTCGTCATCGACGGGGACCGATGGCGTTCCCAGGTGGTGGACGGGGACCCCGCCCAGCAGCCGACGTTCTCGGCCGCGGCGGGCCGCAAGGGCAAGAGCGCCCGCTGCCCGTTTCCGTCCTGCGGACACGTCCACACGCTCGACACCGTCAAGGCGAAGGGTTTCGCCCGCCAATATGAGGACGAAATCCTCGCCGTTGGTGAGGAGAATGAGGGTGTCGGCAAGACCTTCCGCGCCCCGACGGCTGACGAGATTACAGCCGCCAAGTCCGTCGACCTTGCCCGGCTCGACGGCTTCGGCCCTTTCACTGCTGTTCCGGACGAAGCTATCCCGCCTGGCAATCAAGACACAATCCGGGCCAGTGGCTACGGATACCGCACCTACGGCGCCCTCATGAACAACCGGCAGGCCCTACTCTTCGTGGAGACAGTCCGCGCCATCCGCGGCATTCGAACCGACCTTTTGGCTGCGCGACTCACCACCGACTACGCGGACGCGCTCACGGCCTACGCCGCAGCCACCATGCAGCGACGACTCCGGTACTCCACTCGGGGCGCGAAGCTACGCGCCTTCGGTGGCAACGCCTCGCGCAAAGGGACGTGGGTCCAGGTCCACGACATCTTCGCGGACGAGAGCAAGGTGTCCTTTCAGTTCGACTACCTCGAGGCCGGGCCGGGGACCGGTCCGGGCACCTGGGAGAGCGTGACTGACAGTGGCCTGCAGGCGCTCAAGAAGGTCATCCAGGGAAGCAATGCAGGACGTCCGGGCCGCTTCCGCCGAGCCTCCGCGACAGCCCTCCCCTTCCGCGACGGGTCGGTGGATGCGGTCGTAACTGACCCGCCGTACTACAACATGATCGACTACGCCGACGCGTCGGATCTTTTTCACGTCTGGCTGAAGCGCTGCCTTTTCGACGTGTTCCCCGATGTTTTCGATGTTCCAGGCTTGCAGGACAAGACCGACGAGATCATCGTCAAGCGCGGCAACGCCCCGGGTGAGCACCGGACTCGCGACTTCTACGAGCAGATGCTCAGCCGTGCGTTCGGCGAGGCACGGCGCGTGCTGCGCGCGGATGGCCACCTTGTCGTTGTGTTTGGGCACTCCGACCCTGACGCGTGGCGACGGCTGCTCGGAGCCCTGCGCGATGCCGGCTTCGTCGTTACCAGCTCCTGGCCGTCGAGGACCGAGACGTCCTCGACCGGGGTGGCGAGCATCAAGGTCACAGTCGCGATCGGCTGCCGCGTTGCCGCCGCGAACCGGCCAGTCGCAACCGCCGCTCAGGTCGACCGTGAGGTTGCTGAGCGGGTCAAGACCGCCGTACGGGAATGGGACCGTGACGGCCTGGCCCTCACTGACCAGCTCATGGCAGCCTACGGACCGGCGATGGAGGTCTACGGCCGCTACGCCAAAATTCTCAAGCCTGACGGCAGCCAGGCCGAACTCGACCGCTACCTCAAGCTAGCGCGCACCGCGGTCCGCGACGCAACAGCGCTCAAGCTGGACGAGCTGCCGCTTGAGACGTTCGACGCGCCCACCCGCTTCGCGGTCTTCTGGCAGCGGCTCTTCGCACGCTCGGACGTTCCCAAAGGCGAGGCCCGATTTCAGGCGCAGGCGGACAACCTGCGCCTGGAGGATCTGCGCGGCGCGCTGCTCACGGAGAGCAAGAGCGGCTACAAGTTGCGTCTCGACGCCCCGAGCGCTATCAGCGACAGGTCCTCGACGTTCGAGGTGGTCCGAGCTATGGCCGCCGCCTGGGACCAGGGCGCCACCGAAGGCGTTGCCGCTGTCGTCGCTGAGTCTGACCGGCAACCTACTGACGCGCACTTGTGGGCCGTCGTCGGGGAGATCCTCGCGCAGCTGCCTCCCAGCGACACAGTGGCCAAGGCTCTCACAGCCGTTCAGCGCAACGCCGGCACCATCGCCAACCTTGCGCACCGCGTCGCCACCGAGCTCGCCGCCAGCGAGCGCGTTGACCAGCCCACCCTTCCTTTCACCATTAAGGAGTCCTGAGCATGTCGACCGGCACCGCTTCGCACTGGGCCGACGTCCTCACACTCCGGCCCGAGGTCACTGCGTCCGACGGCTCAGTGGGCGAGCTGCAGATGAGCCTGCACAAGGCCGTCTACCAGACCGTTGACGTGCCTTACCGCAAGGTCGACTACTACGGCGACATCACCCAGCCCACCCCGAACCTCGTCGGCTTCTTCAGCCGTGTCGCCCGTCGACTGGGTACCGACGCCGAGACCACGGCGCTGTTCCACCTGGACCAAGGCATGGGCGGAGGCAAGAGCCATGCTCTCGTCGGGCTCTACCACATGGCCAACTCGCCGCAAGAGTTCTTCGCCACGGAGCTAGGCCGGAAGGTCCGCACTGAAGCGGGGCGGGGCGGCCGCGATGTAGACCTCACCGGTGCCCAGGCCGTTGTCCTCACGGCCGACTACTTCAGCCCGGGCAGACCCAGCGAGACATTCGGCCCGGCCACGAACCTGTTCGAGCGGTTCCTCTGGTCGCTGACCGGCGGCGACATGGACCGTTACAAGCGCTACGTCAAGAGCGGCCCCAACAAGGGGACGCTACAGCAGGCGCTCAGTGACGCGGGACAGCCGGTACTCATCCTGCTCGACGAGCTGATGGATTACGTGCTGCAGCTCGCGGACGCGACCAACGTCGACCGCATGCCCAACGAGAAGGCGTTCCTCAACGCCCTCATGGACGCCTGCGACGACGTTCCCCGCGTCGTATGTGTCGTGGTCATGATACGCAGCGAGCTCGACGAGCGCGGTTACCCACCGCTAGCCGATGACTTCCGCAGCTATGTCTCCGACCGGCTCGTGCGTAACGGCCCGGACGGCAGAGTCGCGGTGACTGAGTCCCACGACTTCGCCTCGATCATCCAGCGCCGTCTGTTCGAGCCGGCCGACGTGGGCGCTGCAGCGTCGGACGTGGCCAGGCGGTACGACACGGCGAGCGATACCGCCTGGCGAGACAAGGTGCTTGACAAGCTCGGTCCGAACCGCGCGCTGACCGGCTTCGCCGAGCGAGTCGAGGCAAGTTACCCCTTCCACCCCGAGCTCATGCGACTCGTGCGAGAGGAGTGGTCCCAGGTCCAGAATTTCCAGCGTGTCCGCTCCACAGTCGCCATCTTCGCTCGGACCGCGCTGCACTGGGTCACCGAGCACCAAGCCGGGCGCTGGGCGCCGGCTCTCATCGGCGTCGGCGACATCCCCCTCACTACCGCCCTTGAGCAGTTGCTGTCCTCTGGTCTCTTCATGGGCAACGACCGGGCCATCCAAGGCTATCGCTCCGTCGCCACCACCGACATCACCAGCACCGACGGGTCTGCAGGACGCGCCGTTGCCATCGACCAGCGGCTGCGCGCCGCCGGTGTCACCGCCGGCCAGGACCACGCGGGCCTGCGTATGGCCACCGCCCTGTTCTGCTACTCGATGGTCGCCCGCCCGCGCGGCGGTCGGGGGGCGACAAAGGCCGAGATGCTTGCGGCCATTTTCGAGCCGACTCCGGCCCCCGGTACCCCCTACACCGATGCCGAGGAGATTTTCAATGCCCTTACTGGCGAGGACGGGCTCGGCGCTCTTGAGATCACTCAGCCGACCAACGCACCCGGGCGCTACTACCTGTCCATCAGGCAGACGCTCAGGATGTACTTCACGGCCTCCCTCGCGCTCGTGGACCCACCCTCTTGCGGAAAGCTGGTCTGGGAGCAGACGCAGAGACTCGCTCGGCGCGGTATCTTCGACGAGATTCGCTTCATTGACGCGCCTTCCGCGACCGGGGATATCGACCTCCCGCGCACGTTTGACGGAGTGGATTCGGCCGTCACCCGCCTCGTCGTGCTCGACTCGCGTCGCTGGACCTTGCTCAACGGCAAGGACACCCTCAGCCGCGCTGAGATTACAGCTCTGCTCGGGCTCGGACCCGACGCGCTGCGCGTGGATAATGCCGCCAGCTGTGTCGTGGCCTGCGTGAACACACAGAGGCGGGACGTGGCGCGCAAGCGCGCCAGGGAGGTCCTTGCCTGGCGCAGTGTCCTTAAGCAGATCAATCCCGAGGACGTCGACGAGTTCCGCGAGGCCACCACCAAGGTGACCGAGGCTGAGGACAAACTCAAGAAGGACATCGAGAAGGCCTTCCAGCACTACGCCTACCTCGTCCGCGCCTCGGACGGGCTCCATGTGGAGTTCAAGCGGTTCGACGACGACAGCAAGTCATCCCTGCGCGGGGACCAGGTGTGGGCAGCGCTCATCGAGGCTGGTCGCGCAACGGACACGGCAGGCCTCTCGGCGGACTATCTGGCGGCCCTGCTGGACACTTTCGAGCGCACCCTTACGCCGCGCGAAGTCGTCCAGTCCTTCTACAAGAACCCCATGTTCCCCCTGGTTGCCGCGACCGACGAGATACGCCAGGCAATCTTTGCTCTGCTCCGTAACGGCTGGGAACTGGCAGACTCCGACGGCAACAAGCTTGCCATCGCCTCTCCGGAACATATCTCGATCGGCTCCATCAGCCAGAATCTTCGCCGCGCGGTTAAAGCGGCCGAGACCGTGCCTGCAGCCGGTGGTGCGTCCAAGAGCACCACGACGATCTCGATCCCTAGGCAGCCAGGCGGGCCAGTCAGCGGCGGAGAGTCCAGCAGGCTGTTTGGCGTCGACGACCAGGAGTACCGGGCCACGACGAGACAGGCGAGCGAGGCCAGCACCGGAGATGCCGCTCCGGGCAACTCGGAGCTGACCTCCTTTAAGCGGTACATCATCGATCTGACCAACCGCAGCATCACCGCTCCGGATTCTCGTGAGCAGGTCTGGCAACTCCTCAAGGAACTGAGCAAGGTCATTGATGCACCCGGCACTAACCACCAGCTCATTAGCCTGAGCGTCACGCTTGTTACGTCTGAGGGCGCGCAGGGGGCTATCGAGCAGAAGGCACAACAGGCAGGTGCACGCGTTCGGGTCGAGGACGACGACTTCTAACCAGCCGGGCGTGAGCCAATGCCAAAGCCTGGTATTACGCGCAGCCGGCCAGGGGGTTCCCCTGTGCCGACCCGCGATTGGCCGGCAGCTCAGGGACAAGACGAGGAGGCGAAATCGGCTCAAACGCGCCGACTGGTTGATTCGGCGTGCTGAGGCTCGCGCAGGACCCTTCTAGCCTCCTGCCTACGCGAATGCTGTAGTCAGGAGGCAGGGTCGGGCTGGCTACTTCTTCTTGCCCTGGGTCTTGCCGGGGATCTTGGTGAGCTGGGCTTTTGCAGGTCAGAAGTAGTGGGCACGTGCGCCTGGTGGTCGTCGTTGGTCGTCTTTGGCTACTGGCGAGCGGCCTCGGACGGCCCAGGGACGGCCCAGCGTCGACGCGCTCGGCTGACGGCCGGCACTTCAATATGACCCGTTCGAACCTCAGCCGACGACAGTCAGCCACGATGGGGAGGGTGCGTCAGCCCACCAGGCGCGCGTATGTCTCGCTGCAGCCCTACCGGCCTCAGCCAAGGTGCAAGGCCGTCGACGGGAGCAAGCCGCGCCGGCCCGGGCCGTGGGGACGAAACGGAGTTGATCGCCGACGCAAGCCCTCAGCTTGGGGAGCTTGGGGCTTCGACGGGCGCTTGCTCGGCTGATCTGTGGTGGAGCGGCTACGGCAGCTGCTTGGCCGACGACCTGGTCCCCGTCATTCCCCGTGGTTCCCCACACGACCTGGCACGGTATCTGGCACGACCTCTTCGTCCCGAACTCTCTGCCGGTGGATCAGTGACGTTCGCTGGGCCCGTCTATCGGCCCTTGGTGGTCGTCTACGGTCGCGGTGGTTGCTGTACTCCGCTGCTGTGTCTGAGTACCTACTCGAGCACGGTGGTTGCGGCTGCGCCGGGCCCAGGTAGGTCTGCGCTGCGGGCGAACGGTTGCTGGTGATCACCTCCTCCCTGCCCCGTCCCGACGATGTCGGGCGGCCAAACTGAACCCGTGCTGGCGGTCCATCATGCAGAAACACCCGTTCCACTGCGCCACAGCCTCTGATGCTCTATCATGTTGACCACTTTTGATGGGGTGTCAGGAATAAGGGGAACGGTGGAGCAGATCGAGTTCGATTCCGACAACGAGCGGGATATCGAGGAGTCCGAGGCGCAGCTCGATGCCGAGTACGAAGAAGATCCGGTTGGGTTTTGGGAAGCTAAGCAGCGAGATCTGCTTACGAGCGTCCTTGACTACAACCTGCGCTCGCTAACGGACTTGGTAAAGAACAAGCAGATTGACCTTTCCCCCAACTATCAGCGGCGAAATCGGTGGAAGGATGACCGAAAATCCCAGCTTATTGAGTCTTTTCTCATGAATGTCCCAATCCCCAATATCTTCTTGAATGAGGATGCCTATGGTCATTACTCTGTCATCGACGGAAAGCAGCGCCTGACTGCAATCAGCGACTTCCTTTTCGGGCGATTCACGTTGACGGGTTTGACGGTTTTCAGAGAGGCCAATGGGCTTAGGTTCGACGAGCTGCCTGCGACACTGCAAACCATCCTGGAGACCCGCGCCAACTTGCGTGCGGTCATCATTCTACGTCAATCTGATCCCGACATTAAGTATCAGGTCTTTCAGCGCCTGAACACCGGCGGGATCCGGCTCAATCCTCAAGAGATTAGAAACAGCGCCTGGCCGGGCAAGCTGAACGATATGATTCTAGAGGAATCGCTCACGAGTGATTTCCATAAGCTGCTGGGAATTCGGGAAAGGAATCGTTCTGCAATTTACAGAGAGATGCGTGATGCAGAATTTGTGTTGCGCTATCTCACCTTCCGTAACAACTGGGATACGTTTGCTGGCGGAATGGGCAGGAAGCTCGACAATTTCATGGCCCAGCATCATGACATGCCTGCAGAAGAGGTAGAGGAAGCGCGAACCTCTTTTCGAACCGCGGTTAAGAAAGCGAGGGCCGCTTTCGGTGATAACGCTTTTCAGCGGTGGTCACCCGAAAAGCAGTCCTGGCGTCGACAAGTGCTTGCCTCGCTATACGATGCTGAAATTTTTGCGGTCGCGCAATTTTCTGAGGAGAGCTTGCGCGAACATAGCAAGGAAATTATCGCAGGCGTGCAAGCACTCTTTTCGGACTCGAAGTTTCGCCGTGCCGTGGACGCTGCAACCAATACCCCCAGCTACTTCCGTGACCGAATCACTTTGATGCGGGATATGATCAGCGAAAAGGTTGGTTGATGCCGCGATGGGGGCGCTGGCTACGTTTGATGCTGGGGCGCATTCGGTTCAAGCGCTTATTACTCTTGAGTCCGTGTATCCGGACCCGCCCGACAGTCTAGACCTACCTAAGGTGTCCGCCCTTCGGGGTGCTTGCACGGTTCTCACAGTGGCCTCTTTTGAGAAGTTCCTTCGGGATCTTTTTGAAGAAGAATTGGACCGTCTTCGTATTGCGAAGATCTCCATGAGCTCACTTCCGAAGAAGCTGCAAGTCGAGGCATCCTTTTCCTCGCTCGAGCTGGCCCTCAAGGGTGATTTTTCCAATAAAGGGCTAGATCGTGAACTGCGGCTGCCTAATGTTTTGACCGCCGTCAAACTTTTGGCTCGAGATAGCTTTGATCCGAAAGCCCTAGCTGGGACAAACAGCAACCCGGATTCAGCCTGCGTGAAGCGCATGTTCAAGGCGGTTGGAATTTCTGATGTATTTCAGAAATGCAACAGTGAATTTACTAAGCACTGGGGGCGTCAAGAAGTATCTGGATTTGAAAGCCAGAAACTCGACAGCATCCTGGATTCCCGGCATCAGGTGGCGCACACGGCACAGGCAATGCACATATCGAGGCCTGAACTCAGCTATAATCTCAGGTTCGTCGAGGTTCTCACTCGGGTGCTCCACGCGCAGCTGAGCCAATACGTGGACGGAATCATCGCTGGCGCCCAGAACCCGCAGGTAACTCCAGCTGTGCCTTAAGGAGAAGGTCGGTGGAGCGGCTTTGGGGTGGCGCTGCTTTGGCGCGAGTGGTCATGGCCCCGTAAGCTTCCGGCGCGTCGGGCAGTCTGTGGACCTGCCCGGTAAAGCACGACGTTGGGGCCATGATCTTCGAGGCTCGCGCCAAAGTGGCTCCGTAAAGCCGCGGAGCCGACCGCCCCAGCCACGACGTACCCCTTCTCTCACCGCAAGCGGCTGATTGCTGTAGCGCGCGGCACGGGCGCCGGCCGGGCTGGAGCGGGGCGGAGACTGGAGCGCAGGCCCGGCCGGGGGCCGGGCCGCGCGCGGTGAGCGAAGCGAGCCGCCTTGAACCAGTAGAGAAAGTTTGAATCATGCTCGGTGTGCTGGTGTGCTGGTCGTTGCGCCTCGCAGTAGCGGCTGTTTGCTGGGCCGTGGTGTAGAACCCTGGGCATGGGGAGTGAGCGGCGGGAGCTGATGAAGGCGCTGGGAGCGCGTCTTCGTGTGCTTCGTGCAGAGGCTGGCCTGACGGGTGCTGCGCTGGCGCAGCGTGCTGGTGTGGGGCAGCCGACCGTGTCCAAGGTCGAAACCGGGCGAATGGTTCCGAGCCTTGATGTGCTCGACCGGCTCTCACAGGCCCTCGACCTGGATGAGTCAACCACGCGTGAGGTACGTGACCTCCTGACCGCCGTGGTAGCTGCCACCGACTCCCAATCAGCCGCGGACGATTCAACGGCAATCGGCATGACCGTTGATGAAGAGGTGCGGTCCGCGCGGCTGGTGCGCTCCTTCCAGTGCGTCGTCCTGCCAGCCATGCTGCAGAGCGCGGAGTACGCCCGGCACGTCTTCGAGAGTGAACCCCGCTCGACGCCCGAGGCTGTCGGTCGGTCCGTCGCTGCCCGTGTGGATCGGCAGAGCGTGTTGTACGAGCCGGGGCGTGAGTCGGTGTTCGTGCTCACGGAAGCTGTGTTGCGTACCTGGCCGGGGAGCCCGGCGTTGATGCTCGCTCAACTGGACCGGCTCCTGGCCGTTGAGAGTCTGAGCACTGTACGGCTCGGCGTCATCCCCTGGCGCCGACCGGTGCCGGTGCTGCCGCGTCATGGCTTCACCCTGTGCGACCAGCGGGCGGTCGTGGTGGAGACGTTCGACAGCGAACGCGTGTCCACCGACGCCACCGAACTGACCGCGTACCAGGAGACCTTCGCTCGCTTCGAGCGTGCTGCGGTCTTCGGCTCCGAGATGCGGGAACTGTTGCTGCTCGTGATGAAGGAGTTCCGCGACTTGGGAGACACCCTCACCCCTTAGAGGAATAATTCCTCAAGATGCCTAGCTGATGACATCCGATGGGAATACTCTGCCGTTGCGCTGTCTAGCCCCCTAGACGAACGGAGGAGTCCCATGCTCGCCAAGTGGTGCCGTGCCTTCCACGGCCTGCCGGATGAGGTGCCTCATGCTCGGCACTTCGTTGCCTCGCTGCTGGCCGACCGCGGTCCGGTGGAAGACGCCGTGCTTGTCGTGAGTGAGCTGGCGACCAACGCCCTGCGGCACACGCGAAGCGGCTCCGCCGGCGGCTGCTTCTTCGTGGTCGTCGGACTGAGCGATGATCTCGTGCGGATCGAGGTGGTCGACCAGGGCGGTGAACTCGTACCTCATCTGTGCCACGCCACCGATCGCGAAGAAGGAGGCCGCGGTCTACGGCTCATCGCGGCCTTCGCCAAGAACTGGGGCTACACCGTCTGGCCCGACGGGCGTTCTGTGTGGGCCGAGCTGGCGCGAGCGACTGCGTGAACGTGGCGGGTCGCATGCGTTCCGTTGGCCGCATCGCTGGTGGTGATGAGTGAGTCCGCGGGGTGTGCCTCGGCGGAGGTCCCGTTTCTACGTGATCGGAGTTCGTTCCGGGCGGCGCCTGCCGCCCGTACCGTCTAGGGCCCTAGACTCCTGGGTACTGCTGCTGGGAGGTGAGGTCATGTCGGACGAACTGCAACGGATCATGGCGATCGACGATCCGTATCTGCTCCTGCGCGAGGTCACGACGCGCTTGGCGGACGCACAGCAGGAGGTGACCGAGTTGGCCCGCCTCCGCCGGCGGGTCGTGCAGGACCTGCATGCGCAAGGGCTGTCGTACGCGCAGATCGCCGCGAAGGCCGGCCTGAGCCGTGGCCGGATTCACCAGATCCGGCACACCGGTCCTGCGCCGGAAGGGGCCTTCCTCGGTCGGGGTGCCGTCACTGTCGCCACACCACTGCGGCGTGACGACGAGCGCGGGCGGACGGTCGTCGCCGTTGATGACGTCAGTTCCGGCAAGCGGCTGGAGGAGCTGGCGCGGACGTACGGACTCGACGTCACCTCGGAGCACGTGCCGGTGAGCGGTGAGATCGACCTGAACCGCGACGGCCTGATCGTCGTGTGCGGTCCGCGCATGTCACAGGCGATGTGGGACACGTACGCCCAGGACCCGGTCTTGCGATGGGAGCGGGCGGAAGACGGGCCCTGGACGGTGGTGGACCGGCAGACCGGTACCGTGCACCGCTCCGGACAGGACAGTGATCCGGCCCGGCCGTACGACGTCGGATACGTGGGTCGGCTCTCGCGTCCGGACGGAAACGGCTCGCTGCTCGCCATCGCCGGTATCCACACGCAAGGCTCCCTCGGCGTCGTCCAGCTGCTCGCCAACGACCTGAACACGCTGTGGGGGCAGGTCGGCGAGCACCGGTTCTCCACGCTGGTGGGCGTCGAGTACGACCCGGAGACCAGCGAACCGCAGTCCGTCGAACTGCTCTGCCCGCTGTACCGGCATGACGAGGAAGCGGCGGCGTGAGGGTCGACCTCGCCACGCTGTCCGCCGACCCCGGCCGTGAGAACGAGGACTTCGCCGCCGCTAGTCTTGGCGCGGCCGTACTCCTCGACGGTGCCGGCGTCGCCGGGGCCGAGACCGGGTGCACGCACGGTGTCGCCTGGTTCTCCGGCACCTTGGGCGGCCTGCTGCTGCGAAGCATCACCGCGCTCCCCGCACGGCCGCTCGCCGAGTGCCTGGCAGACTCGATCCGCCTCGTCCGATCCCTGCACGAGGAGAGCTGCGACCTGGCCTATCGGGCGAGTCCGACCAGTACGGTCGTCACCGCGCGGATCGGCCCTGGGGGACTGGAATACCTTGTTCTCGGCGACTCCTCCCTGCTCCTGGCGGACAAGGGCGGCGCTACGACGGTCGTCACCGACCGGCGCCTAGACGAGGTCGGGAAGCGGCTGCGCGGGCCGGTCGACGCACTGCCGACCGGCTCACCCGAGCACTCCGCCGCACTCGCCGAGTACCGGGACGCTCTAACAGGCCTACGCAATCGGCCGGGTGGCTTCTGGATCGCCGGCCCCGACCCGCGGGCCGCCGAGCATGCCTTGACGGGGGCGGTGTCCCTCGATTCGCTCACGTCCGTAACGCTGTTGAGTGACGGTGCGACGCGGCTTGTCGACCGCTTCGAACTCGCGTCCTGGGAAGACGTGTTGACGGTCCTGGGCTCCTCCGGACCGGATGAGTTGATCCGCCGTGTGCGTGAGGCAGAGGGCGACGACCCAGACGGGCGACGCTGGCCGCGCGGGAAGGTGCACGACGACGCGACCGTCCTTCACTGGACCATGCCGTAGCTCATTCGCCCGTTAGCAGGGCGTGCCGTATACCCCCCTAGACAGTTGACGGGTCGTCGGCTACCTTTGCTGTCGACCCCCCTAGACAGCTGGGGTGGTTGCCTCCCCGTGCTGTCTAGGGGGGTATCCAGTCGAAACGGTGCCGACCACGGAAGGCGCCGACAATTCAGTGAGGTACTGACAATGCGAGTCATCCCCGTGGACACCTCGGCCGCGACGCTGCTCGTCACGAAGCTGCCTGAGGTGAAGGTGAGGGACCGGCAGACCGGTGAGGTCGCCGTGGACCCGGTGACCAACCAGCGGCTCATGACGCTGGAGGTGGTGTTCATCGCGGCCGGCGGTTCGGACATGATCAAGGTGACCATTCCCGAACAGGGCATCGGTGACGGCCTGGTGATGGGGGCACCGGTCATTCTGTCGGGCCTGGTAGCCCGGCCCTGGGAGAGCGAGTTCGGCGGACGGACCCGCCATGGCATCGCCTACCGCGCCGACGCCGTCATGGTCAACGCTCAGGTCGCGGCTCAGGGTTGATCGCCATGACCGACACCCTGCGTGTGCTGCTGCCGGTCCTGCTGGCCGTCGTCGCGCTGCTGATGATGCGTCGCCGCACGCCAGTGGTGTTCTGGTGGCTCGTCGGGTATCCCATCGTCGCGCTGCGCGTGATCATCTCCTACCGGGCGACGATGGACGCGTGCGGCCTGACCGTCCCGGCTTCGGCCATACGGGTGGCCACGGCGCGCATGATGGGACGACAGGCGGCACCGGTACCGCCCCGGCGGTCCTTCCCGCGGCCTACCGGGTCCGGCCTCGTGATGCGACTGCGCATGGCGACCGGGCAGGCACCCGAGGATTTCACTGCCTCGGCCGACAGGCTGCGGCATGCCTGGGGTGCCCATGCCGTGCACGTGCGCCCCACGAAACCGGGATGGCTCGAACTGCGGCTGGTCGGCTGGGACGTGCTCGCCGAGGTGCGGCCCGCTCGGCGTCGGCTGTCGGCCGGTCCGCTCTGCCTGCCCTTGGCTCTGCGAGAGGACGGCCGTTGGCACGTACGGGACTTCCGCACCGTGCCGCACGAACTGATTCTCGGCGCCACGCAGTCCGGCAAGTCCGTGTACCTGCGCAACCTGTTGTGCGGGCTGGCCCGGCAACGCGTCGTGCTCGTCGGCATCGACTGCAAATGGGGTGTCGAACTGGCACCGTTCGCGCCTCGGCTGTCCGCGCTTGCCGACACCCCGGACCGGGCGAACGAACTCCTCGACGCCCTGCTGGAAGAAATGGAGGCACGGTTCCGCCGGATCGGTCTCTCGGGCGTCGCCGGTCCGGACGCCGTACTCACGTCGGACGTCTGGGGGCTGCCGGAAGCGGTGCGGCCGGTGCCGGTCGTGGTCGTCGTGGACGAGGTGGCGGAACTCTTCCTCGCAGCGAACAAGGACGACGAGAAACGGCGGGACGCCATGGTCACCAAGCTCATCCGCCTCGCCCAGCTCGGCCGCGCGGCCGGCATCTACCTGGAAGTGTGCGGGCAGCGCTTCGGGGCCGAACTCGGCAAGGGCGCCACCATGCTGCGCGCTCAGCTGACCGGCCGCGTCTGCCACCGTGTCAACGACGAAGCCTCGGCCAACATGGCGCTGGCCGACATCTCTCCTGAGGCGGCTCTGGCCGCCACGTCCATCCCGGCAGAACGGCCAGGCGTCGCGGTGGTCGGCGACTCCTCTGGTGGCTGGTCCCGCGTCCGCTCGCCGCACATCACCCTGGACGACGCGGCGGCTGTGTGCCGCGATACCGCCGCCCTGGTCCCGGAACTGGCTCGGCTCGACTCCTTCCGACCTGCTGTCGCCGTCGAATCGGCCGGGTCGCCCACCAAGACCGCCGGCGCGCCCACCGCACGCCCGGTGACCGAGTAGCCACGCCCTTTCCCCATCGCCGGCGTGACCGCCTCACGCCGAGCCCCTACCCCACCCATGCCCGAAACCGGAAGGAAGGCCCATGTCACGCCCCTCCGTCGCTGAGGTGACCGCGCTCATCGCCGACTTGGCCGCACTCCGCTGCGACCGGACCTCCGGCGACTACGCCGCGCTCATGGAGCGAAAGGCGGACGTGTTGGAGCGCATCGCCGCCCACGCGCCCGGCGACACCGAAGCCGGCGAGGTGGCCCGTGTCGCTCGTGAGCGAGCCGACGCGCTCAAGCCCGCCAACTGATCCCACGGAAGGGAGCCCGAACCGATGCGTGCCCACTTGGCCCGAGTGGACGCAGTGATCGTCCAGGCCGTCATCGCGGGTGCCCTGTCCTTCTCCCACCTGCACGACCTTGCCTCGGCGGCCGGACAGGGCGGCTGGAAGGCGTGGGCATACCCGGTCAGTGTCGACCTGCTGCTGGTCGCCGCCTGGCGTCGGATGCGCCAACAGCAGCGAGCTGGGCAGGTGGCCGGGGGGTCGCGGCTGTGGTTCCTGGTGGCTTTGGCCGCATCGCTCGGCGCCAACGTCGCCACCGCCGGACTCCTCGACCTGAACCACGTGCCCGCCTTGCTCCGCGTCGTGATCGCGGGCTGGCCCGCCGTCGCCTTCTTCGGCGGCACGCTCCTGGCTCACGCACCGCACGGTCAGGAAGCGTCGGCCGTCCCGGCCTCCTCGACCCCGGACACGGATGCACCGCTCCAACCCGCTCCGGCCGCCGTCGACACGCCCGACCGGGACGCGCTCCCGGCACCGTCCGTCGACACCGAACCCACCGTCGCGGAACCGGTCGCCGTTCCGACTCCGGCGCCCGTCCCCGCCGTCACCCTGCCCCCTGCCCTCGTCGACCGCGTCCGGGCCCTGGCCGACGAACACCGCGCAGCCACCGGCCGCCCCGCGGACCCCGACACCGTACGGGCCCGGCTCGGCCTGCCCCCGTCCATGACCGCGTCCGTCGCCGCCCACCTCTGAGAGGAGCACCGCCATGCACCGCCGTTTCCGCAACGTCCGCCGCATCGGTCCAGTGAACGTCGCCTCCTACATCGACCGGGGCAAGCACCGCCACCTGGCCGCGTGCACCGCCCCCCGCTGCGACTTCTCCGCCGAGTACGACAGCCGCGCTGCCGCCGAACTCGCCGCCCGTACGCACCGCTGCTCGGCCTGACAGGAGATCGCGGCATGCAAGTTCCGCTCTGGCTCGCCTTGCTCGTCGTCGGCGTCCTCGGCGTCAAGCTCATCCGCCCGCCCTGGTGGCTCATCGCCGTACTCCTCCTCGGCGGCTACCTCCTCGCCGACAGCCTTCTGGCCCCCGTCATCAACTCCCTCATCAAGTAACCCGCGAAAGGAGATCACCCGTGTTCCGGCCGAAGATCCCGACCATGCCGCAGCCGACTGGCCTGGTCCCTCCGCCCGTCGCCGTCGAGCCGACCACCGTCACCCCGGCAGCCCCCGTCTCGCCGCCGGCCTACCTCGCTGCGGCACCGTCCCGCCCGGCCGCCCGGTTCACCCCCGGCACCGTGCTCGCCCTCGTCGGCGGCGGCACCGCCGTGGTCCTGGTCGTCGGTGCCGTCCTCGTCACCATGCTGCTCGCCGTCGCCCTGACCGCCGCCTCGGTCGCCGTCTGTGCTGCTGTCACGCGGTCCCTGCTCACCCGTCGCTGACCAGACCTCCCCGCCCGGTCGACTTGCCCGCACTGTCTAGTCCCCTGGACAGGCAGGCCGGGCGGCACCCCGAACACTCGATCCCGCAAGGAGGAATGCGCACATGCGCCCGCCGGCTCCCCTGGGAGCCATCCGTCAGCTGGCCGCCCTCGCCCGGCACGGCGACGTGAGTGCTTACGCCCGGCAGATCCAGCGCCTCGGCGGCTGCGAGCGGCCCGTACGCATGGAGGGCCATCGGCTCGACGTCCACGCCGCGACCGGTGAGATCGTCCGGGAAATCGTCGACCGCGACCTTCCGGCCGGACAGCTCCTCATCCGCTGCAACAACCGCCGCGCCACCCGGTGCGCCACCTGCGCCGAGACATACCGCAAGGACACATTCCACCTTGTCACCGCCGGTCTGAGCGGAGGCAAGGGCATCGGCCCGTCCGTCGCCCAACACCCGCGTGTCTTCGCCACCTTCACCGCTCCGTCCTTCGGCCCTGTCCACAACCGCCCCGCCGGTGGCCGCTGCCGCTGCGGCCGCTCCCACGCGGAGGACGACCCCGCCCTGGGCACGCCGCTGGACGCGGAGCGGTACGACTACCGGGCGGCCGTCCTCTGGAACGCCCACGCCGGGGCGCTCTGGGCTCGCTTCACCACGTACCTGCGTCAGCAGCTCGCCTCCCGCGCGGGCCTCACCCGCACCGCGCTGCGTGACTGCCTCAAGGTGTCGTACGCCAAGGTCGCCGAGTACCAGCGCCGCGGCGCCGTCCACTTCCACGCTGTCATCCGCCTAGACGGCCCGGACGGCCCCGAGTCCTCCCCACCGGCCTGGGCCACGACCGAACTCCTCACCGACGCGATCCGCTCGGCGACCCGCCTCGCCGAGGCATCCGGCCCCGTGCTCGACGGCCGTACGTACACCTTCCGCTTCGGTGACCAGCTCGACATCCGCCCCATCCGCTCGGCCGACTTCGCGGCCAGCTCTGAGCTGTCCAGCCGGGCCGTGGCCGCGTACATCGCCAAGTACGCCACCAAGGGAGCCGAGACCGCCGGCACCCTGGACCGCCCCGTCCGCAACCCCATCACGGACCTGATCGGCTCCGGCGTCACCGACCACGCCCGACGGATGATCCTCACCTGCTGGCACCTCGGCGGGCTCCCCGAACTCGAAGACCTGCGCCTGCGCAAGTGGGCCCACATGCTCGGCTTCCGCGGCCACTTCTCCACCAAGTCCCGCGCCTACTCCGTGACTCTTGGCGCCCTCCGCCAGGAACGCGCCGACCACAACGAGGCCCTGGCCCGCGAACGCGCGGCCGAAGCTGGCCACCCCCTGCCGGACCCGGACACCGTCCTCGTCCTCTCCCACCGGCGCTTCGCCGGCACTGGTCTCGGCCCTGCAGAGGCCTTGCTTGCCGCGCCCGCTGAGACCACCCCCGGAACGGAAGGAGAACCGACATGGATCAGCACCGTCGCGACGAGCTGATGACCGTCCGCCAGGTACTGGATGAGTTGGGCGGCGTTTCCCGACGAACCTTTTATCGGTGGCGTGAACTTGGTCAGGGGCCCGCAGCATTCAAGCTTCCGAACGGGGAGCTCCGAGTCTGGCGGAGCGACTTCGCCACCTGGCTTCGGCAGCTGGAGGCGGCTGCGTGAAGTCCCTTGACGTCAAGGTCTGGGGCGTACGTAAGCGGGACACCAAGACGCCCTCGTATGGAGTGCGCTGGTCTGTCGCGGGCAACGTCTTCTCGGACTCGTTCCGTACCAAGGCGCTCGCTGATCACTACCGAGCGAAGCTCATGAGTGCCATGCGGGGCGGCGAAGAATTCGACACGGAGACTGGTCTCCCGGCCTCGATGGAACAGAAGAAGTCGCCGTTGTCCTGGTACGACTTCGCCCTGAGGTATCTCGCAATGAAGTGGCCGCACGCTGCACCCAATACGCGAGACGGCATCAATGAATCTCTCACCAGCGTGACCATGGAACTGCTCGTGGACCGCGCAGGACGGCCGTCCGACGAGGAGATCCGCAAGGCCTTACGCAAGTGGGCCTTCGTGTTGCCGGGGCCCAACGACCGGGAGGTCCCGGATGACGTCCTGCACGTTCTGCACTGGGTGGCAAAGGCCTCGCGACCGCTTGCGGATCTCGCTGAGCCGGCAACGGCCCGTGCGGTGCTCGATGGGCTGAAGCTGAAGCTCGATGGCACCGCGGCAGCGGCTGAGACTGTGCGGCGGAAGCGCCGGACCCTCGTCAACGCTGCGAACTACGCGGTCGACTTGGGGGAGCTGCGGGAGAATCCGATCACGGCGGTTCGCTGGCAGAAGCCCAAGGTCTCGAATCAGGTCGATCCGCGCGTTGTGGCCAACCCTGAGCAGGCACGCAATCTCCTGGCGGCAGTGTCTTACGTGGGCGGCTACCGGCGTGCTCGCGGCCGGCGTCTCGTCGGGCTGTTCGCGGCTATGTACTTCGGTGGCCTCCGGCCCGCTGAGGCGGTCGGCCTGGTCGAGACTGACCTTGTCCTCCCTGCGCAGGGCTGGGGATCGGCGCTGCTCCACCGGACTCGTCCTTCGGTCGGCAAGCAGTGGACCGACTCGGGGGAGACCCACGATGACCGCGGGCTCAAGAATCGGCCGACTGAGGACGTTCGGCGTGTACCTATTCCGCCCCAGCTCGTCGCCGTGCTGCGCGAGCACCTGGCCACGTTCGGCACGGCGGAAGACGGGCGGCTCTTCTTCAGTGAGAAGGGTTCGGTTGTCCCGTCCTCGACCTACTACCGCGTGTGGCAAGAGGCTCGGCACCTGGCGCTCCCGCCGGCTGTCGCGGCCTCGCCGCTCGCGAGTAGGCCGTACGACCTCCGGCACTCGGCGCTGTCGACGTGGCTCAATGCCGGAGTGGATCCCACCGAAGTTGCTGAGCGCGCCGGCAACAGCGTTGAGGTCCTGCTGACCCGGTATGCGAAGTGCCTCGACGGACGGCAGGACGTCGCCAACCGGCGGATCGAGGACCTGCTCCGCGAGTACGAGTGAGACAACCTACTCCCACACCGAGGCCCCAGGCATGTTGCCTGGGGCCTTCGTCGTACCTCACTAGGTCCTTCACGACCAGGCCGCGGCCGATCTGCATGGCCCAGAAACCCACGCAGGCACCACCTGTTCACCTTCGGGTGGTGCCTGCCGCGCGCTGCTGTCGAGACTCAGGCCTTGTTGACCTTGGCCGCGCGTCCCGGTCCTTGGATCTGGAACGAGACGGTGTCCCCGGGATGGATCTCGTCGGGGTCGATCACGAGGTCGTCTACCGTGAAGTACAGCACGGGACCACCTTGGTCGTTCTTGATGCTTCCCTCGCCCGGGTCCGCGTTCCACTCATGGATCTTGCCTTGGTCCATGGCTGTGTCTCCTTGGCTTGATGGGGGGCGAGCTCCGGTCGCATGCCGGGCTCGCTCCCAGCGAACGCGAACCCGCGTGCGTCAGCGACCGCTGTGCGTCGAACAGGTGACGACGGCCGCCAGCCCACCGACGGGCGTTCAGCGCTCCCATACCTCCGGGCCGCCACCGTGCCACTCGATCAGCGGCGAGTTCACCAGGTCCACCACGTCCAACCCCTCCAGGCCGGCACGCTCCAGGAACACGCTCAGGTCATGCAGGCTGTATGCGGTTCCCAGCGTCTCGCTGCCGACCTGGATGCGACGGCCGCCACCCTCTCCGGGCGGGAACACGATCACGCGACGCTCAGCCATAGCCTCAGCCTCGCCCAACGGCAGGTGAGGCGCATTCGGGGGACGGCTGTCAGTGGCGGCGGTTGCCCCACGGGGGTCGCGTTGTCGTCGTGGTGTCTTGTGGCCGAGCTGCACCAGCCGGTGTAGCGTCGTAATCAGCAGTCGTGGTTCCGAAGTCCCGTTCGCCCGTGATCGCATCGCGGGCGTTTTTGCTGTTCAACGCCTCTCCGGACCAGGGCGATCACCTCCGGGACCCGCACGGTGCGGGACCCGCTACGAGTCCCCTCGAAGGAGACAGGCACATGGCCAAGGGCACTGTGAAGTGGTTCAACGCGGAAAAGGGCTTCGGCTTCATCGAGCAGGAGGGTGGCGGCCCCGACGTCTTCGCCCACTACTCGAACATCGTCGCCCAGGGCTTCCGCGAGCTGCAGGAGGGCCAGAAGGTCGAGTTCGACGTTACGCAGGGCCAGAAGGGCCCGCAGGCGGAGAACATCCGCCCCCTGTAACGCCACACGCAAGAGAGTCCCCAGCTGGTGGGTACATCCCGGCTGGGGCTTCTTCGTTCCCGTCCGCCGGTTGCGCCTGCCGGGGCCGCCCTACCTGTCAGCCTTCGCTCGGGAGGATGAAGCCCCTCGCTGGCCTAGGCTCTTCCGGGTCGCGCGAGTCCGGATGCTGCGTGCGCTTCCGAGTGAAAGCCCCGCCTGTTGTCTGGGTCCTTTAGTGATTCCGGCCCTACCTGCGGCGATGCTTCATCCGATAGAGCGAGCGGGGCCGCGAATGCTTGCCCTGCGGTCTTGTGGCCTCCTCTGGCTTGCTGCTGGCATGTCGGCAACGTCAATGCGGGAGCAGGGGGGCCTTGTGGAGCTGCACGTCACGCGCTGGAAGCGGTACGGGCGTGATCGTCTGTACGCCAACCTGCCTGATGGCTCCGCGGTCGGCTGGGCGGACGTCACGACGGGGGTCATCACGGTCTTGCGGGCCGAGTGCCGTGAGGACGTGATCGCCGTGCTCACGAAGCACTTACAGAGCCTCACGGAGCCTGTCTCGCCAGACAGGGCTCCGGAGGCTCAGGCGCGTCCGATGCTGCCGCCTCTGACGCCGGCCGACGACCTGGCCGTCAACCTTCCCGGGAAGTCCTTGCGTGATCTGCTCGATGAATCCGGCCCGGGGCTGATGGAGCGAGTCGTCTCACGGCTTCTGCGGCGGCCCTCCGAATGGGACTCCTGGCGAAAGGGGTTGGCGGGGGAACGGCGAGTAGGAGCCGAGTTGAACCGCTTGGGGCGCCACGGCTGGCGCGTCCTGCACTCCATCCCCTTGGCCAACAAAGTGGATATCGATCACTTACTGATCGGGCCTGGTGGAGTGTTCAGCATCAATACGAAGTATCACGACAAGAGGGCCGTATGGGTCGGGGACGATTCCGTGAAAGTCGATCACGGGAAACCGGCGCCCTACGCACGCAAGAGCCGGGCGGAGGCCAAGCGGGTCGCCCGAGTGCTTGAGCGCTATTGCGACTTCTCGGTACCGGTGGAGCCGGTGCTCGTCTTCGTGGGTGTCACCGAGCTGAAGGTGGTTGCGACGCAGCTCGATGTCCGGGTGTACCAGGAGCGCCAGGTATCGGCCCTCGGCCCGCTCTCAGGCGTTCTTACGGCCGACCAGGTGGAGCAGGTGTACGGCGTCGCTCGCCATCGCCAGGCTTGGAGCCGGGCCTGAGCCGGTGCGTCTCAGCGAGGTGCCGGCCTTCCCTGTGGGGCCTGTGGCCGGCCTCCAGGGGGTGACCATCGTCGGGGCGGGGTGCCCTGTCAGTGCCGTCTCTTACGCTCCGCTCTTGAACATGCAGTTCGAATTGAGAGGGGACGCGGATGGGTGGCAACGCATGGACACATACGGGCCCGTATCAGCGTGATTTGGCGGCCGCGTTCCGGCAGGAGCAGGAAGACGAGCTGGCGCGGGACAACCACGGCTTCGAGGGGCGGTCCGTCGAGGAACTGTGGCGCGACCCGGAGTGGCATGAGTACATCTTCACCGGCGGCACGGGCTCCGTGTTGGACTTCCCTCTCATGATCGAGGCCGCGGACACCGATGACGGTCCGTTCATGCGGCCGCTGACCGATGACGAGGTGCGAGCGTGGGCTCCTCACGGCCGGCCCACCTACGAGGAGTGGGACGCCGCGCTCGACTCCGAGCAGTTGGACTTCCCAGGCCGGGCCCGGGGGAACTGCACAGTGCTCTACCGCGACGGTAGGCCCGCGCAGATCGCCTACTGGGGGTCACCGCCGACTAGGGGAGTCGGTACCGCCTTGCGCTGTGGCCCCACACCTGTCCCGGGTCCGGGGCCACATCGTTTTGCGGGCTTACCTGGGAGAACCCTCCAAGATCCCGTCCACGCCTCGTCCACAGACCCCGGCATAGGGCTGCTCCGGGCCGCATACGCCTGCACACACGCGAAGACCCCGGCCTCAGCGTTTCCGCTGGTGACGGGGTCTTTGGGCACCTCATACTGGGTGCCCCCGGCAGGATTCGAACCTGCGCACACGGCTCCGGAGCCCAGGTGCGCGCGAATGCCCCTCAGGGCTCTGACCTGCGGGGGAGTGGTCCTAGGAGGCAAACCAGACGAAGACCATTACGCCCCTATTACGTGGGTGCCCTGTCCGGCGGTGGGGCTACGCCGTATGGTCGGAGACATGATCTCGGGCAGCGGCGGGCAAGTGCACGGCGGCGATACGGAGTTCACGGCGGAGGGGATGGAAGTCGTCCTCCGTGAGGCGTGCGAGGCGGCCGGACTGGACGCGTCCGGGGCAGAGCTGCTGCGCCTGGGATCTAACGCGGTCTACCGGCTGGCATCCCTACCAGTCATCGTCCGCATCGCCCGTGACCCGGCCCTTTTCGCCGAGATGGAACGCGCTGTGGACGTCGCCCGGTGGCTGGAGACGGTCGACTTCCCGTCGACGCGCGTGCTGGCCGGCGTTGCTCAGCCCCTTGTAGTGCGCGGGCTGGTGGTGACCTTCTGGCAGAGCGTCCAGGAGCGCGAGGAGTACGCGACGGTGGGAGAGCTGGCCGACCTGCTCCGCCGGTTTCACTGGCTCGAAGAACCTGAGTCACTGCGCCTCCCGTACTTCGATCCCCTGGCCAAGCTGTCGGCCTCGCTGGACGGTCTGACCGACGTCTCCGAGGAAGACCGATCTTTCCTGGAGGAGCGGGCGGCCAAGCTCGCGAAGGAGTACGACCGACTGGACTTCGTCCTGCCCTTCGGTCTGATCCACGGAGACGCCAACATCGGGAACGTCCTCCGCCACCGAGATGGGCACGCGGTCCTCATCGACCTCGATGGGCTCGCTCTCGCCCCGCGTGAGTGGGACCTGATCCTGACCGCGATCTACTACGAGCGGTACGGCTGGCACACGAAGGCGCAGTACACCGAATTCGTCCACCGGTATGGCTTCGACCTCATGAACTGGCCCGGATACGAGACCCTGGCCGACCTGCGGGAACTGATGATGGTCGCGTGGGTGGGCCATCAGGCGGGTACGAACGAGCGCTTCGCGGCGGAGTTCGCTCGACGCATGCGGTCTCTGCGGACGGACGAAGGGCGCGAATCCTGGGGAGCCTTCTGAAAAGGGCTACGTAGTGAGCTGGTTGCGGTGTTGGGTCGGAGCCAAGCGTTTGGTTCCGGTCTGGGGGCCTCGCAGAGGGCCGGGTCCGCATATGACGGGCCCGGCCATCGGGGGTCAGACCGCGATGAATAGCTGTGGTAGCCCAGCGATAGCTTTCAGGGCCTCAGCATGGCGCGTACGCCGTTGGACCTCGGCTTCAATTTCCGCATCGAGAAGCCGCTTGAGTTCGTCCACCATGACTGGCTCCGGAGCGGGATCCAGCCGCTTGATCGCCGACTCGGCGACTTTCTTGTAGTAGTCCGTGCCGGTGTGATGGTTGGGGTTGGGAGCTTCCTGGATGGCTTTGAGCTGATTTTGCCAGCTCGTCCAGGATCTGACAGCGTCCATCAGGGAGCCATCCACCGTCATCTCCAGGGTGATCCCTGAGGGTAAGCGCAACCTGACGTTGCCGTAGGAGTCAGCGTTTGGCATCTGTCCATGCATGTATCGGCCGTGCCCGGCCAGTACCTCGCGGACGTGTGCGGAGATGAATTGGTCACCCGTTTCTGACCCGAAGTACCCAAACGAAGGCTTTTGATCGATGCGGGCCCGGCGGAGTTCGGTGTCCTTTTGCCAGACGAGATGCCAGTGCGCGACGGCATCGCTGCACTTGTCCGGATGATAGTTCACTGTGCCCCAAGCAGTGCCAATTAGAGTTCCGTCCTCAGAGATCGGATCTTCTTCGATAAGTTGACGGAAGACAGCGAGGGTGACTTGCTTGCCGCTGATGGTAAGGGTTTTCACCTCAACGGTAGCTGTGGTGATCGTTGCATTCTGTGGGGTCAATCTCTTTGTCACACGGCCTCCTGGGCGGCTCTGATGGTCCAGTTTGGTGACGCTACGCGCGGACTAGTCCACACGTTCGGCAGTTTGATCAGGTCGCTGATGAATAATCCGAAGAGATGCGTAGGGTGCTCATTTGTACATACACTGCGCCGAGCTACGCTCCTGCTGCGATCCACAGCCTGTGTTCTCGTGCCTCTTCCGCAAGATCACACGCTGCGGCGCTGGAGCCAGCCGCATTGAGGTTCTGGCGGAACTCGGCGAGATAGCTGATGCACCGTGCCGACTTGAGCTGTTCGCCAAGATCCATGGCGTCGAGAGCTACGCGGCATGCCTCCTCGACTTCGCCTGCGCGCAAGTGAGCGTCTGCGAGAACCATGGTCGCGAAGAAGTCGCTTCGTACGTGACTGCCACTCATGGCGTTCTCGGCATGGGCTACCGCCTGGCGGGCCCTGTTGACATCACGGAAGCAGTGAGCGGCTTCGGCTGCGAGTTCGGCTTCGTCGAAGTAGGTGATCCACTCTGGCTCGTCCTCGCGGTTCCGGCCTTCGAGGGCCCTGGTTGCCGCGCTCAGGGCGGCCTCGCAGGCGGCGATATCTCCGGTGCGAGCAAAGGCGCGGGCCTCCATCGCATGGAACTGAGCCCGCAACGTCGGCGTGGCCACGGGGGAGATGCCCATGAGCGCTGCGCGGGCGAGAGTGGCGGCCTCGGTGTACCGCCCGAGGAAGGTTGCCTGGTGACTCATCGCTGACAGGATGCTGCCCGCTAGTCGGCGATCGTTGGCATCCTGGGCGAGGCGGAGCGCTTGGAGGAAGTACCTCTGGGCGAGCCCATGGTGGCAGGAGTCGTACGACATCCACCCAGCCAGGAGGGTGGCTTCCGCAACGGTGGAGAACAGGGTCCGGCCTACTTGCTCGGTATACCGGCCTCGCAGAAGCGGAGCCACGTCGTTGTTGAGGTACTGGATGACCGAGTGCCGCGCATGTTCTCCGCCGAACTGGTCGTCGAGCCGGGCGAACATGTCGGCTGTGGTCTTCACGGCTGTCACGTCGCCAAGACCGACTCGCATTCCCTCGGATCGAGGGCGAGGGATGCCCGGCTCGGGCGCGACCAACCACCGAAGGGACGCCTCGTTCCACGCGGGCTCGGACGGTTCCGCCGTGAGCAGTGGGTCGTACTGGTTGAGGTCTGCCCGCCACAACTGGCTGACTGTCTGAATGGCGTCGTCCGGGCTGGCGGGGTACGCGGCGTCCAGTACCGGAGCGTCCTTCAGCTCTCCGTGTTTCAGCCCGAGTTCTGCAGGACTTGCGGCGAAGGCATCACACAGCAACGGGCCGTAGAAGTCGTCCGGCGTGCTGTGGCCGTTCTCCCAACTCGCGATACGCCGCTTCACACTGGCGTCAGAAGGAAGCTGATGACCGCGCTGAGCTGCTGCCTGGCGCAGCTCCCTCACCAGCCTTGGCTGGCTCCAGCCTCGGCTGATGCGGGCTTCACGTAAGCGGACGCTGGTCGGCTTCATCGAGTCGTGCCCCTTCACTCCCGCGCGCATGCGCCGGTGTGGCAACTCAGCTTGCCTGATCGAATGTACGCGCTGGTGACGGCATATTGCAGGCAGTAACCGAAGATCGTCTGTCGGAAGGTCGCTGACGGGGGATGACATGACATGCGTGGACGCGTCATCCCCCGTCACCTCTCGTCATCTGCCCTGGTCAGGTACTGAGCGCTGAGTCTGGTCCTACTGCGGCATCGGGGCCGCACGGTGGTCCGACTGAGGGTGAGACGACGTGCACAGGATGACCAGGCGGGGCATGGAATGGCTGTCTGCGGCGGCGGACAACCCGGTCGAGTGCCGGCAGGTGTGGGCGGACGATCCGCGGATGCCCGCGTTGCTGCCGACTGGCCGCTTCTTCGACGTCTTGAGCGTGGACCAGCGCCTCGGCATGGAGATGTACGACCGGCTGCTGCGCAGTGCAATGCCGTTCGGGCCTACGGCCATCGACCGCAAGGCGCAGCGAGTCGGGTTCTTCCTCAACTCCCAGAGTCGCGAGTCCTTCACGCACTACCTCGAACGCGAAACCTCGACTCCTCCGACGTACCGGTACCTCGATGAGGGCTCGGCCGTGGTCGTCCCTGGTCCTACTCCGCTGTTCGATGACCGGTATCAATGGCTTCGCCCGCCCACGTGCCGGCCGGAAGCCAATCCACTACGCCCGGTCGCCCTCGCGACGGCGCTGGTGGCTTCCGCGGAGCTGCTGGCAAGGATCGACCGCTTCGACGAGCAGTACCCGACCCCGTACGCCGCGGTTGCCGCCCTTCCCGAGGAGACCGGCCACTGATGCCGCATGAGCCGACCGACGGACATGACGCTGCCACATGGTCGCCTCTCGACAGCGAGGGGTGGTATGCGGCACGGAACGCGACGACCGCCCTGCGGGACGCTCTCGTGAGGGCTGGTTTGGAGAAAGACTTCCCGTACCTGCGCGCGGACTTGAACGCCTTCGGGCATGGCCTCGTCGAGTTGGGCCGGGTCTCGCCCGATACGGCGGAGCGCCTCGCGGAACTCCTGCGGTTGGCGCTCGACAGTGGATTCCGCCGTGACCACGACCGTGACGAGCATGCATCGGCCACCAGTGAAAAGCACGAGGGAAGGATCTAAGACCATGACCGACCGGCGAGGAGTGGTGGCCAAGCGAGCAGAAGACTTGGTTCCCGGCGTGCCCTACATCCGCGGCTGGGCACGTGCTCGACGAAGCGCCGGCACCTTGGCCGATCAACTCGTGCTTCTCGGAATGGACTCCGACTTTCCCGGCCTGGTGGCTGACGTGAACGTTGTCGGTGACGGATTGGTGCAGCTCGGCACCGTTCGCCCCGAAGCGGCCGATCTGCTGGCGAAGCTGATCACTGCTGGACTGGACGCAGAGTTGGACAGCAAGGCGGCTGAAGCGCATCCGAGCAGCCGGCGCGAGACACCTGCCGCCTGAATGCTCCCCGGACGCTCAGGCTCGCCCGGCCGGAGCACGCTTCACGGTCAGCCAGCCTGCCCCGTGCGACAGCATCCCCCAGCGCTGGTGTACGGGGCCCATTGCTGGGCCAACGCGCTTGTCGCCTGCCGCTCGGCCGGGACCGGCGCCCCAGCGCCGCAGCCCGGACGAAGCGGCAGGCCAACACGTGACATCGCGGATCAGCTCGCTTGGCTGGCGCGCCATTCCAGGGCCTGAGGTTCTTCCGTGAACTCGACAAGGTGCTGGCCGGCGTACCGCTGGAGGGCATCGCGCACCTGGGCTGGGGTGACGCGGAAGAACTCCTTTCGAGCGTTGACGCGGTTGACTCGGTGGACCGCGAACTCTTGGTGCAGCTGCGACTCCAGACCCACCGCGTCCTTGCTGAAGATCAGCGCATGGACGTCGAACCGGAACGGGACCGCTGCACCACTCAGCTCGTAGACGCGCTCCAATGGCTCCAGCCGTCGAGTCATCCCGATCTTGACCATCCGCTCGCCGAAGGCACCGATGTTGGAGATCACGTATACGTAACCGGCGCGGACATTGGCGGCACGTGCCTCGACGGAGCTGAGGGACTCTTCGATCTCTGCGAGTTTGGCTTCCATCTCCGCTACGGCCTCTGTATCCCCACGTTCCCGGAGGCGATCCAATGCGGCCTGATAGTGGCCCAACTCCTTCTGGAGCTTCTCTCGCTCCCGCTCCAGCTCCCGCTGGGCGGCAGCCTCTTCCTTCTCTCGTGCCCGAATCTCTCGCTGGGCTTCCTTCTCCTCTTCCTTCTTCTGCAGGAAGTCCGCAGTCAGCTGCAGTTCACGCACACGTGCGTCGTGGTAGGCATCGGAAATGCGGATGTTCATGGTCGCGCCGAGCTTCGCGATGGTTTCTCGACTCTTATAGAGGCGGTCGATCAGCGAGTTGAGACGGTGGGGACGCATCGAACGGACCGCGTAATCTGCCTCGGCGTTGTATGCCCTGAGCATGAGCTTCGAGAAGTCTCTGACCATCTTGCGCCCGGCGCTGGCCGACCCGTTGACCGTCCAGTGTTGAACTGCGAGGACCGCTTGGTCGGTACGCGCGAGGCTCTTGATCTCGTCCTTCAGCGAATCCAAGCGAGTGCGGTAGGCAATGGCATCCTGCAACTGGTGCCGGTACGCGTAGATCCCGACCTGCTGGAGCATCGCCGTTTCGTCAGTGGTCACGACCTGGGCCTGGAGTTCGGCAAGCCGGCTGCTGGCCGCGTGGGTTTCCTGCCGAATCCTGTCTGCCTCCTTCCGGGCGCGGTCAGCTTCTTTGGCGGCCTTCTTCGCCTCCGCCTTTTCCGACTTCACCTCGTCCCGGGCCCTTTGGCGGATCTGCTCTGCCTCTGCTTCTGCGGCTTCGCGCATGGCAGCGGCTTCCTCGCGCGCCACGCGCAGGGCGTCGAGGACCTGGACGGCCTCCATGCCTTGCGTGCTAGTTATCCATGCGCGCAAATGTTCGATTTCTTGGTTCTCGTCGCGACGACGTCTACCGAACAAGCCAGTGCGGCGAGCTGCGGGGATGGGAGACCACGGGGGTGTAGCGGCCCCTGCGTCGACTACCGGGCTGCCGTGTGTAGGGATTGGTGGAGCGGCTTGCGGCGCGAGGTCACTCGCGGCTTGGCATCGCAGCTCAGTGGTGCCGGTGCCGATGTCAACAGCACTCACGCTGCTTGCGGCGTCGGGTACCCAAAGTTGCCAACCTCGTGGTGGTGCTGGCCATGAGGGGTCTGGATGCCAGCCGGGAGGTGGCATCCATCCAGGAGGTGGCGTTGGCCAGCCTGGCGGCGGATTGAACCGATACGTCATCATTGTTGCCCCCCAACTCGGCCTGTCCCCACAGACCGATACTGGCTCCACAGTCCGCGCTCCTCAGAGTGCGGAGAGTTAGTAGACCGAGGTTACTATCCCTCCCCGGTCCGAGCCCCCCGAGCGCATGGGAAGCTTGGGTGCTTCAGGGGCGGAAAGGTTGCTGACCTGCGGCGTAACGGCATCGACGCCTGACGTCCGCGGCTTGCACTCCTCGGTGTTCCCCGTGGCTTCCCGCACGACCTGGCATGGTTCTGGCACGTCTGCCCCGGGGTGCCGAATGACTCCACACCCACCCTTCGTCTTCATGCGTCGGCCGTTGTCGGTGCGGTCCCGTAGCTTGAGGCCATGGTTGGTATCGGGGAGAACTTTCCTCACCTCGACGAGTCGTCGGCGGTGGGCCAGCCCGCTGCGGGCGTCCAGGCTTACTACGCGCAGCGCGCCGAATTGCTGGGGCAGAGGTACGGGAGCGTCACCTTCGAGGAAGTGCATGGCGGGGTGTTGGATCTGCTTCCGCCGGCGCCGGCGAAGGTGCTGGACGTAGGTGCCGGCACTGGGCGGGACGCCGTGGCACTCGCACGGCGCGGTTACCAGGTGGTGGCGGCGGAGCCGGTCCGTGAGCTTCGGGAGGTCGCGCAGAGCCTCAACCCTTGCGAGGACGTCCGTTGGGTCGAGGACTCGCTGCCCGCACTGTCCCACCTGCAAGGGCCTTTTGAGCTGGTGCTGCTGTCGGCTGTGTGGATGCACCTGTTGCCGGCCGAGCGTGGGCAGGCGATGGAGCGGCTGGCCACGCTGCTGGCTCCGGCGGGGCTGCTGGTCGTCTCGCTTCGGCGCGGAGTCCCACCGACAGATCGAGTGATGTTCGATGTGCCCGCGGAGGACGTCGTGCGGGACGGGGAGCGGGCGGCGCTGCGATTCGTGCGACTGGTAGAGGAGGGCACGGACCGGCTCGGCCGTGCCGAGGTGTGGTGGCAGACGGTTGTCCTGCGCAAGGGGGGCGAGTGAGCGGGCGCGAGTTCTACGCGCAGGATTCGTCGGCGCGCGCGTCGTGGCGGTTGGCAGTGCTGATGGGGGCCAACTCGCGCACCTACAAGTTCGCTCTCGGGCAAGCCCTGCTGGAGTTCGGGCGGACCGGGCGAGAGGAGATCTCCCTTGCCGAACTCGCCGCTGCCTACAGCCTGGGCCTGGTGCAGCATCTGGCCCAGGACCCGCAGGCGCCGCAGACGGTGGAGCTGGGCGAGAAAGACTTCCTCGCCGTCGCTGAGCAGGAGAGAGCCGCGACGCTGGAGGCCGGCCGGCCCACCGAGCGTCTGCTGGCAGCCGCAGTGCGTTCCATGCCGGTGATGGTGATGCAGAAGTTCCACAATCTCCGCGGTGAAACTGCGGTGCCCCACACCTTCTACGAGCTGGCAGGGACGGGACGGCAGCGTGTCGTGCGCCTGACCCCTGACCTGCTGCGACTGGCGCAGTCGGAGCAAGCGCCATGCCTAGCCGCGGAGTTGGGGGCGCGCTGGAGCATCGTGGAGAGCTCCTTCGCTACCGGCGTCGGGCGCAGCCTCGTCGAGGAGGGTGTCACGGTCGACTGGGACACCCTTAAGATCACCGACAAACGCCGACGACGCTCGGTGACCGGCATCGTTGACGCCACGGTCGGTTTTCAACACGGCCGCTGCCTGATCTGCGGCGATGTTCTGGCCCCGGGGGAAGCTATAGCCGTCGACCACGTCTTCCCGTTCTCCCTGATGCGTCGTTTCGACAGCGTCGGCTCCTGGCACGGTCCAGATCTGGACGCCCTGTGGAACCTTGCCCCCACACATGCAACCTGCAACGGAGCCAAGAGCGACCGACTGCCCACCCCGGCCGAACTTGCCCGCCTCGCGGCCCGGAATGACGCAATCATGCAGTCCCCCCATCCCCTGCGCCGCACACTGCAACTCAGCCTGAAGCACGCCCTGCCCGGCCACAAGGTGCCCTCGTGGACCGAGTTCCTGGGAGCGGTTCAGACAGCAGTCTGAGTCCGACCCCAGGAGTCCCGGGCCGATTACGGACGGCGTGCATGGCTCAGAAGTGATCGCGAGGGATGAGCACCGCTTTAGGAGTTCGATCCAGGGCTGGCCCTGGTGCTGTCTCCCGTCGCTGTGCCGACCGGCCAGGGGTGCTCTTGTGCGCCACCGTCCGACGCCGTTGATGTCAGTCGTGGATGTCAGGGGGAGGGCCACTGAGGGCCGTCGGTGCTGTCTGCCACTATCCAGGGCCATGATGAGCACGCATGCATGGAAGCGACTGACTGAGTTGCTACCGCCCCCCGAGTTGCCCCGGGTGGGGCGAGGGTCGTGGGAGGAACTCTTCTCTCGCCTGGGCACCGAGTTGCCCACGGAGTACATCCGTCTGATGACCACCTACGGCGCTGGCACGTGGGGCGACTGGTTGAGCTTCTGGGCGCCGCTCGAAGGCGGTCCCTCTGGATTGATGGACGGGGGGCCGCGCGCGGCTGCTGGCTACCGGGAACTGAAGGACCAGTTCCCGGAGAAGTACCCGTTCCCCGCATGGCCTGAGGCCGGAGGCCTCTTCCCCTTCGCCATGTCGCCGGGAGGTGACTACCTCTGCTGGCTGGTTGACGGGCCGGCCGATGGCTGGCCCCTGGTGCTTTGGCCGCGTAACCACAGCCAGCGTCGGCTGAAGGGCGGACTCCTCGACACTTTGGTGTCCTGGCTGACCGGTGAGCTGGACGAACCAGGGCTGCCTGCATGGGAGGGCGATGAGGATGAAGACGAAGAGGACACGTCCGATGGCATCCTCTTCGCGCAGTGGCCCCAGGAGCAGATCCAAGATTGAGCGGAAATCTGAAGCTGAGCTTGGGGCTAACGTGTTTCAGCGGCGACACGTTGGCTCCGCGACGCAGGAAGAAGCGCCCCATCTTGCCGTACGGCCACCCCTGGGCGGAAGCCCGTACGGGGGCTCTGACCTGGGGCTTTACGGCTGGCGACTGAGGCTCGACTGTCACTGTCGGTCGCTTTTGGTCGGCTTCGGCACCCTTGCACGGCCCAGAGACGGCCCAGGATTCGGCCGACTCGTCGTCTGATCACTCAAGCGGCTGGGGAGCGACCGGGAGCTGTTCGCTGTGCAGCCAGTCGAAGGTGCGGTCGGGTTCGAGGTGGGCTTGTCCCCAATGGATGGCGTGGATGCCGCTCTCGGCGTCGGCCGTGAAGAACAGGCACACCAGCTTCGTCGACGCCCCCAGCTCCTCGAACGCCTCGTGCAGCTCCAGGTACTCCTCGGTCGTCAGGTCGTCATCGAGCTCGAACAACGCGTCCCGCGACTCCGGCCCATGCGCCCGGAACATCCGGCGCCGTGTGGTGGACGTCTTGGAGGGCAACCGAGCACGGTCAAGCGGCCTCGGCCTGTCCGCGTACTTAAAGGGAAAGAGAACGTGATCGTTGATCACGGCGTACTCGTACCCCAGTACTTCCCGCACGGACTCCCCCAGCTCGCGCGCCATGTCGGCCAGGTACTCACGCACGGCCTGGGCGAGGGTCACACCGTAGGGACTCCGCTTCTTTAGCCCGGCCGCACGATGCGCCGCATGAGCCTTCGCGTGAGCCTTGGCGAGCTGCACCGGCACCGCCTCCGCGAGTCCGCCGGCATGCCGCCCGAACCGTTCGACCGCCCAAGCCGACGGCACTACCGGATTACCACCCAGCGTCGACATGCGGCGTCCCCCTCCCCCTTTACCCCGCCTCTTAACTGTGTGACACGTACACGAAGGGGACACAAGGGAGCGTTCTGGCCACGGCATGACCGCAGACGCCTCTTCCTCAGAACAGCCACAGTTGATCACGGGCGGCCGTGGCCTGCGGCCAGCAGCTCCTCAGAAGCCGGTCTACTGACCACGGGTCCCGCCGACGCGCGAGACTGACGATGCCCACGGCTCTGACCAGTTCAGATGTCGTGGGCTTCTGTCGTTGTCGGTCGGCGTCGGGTGACCTCGGACGGCCCAGGGGCGGCCCAGCTCTGCCGCACTGGACTGACAGCCGGCACCCTCGATGGGGCCCCGCCTGAACCGCGGCTGAAGACAGTCAGCCGCGACGGCGGATGCGCTCACCGACCACGTACACGTATGCCTCGCTGCATCCCCTCGGGCCTCGTCAGATTGGTCAAACCTGCCCGAGACATGGGCACGTTGGGGACAATGAGGCACATGCGAGTCTTCATCAAAGGGCTCGGAGCTTTTGCTCTGCTCGCGGCCCTTCTGCTCGGCGGCGTGGAGGTCGTGGCATTCTTCGCCCGTCGCATTGGACGGCAGATATTCCACGGAGTGAATCCGACTGTTTCGGCGGCTGCGGTCGCAGCGATGTCAACAGTGGTCGTGGCTGTGGCGACTCTAGTCATTGGTCGCTACTACGAGCGTCGATCAGCGGTTGAAGCAGAGATTCGCTCTAGCAAGATTCCGATCTATAGTCGCCTCGTGGAGAGTCTATTGCGCATGCTCCTGCGAGGAGATGCGTCCGCTGCTGGAGCTGACCAGTTCGCAGAAGAGCTCCGCGAGATTACGCCCCAGCTCATCGCTTGGGCCCCGGATGACGTTCTGATCGAGTGGTCCCGATTCAAGCGCTCAATCTCGGCCGCCTCCACTGAATCACAAACAGAGGCGGCACTCTTCGAACTCGAGAAACTACTTATCGCCATTCGTCGAGACTACGGACACAAAGGACAGGCGGTCAAAGAGGGAGATCTTCTAGGGCTCTTCATCAACGACGCACATGAGCTCTTGGAGCGGCGCCGCAATAGGGAAAGGCGGCAACCCTCCGTCTGAGTTCCGCGCCTGCGCAACCTCGTCGCAATGCGCGACCAGCAGGTTAGCGAAGCGGCTCGGATTGGAGCTGCTTAAAGGTACCCCGCCGCTGGAAATAGCAGATCTAATTGGAGTGACGTTTAGTGATTCGCACGGTTGCCGACCTTCTTTCAGGTATTCTCCGAAGCGAGTTGCCTAAACTCGACAATGCTCCCGTAAAACATGCTCCCACCATTGGGGACATGTATGAGGGGCTGTCTTCCGAGCTATTGAATCGCGCTCTTCCGGATGGCTTGGGGCTGAGAGTCGTGTCCGGGTTTGCCCGCGATGGCCGAGGGGGATTGTCCGGTCAACTTGACTGTATGGTGGTGCGGGGCGAGGGGGAGAGACTGCCCTACACTGACTCGTACGTATGGCATGTAAAAGACATCATTGCCGTCATTGAGGTCAAGAAAAATCTCCACTCGGCCGAGCTTCGTGGAGCGTTCGCGCAACTTAAGACGGTAAGTGAAATCGAGCAATCGTATTATCAAAGTGACGAGAAGCTGGACGATCCTGATCGCAGTATGGCTCCGTCAGCTAGAACCTTTGCCGAGATGACAGGGCGGATCGCTTGGGATCTGGACGGGCCCACCGCTCTCCCATACGAAGAGGAGGCTGTATTTCACGCGCTTCTCCTGGAACAGGTCTCTGCAATTCGAGTCATTCTCGGGATGCATGGATTCAAAAGTGAGCGGGCGTTCCGGTCATCCATGATCGAATATCTGGAAAACAATATTGGCAATAATGGGTTCGGCCCGACGTGCTTCCCTCAATTGATCATATCGGGCGCATATTCTCTCGTGAAGACCAATGGGCGGCCATTCATGGCACCCTTGGTTGACGGGTGGTGGCCGTTCTACTTCTCCACGCCAGAAAACCCGTTGAGACTGCTCCTCGAATTCATTTGGACGCGGCTAGATGAGATGTATGGATTTGGTCATGAGCTTTGGGGGGAAGACCTCGAGACGGAGGTCGGAAGGTGTCTACTGAGCTTTCGCGCTGCAAGTGTTGACGGAAGAAAGGGTTGGCAAGTCCGAGCGCATGAGGTTGATGATGAAGCGCTCAACGAGATGCCGGTGACGGAGCAGTGGAGTCCTGAATTCCTCGGAGAGGAGGAGTTTGTTGTGCTCACGCGACTGTGCCAAGGGAAAGAAGTTCGTTGCGATGATCCGGAAATGCTGTCTTGGCTAGAGTCATGCGGTGTCGAATTTGATGACGTGCGCAACCGCCTGTTGGAAACCCGTCTTGTGGCCTCCTCCGGGAAAAACCTAAAGCTCATCACAAAAAAATGTCAGTTGGCGATTCTTCCGACGGGTGAGTATGTCGCCGCAGAGAATAGCACTGGACGATTGGATCGTTGGATTTCTCGCCGCATTGAGACCTTGCGCAGACGTGCTTCCGATGAAGGTTGGGTCTGAATCACTCCGAAAAAAGCGCAGAGCTGCCGGAACCGGCCTGCTCTCAGGCGCATGACACGCGTTACCAGGTTCAGTAGTGCAGCGACGGCAGGTGAATTTCGCACTAGGTCGGTGGAGCGGCTTTGGGCTGGAGTTTCAATGACCCAGTCAAGCCCGCCGCGCTCGGACCTGGGAGCACCAGTTTGGTAGATCGCGTACGTGGGTTGCTGCTGAACTGGCAATCCGCTGACCTGCTGCTACCGGCCGTTGATCCTGCTGCTCCCCGTTTCGCCCCGTCCGCCACCGCTTCTAAGGGCACGCAGGGGACACGTCTGCTGCCGCTCGCAGCCTGGCAATCTGGTCCGCTGGCTAGGGGGCGGCGACTAGTATCTGAGGCGTGGCGCCCCCAGGAGACGAACCCGAACTGCCTGAGCAGCAGCCCGATGCAGCTCCGCTGTCCCGCTGGGAACGTCTCGCCGCGTCCTTGTCGGGGATCGCACTGTCGGGGGCAGGGGCGGTGGCCGTCTTCATCACGAACAATCAGGCTGGCTCGGTAGCGCTCCTGCTCGTGGGTGTCGTGCTCCTGGTCATGGCGATCAACGGCTCACCTCTGACTCGGGCGCGTTACCAGGACTACGAGTTGTTCATGGCACGGCGGCGGCGTGAGATCGTAGCGACCATCAACCAAGAGTCGCCGGAGGAAGCGCGGCAAGCCTTGCAGGTCCTAAGCAGTGTGGACCCTGGAGCCTCCCGAGATCCTCTCGTAGCGCGGGTATCTGCCCAAGTCCTGGAGCGCGAGGTCTTTGATCGGCTGGTCAGCCTGTACCCATCAACGCGGGTTGCCCGCGGGCCCCTAGACGATTTTGGTGTGGATGCCGTGGTTCCCACTGAACAGGGCGCGGTCGGCGTTGAGGTCAAGGCGGGTACTAGCCTGCTGACTACTGCCCAGCTTCGGGACATGGCTATGTCCGCGGCGCACGCTCGATCCGCAGCGGTTCCGGCTGGTGTTGGTGCCCTCTTGGTGGTCACGAACAGGCCCCTTCCGTCCAATCTCTCCCGACGTCTAAGGGATCTGAGATCCATCCTGCCGATCGCGGTTGTGCGGTGGGTGGACGAGCAGGACGATCAGGCTTTGCGGGCCCAGATCGAACGATTGTCCGCTCAAATCGGTCGAGCCGAGTGACGGAAGCCGACCACTTCCTCTGCCCACCACTCTCCCCAGCTCCCATCCCGTACGCCGTCGACCCACACACCGTGGAGCGGGCGTGGTCCCTGGCGTCCAGGTGGAGCGCGCCACTGTACGAACGACCTGGACGCCAGGGACCGCGTCTGCTCGGCTGTGCCTGGGGCGATGGTGTGCGGGATGGGAGCCCCCAGCATCCGCCACAACGGACCCGCAGTCGGCGACGGCGCCTCCTCCATCCCGGTGCCGGCCGATCCCCCGCCGGAGGCACTGTTCTGACCGTGGCCGTGAATGCGGTGATCGACTCATGGCCGCCGGCCCTATCCACCAGTGGGCGCGCGTCGGCGCGGCGCGGGCGGAGCGGGCCGAAGGCAGGAGCGGCGCCCGCAGCGGAGCCGGGAGCGCGCCCGGCGGAGCGGAGCGCAGCCGGGACTTGATGACGTAGAGAAAGTCTGAGCCAACCGGCCTGTGCTGCTACAGCCGGAACGACAGCTCCAACTCGTCGCCCGGGAGGTGGAACTCTTCCAGAGCGAGGGGCTTGTCTGACTCGGCGAGCGTCACGCGGATGATGTGGAGCAGCGGTACCCCATCGGCGAGCCGTAGTGCTTGGGCCTGGTCGGGCAGGGGCATTCGGGTGCGGACGTACTCCGTGAAGTGGAGTTCGTGGCCCAGGTCGGCGAGTGCGGCGTAGAGCTGCGGCGCCGGCGATGGGGCTTCTTCCTCGTACTTGGTGTCGATAAGCACCGAGAACGGGACGTAAGTCCGGTGGAGTTGGCGCAGTCGGCCGTGGTCCGCGGTCTGCAGAGCGTCGTACGTGAACATCGGCTCGCCTGGCGGGATGCGGAGCAGGTCCGCGAGGGCAAGCGGGGCGTCGGTGCGGGTGGCCACCGGCGGCTCGGCGTCAGTCCAGGTGATGCCGTCTGCCTCGACGTAGCGGCCGTCCGTGGTCCGACGTACACCGCGAGGGCGCGTGTGGCTGGGGCGGCTGTGGGGGGACCGGGCGAAGGTGCCGCGGCCCATGATGGCCTCGACGAGGCCGGACGCCCGGAGTTCGCTCAGACCCTGGCGGACCGTGGGACGCGTCACGCCGAACTGCTTGGCCAACGCCTCCTCTGACGGGAGCGGTTGGCCGGCCGGGAACGTGCCGTCCAAGATGCCGTCGCGCAGGTAGTCGGCGATCTGCCGGTACTTCGGCTGCGTGCCCTTCGGCGGCATGCGGGCCCTCCATGGCCGTGGTTTCTTCGGCTGTTCGTCCTCGTAGACGCCCTGTCCGCGTTCGTGGACAGCTTCTCGTATCGCGAGTCGGTTGACAACCCGTACTACGGGTGGTCACTCTTGTTCCGCACCCGTACTACGGGTCGTCTAGCAACCCGAAGGGGAGGCCTTCGGGGACAGAGATGAGGAGATCCGAACAGTGGCAAGCCTTCCGATCGACACCGCGAAGTTCACGGGGATCATCTGTGCCGTGCCCCCGGCTCCGCGGGTCGCCAACCGTGAGACCGGTCAGCTTCGCGTGGACCGTGAGACCGGCAAGACCATGTACCAGGTCGGTCTGTGCCTGATGGCCGGTGCGTCGGCCGACGTCGTGACCGTGAGCGTGGCCGGTGAACCGGCCGGTGTGCAGCTCGGCATGCCGGTGACAGTGCGGGACCTGTTCGCCACCCCGTGGGAGAACGAGGGGCGGCACGGCATCGCGTTCCGGGCGGCGGAGATCCGGCCCCTCAGCGCTCCCGCCTCGGCGGGCAAGGGGGCCGGGCAGTGATGAACCTGGCCTCCGCCACCAGTGCGGCCGGTGTGACCGGGCCGAACTGGGTGCTGATGGTGGCCACAGTGCTGGTGTCGGGCCTGCTTCTTGCGGGCCCGGCCCTGCGCCGCCGCTACCCCGTGACCTGGTGGCTGTTACTCGGCTACCCGGCTGCGGCCTTCCGGGTCGTGCGGACCTGGCGGCCCCTGATGGCCGGATGCAGGCTCGCCGTGAGCCGCCGGCCGGCGCTGACAGTCGTGTCCGGGCTCGTCGGCAACGGGGCGCCTCCACCGCAGCCGCGCGTACCGCGTCGCGGCCTCATACGCCCGACCTCCAGTGGCTTCGTTCTGCTGGTGCGGCTGTTGCCGGGCCAGGTGCCAGAGGACTTCGTCAAGGCCGCGCCTGCCATGGCGGAGAGCTGGCAGGTGCACGCGGTACGGGTGACCTCCTGGAGGCCGGGAGTCGTACGGGTCGTCGCGTCGGCGGCTGATCCATTGGCCGCGCCTCGTGTGCCGAAGCAGCGAGGGCCGGGTCATCTCCTCCGCGTGACCGTGGGCGCGCTGGAGACCGGAGCCGCGTGGGTGCTCGACCTGCGGCGCGTGCCGCACTGGCTCATCGTCGGGGCCACCCGCTCAGGCAAGTCCACACTCATCAACGCACTCGTTGCGGGCCTCGCTCCGCAACCCGTCGCCCTGGTCGGCATCGACTGCAAGGGCGGCATGGAACTGTCCCTCTACGAACCGCGGTTGTCCGCCCTCGCGACCAACCGGGAGCAAGCCGTCCGGCTGCTGGCTGCCCTCGTGGAGCTGACTCTAGACCGCATGACCGTCTGCCGGGCGGCTCGCGTCCGGAACATCTGGGGTCTGCCGGACAAGGAACGTCCGGTCCCCGTCGTCGTGATCGTCGACGAGATCGCGGAACTGTTCCTCGTCGCGAGCCGGAACGAGAAGGACGAAGCACAGGCTGCCGGTACGGCGCTGATCCGGCTGGCCCAACTGGGTGCGGCTCTCGGGGTCTTCCTCGTCGTCGCCGGCCAACGCGTCGGCTCCGACCTGGGGCCCGGCGTCACCGCCCTGCGGGCACAGCTCGGCGGCCGGGTGTGCCACCGGGTGGCCGACCCCGGCACGGCGGAGATGGCGCTCGGAGATCTCAATCCCGATGCCCTGAAGGCGGCGCAGGCCATCACACCGGAACAGGCCGGTACGGCCGTTCTCGCCTCCGGTGACGGCTGGGAACGCGCCCGGTCCCACCTGATCACGGAGTCGGAGGCGGAAGCCGTCGCCGCCGAGTACGCGCACCTGACTCCGGTCCTCTCCGAACTGCACGTCGAAGCGCCGTGAAAGGGGCCTGCCGTGCTGGTGTCCATGTCCGCCGTTCTGCTGCTCGGGTTGCTGATCTGGTTCCTCCTGCGCATCCGCTACCTGCGGTGGGTCGACGCGCTGATCTGCGGAGCCTTCGGCTTCCTGCTCTCCCGGACCTTGGCCGCGCCGCTCGTTCAGACGCTCCTCGACGGCGTGAACGGCTTTCTCGGTCATCTCCGCTTCTGAACACGCCCGTTCACCAGAGAAGGGAACTCTCTGTGTCCGACTACGTCATCCGCTCCGGTGACCGCGCCGCCTTCCTGGCCGGTCTGCGGGAGCTGGTCGACTTCCTGACCGCCAACCCGGCAGTCGTCGTCCCGCGTCACGCGTCCGTCATCGTCCTGGTCGATGCCGCTGACCCTGCCGCTCGCCGAGCTGGCGTGGAGTCCGTCGCGGTTCCGCTCGGCGCGCTGGCGGAGGACATCGGCCTCGGCTACTTCGCCGCGCGCCGTGACTTCGGGCCGATCTCGTTGGGCGTCGCCGGGGTGCCGCCCGAGGAGCAGCAGTGATCGCCCGTACGACGGGCTCCCGACGGGGCGCGAAGTCGCCAAACCCGACCCCGTCAGGAACCCACTCCATCCGCCACGTGAGCAGTGAAAGGAGCACCTACACTTTGTCCACCGCGCATCATTCGCGCAAATTCCGGCTGCCCGACTGTGAACTCAGGCAGCGTGACGCGCAGGTCTCGACCTGCGACGGACGGGAACAGATCGTCCTCGTCGGCCTCGACGGAGCCGAGCAGCGCCTGTGCCCCGCGCATGCGGCCGCCCTCTGGCTCACGGACCCGACGCTCCGCTTCAGCGCCAAGACCCGTCCGGAAGGGATCTCCGCCGTGATGGGGCAGGCGTTCGGGCGCGGGGGTGGTCGCCGATGAACATCGCGATTGCGGCGGACGCTGCCGCGCTGGTCGCCAGAGCGGCGGAGCCGGACTTCGCCGCCTGGCGCCGGAACATCGTCCGCCTCGGTGGCTGTACCAACCCCATCCATCTGGTCGGTGCGGCAACCGTCTACGACACGACGACCGGTGCGGCCCTGCTCTCATACGGTTCGGACCTCTACGGCGGTCGTCTGCTCACCGCGTGCGGCAACCGGCGGGCGACAGTCTGTCCGGCCTGCTCGGGCCTGTACCGGGCGGACACGTATCACCTCGTCCGCACCGGTCTCGTCGGCGGCAAGAGAGTTCCAGAGTCGGTGAGTGGGCACCCGCGGGTGTTCGCCACGCTCACCGCTCCCGGCTTCGGCCCGGTCCACACGCGCCGTGAGCGAGATGGGCGCGTGCGGGCCTGCCGGCCTCGTCGGGCGGGGGAGTGCTGCCCGCATGGGACTCCGGCCGGATGCCCAGAGCGGCACCCGGCGGATGATCCGCGTCTCGGCGAACCGATCTGTCCGCGCTGCTACGACTACGCGGGGGCCGTGCTCTGGCACGCGTTCGCCGGTCGGCTCTGGCACCGATTCGGGCTGGAGCTCCGACGGGAGGTCGCCCGGCGGGCCCGGCTGTCGCGTACGGAGTTCGGGGAGGTTGCCCGGCTCTCGTACGCGAAGGTCGCTGAGTACCAGCGGCGGGGCCTGGTCCACTTCCATGCCGTGATCCGGCTCGACGGTCCGGACGGGCCCGGCTCGGCTCCGCCCCACTGGGCGACTGTCCGGCTGCTGGTGGACGCGGTACGGGCCGTGGTCGTTCGGGTCCGGTTGACCGCTCCGGGCGCGGATGTGGTCGGTCCGCGGGTGCTGTGCTTCGGCACGCAGGTCGACGTACGACCGGTCACCTCGTACGGCCGGGATGCGGGGGAGCGGCCTGCCTCTGCGGGGGCCGTGGCGGGCTACATCGCCAAGTACGCCACCAAGGGAGCGGAGTCTGCCGGCGCGGTGGACGGTCGCATTCATCACGCGCGAGACATGGTGATGCTGCCGGTGCGTGCGCATGTGCTGCGGATGATCGGTACGTGCTGGTGGCTCGGCGGCCTGCCTGAGTTCGAGCCGCTCGGGCTGCGCCGCTGGGCCCACATGCTCGGGTACGGCGGCCATTTTTCCACCAAGTCACGCCGCTACTCGACCACGCTGAGCGCCCTCCGGCAGGCCCGTGCGGACCACCGCGCGGAGCAGCAACGAGCCTCCCTCGGTCTGGCCGACCATCCCACGGTCACGGTCGGCGAGTGGCGCTATGCGGGGCGCGGCTACTCGCCGGAAGCGGCTCTCCTGGCTGCATCGGTGCGGGAGGGCGGTGGTCTCCATGGCGCGTGACGGCCGTGCGAAACCGGCGGAACTGCTCACGGTCCGGCAGGTGCTCGACGAACTGGGCGGCATTTCCCGGCGGACCTTCTACCGCTGGCGGGAACTGCGGCTCGCTCCGGCCTGCATCCGACTGCCGAACGGGGAGCTGAGGGTCCGCCGGGATGTGCTCAACGAGTGGTTGGAGGAGCGGGCAGAGGGGGCGGCATCGTGAAGTCGTACAAGGTCGTCGTCTGGAAGCTCAGCGTCAACCGCTCGGCGAAGAAGCCAACCCATCTCGTCCGCTGGTCCGTAGACGGCCAGCCGTTCCACGAGTCATACAAGACCAAGGCACTGGCTGACCGCTTCCGGTCTCAGCTTCTGAGGGCGGCGGACAAGGGCGAACCGTTCGACACCGTCACCGGCCTGCCTGATTCGCTGCTCGGCGGCAAAGCTGCTCTGTCCTTCCTGGACCTGGCGGTGAAGTACGTGGATGCCCGGTGGGCGGAGGCGTCGGCCAAGCAACGGGACAGCATGACGGACGCACTGGCGACGGTCGTTCCCGTCCTGGTCAAACCGGGACGGGGCCGACCTGGTCCGGAGGTGCTGCGGCGGGCGCTGCGCTCGTACATCCTGCCGGTGCCTCGCCGAGAGCGTGAGCGGCCGGAGGAGATCGCGGCGGCGGTGAAGTGGGTCGAGAAGGCGTCGCTGCCGGTCGCTGAACTGCAGGAGATCACCAGGGCGCATGACCTGATCGAGGCGCTGGGCGGGAGGCTGGACGGCAAGCCTGCGGCGACGCAGACGTACCGTCGGCGACGCGCCGTGGTCTTCAACGTCCTCGAATATGCGGTGGAACTGGAACTCCTCCCGTCCAACCCGCTGAGCCGGGTCCGGCGCAAGCGGGGCAAGCGGGCGCTGCAGGAGGTCGACCGCCGGGTGGTGGTCAATCCTCGGCAGGCTCGGGAGTTGCTGACCGCACTCACGTATGTGGGTGGCTATGAGCGGGCGAGTGGCCGGAGGCTGCGGGCGTTCTTCGGGTGCCTGTACTACGCGGCCATGCGGCCGGGGGAGGCCCTTGGCCTTCGACGTTCCGACTGCACGCTTCCGCCGTCGGGTTGGGGCCGCATCGAGCTGGCGGAGACCCGGCCCACTGCAGGTAAGGCGTGGACGGACTCTGGTGAGGCGCACGACCGGCGCGGCCTGAAGCAGCGGGCCCATGGTGAGGTGCGCATTGTGCCGATTCCGCCTCCGCTGGTGCGCTTGCTCCGCGAGCATCTCAGCGAGTTCGGCACGGCGAAGGACGGCCGGCTGTTCGCCAGCGAGCGGGGCAACGTGATCGCTGCCTCGTCGTACTCGCGGGCGTGGAAGCAAGCTCGCGAACTCGCGCTCGTACCTGATCAGGTGACGTCGGTCCTGGCCTTCCGGCCGTACGACCTTCGGCACGCGGGAGTCTCCCAGTGGCTGAACTCGGGCGTGCCGGCTCCGGAGGTCGCCGCTCGTGCAGGCCACTCGGTGGACGTTCTGCTGAAGATCTACGCGAAGTGCATCGACGGCCAGGAACAGGAGATGAACGACCGGATCATGAAGGGGCTTGGGGAGGATTCAGCAGACTGACCACAACCACCTGATCAAATACGGGAGTCCCGGACTACGCGTGGTCTGGGGCTCCGGTCTGTCGCGGGGAATGTACATCCTGGGCTGCACGGCCGGAGAATGATCTAGCCCGGTCGGATTGAGGAGACAAACATGGCCCCCGAGCCCATGAGCAGGCCTACGGAGACCCGAGTTCGTCTGCAGGACAGCAGCTATGCCCTTCTCACACTCGCGGACGTCGCTGTAGCTGCCTTGCACACGCCCGAAGATGAGAAGTTCGACGTGCTCGCGGCGGTCGGCGGGAGGAACCTCCCTGCACTCCTGCTCGTGCGGAATGCGCTGAAGGGTCGAGAGCCGTTCAACACCAACGTTGCCGAGATAGCTTTGCACGATCTCGGGTTCAGCATCCTGGTGCGTCGACGGTTCG
This sequence comes from Streptomyces sp. NTD91, assembly GCF_059510455.1. Lineage (NCBI taxonomy): Bacteria > Bacillati > Actinomycetota > Actinomycetes > Kitasatosporales > Streptomycetaceae > Streptomyces > Streptomyces sp. NTD91. Next base: position 206,902 of record NZ_JCAJZW010000005.1, read on the forward strand.
ACAACGCTACCGGTGAGCCGGTGCGCCTGACCCGCGAGCAGATCAACAGCTCTTCGGTCTGACCTCGGACGACGTCTCCGCGGCAATCGATCCAATGGCAGAGCTCCAGGCCGTGAGTGGTCCGGGGCTTCGGCCTGTCCACAGGTGGTCCACAAAGCCACACGTGGAGCCTCGCGAAACATGCTCTGACCTGCCGCGAAGCCCCTCAAGATCATTACGTCGTCATTACGTGATCGGTGGCAAACGGCTGCCTTTCGAGGCAGCTGCCTGCACAAACGCGAAGACCCCGACCGCAGCGTTTCCGCTGGTGACGGGGTCTTTGGGCACCTCAGAATGGGTGCCCCCGGCAGGATTCGAACCTGCGCACACGGCTCCGGAGGCCGTTGCTCTATCCCCTGAGCTACGGGGGCGTGTCGGCTGCGGAGCTTCTTGCTCGTGGCGACGGGTAGAACACTAGCAGGTCCGGCAGGGTGATCAGGAATCCGTTTCCCGGGTGCCGGGCGGGTGGGGCCGGGGTGGGTCCCCTGTACGGGGTGGAAGTGGGGAAAACCCGGACGCGGTGGCCGGTCCGGACCTACTCTCGACGTGTGCCAGGCGCTTCGGGCCGGGTGCTTGTTGTGGACGACAACAAGGTCATCCGGCAGCTGATCAGGGTCAACCTCGAGCTCGAAGGTCTCGAGGTCGTGACCGCCGCCGATGGTGCCGAGTGTCTGGACGTGGTGCATCAGGTGCGGCCCGACGTCGTGACGCTCGACGTCGTCATGCCCAGGCTCGACGGTCTGCGTACCGCCGCCCGGCTCCGTGCCGATCCCCGTACGCACCATCTGCCGCTCGCCATCATCAGCGCGTGCACGCAGTACGAAGTCGACACCGGCCTCGACGTCGGTGTGGACGCCTTCCTTGCCAAACCCTTCGAACCCGCCGAACTCGTCCGGCTCGTCAAGCAGCTCATCGAGCGCGGGGGCAGCGAAGGCCCAGACGGAGACGGGGAAGTGCGCGGGGGAGAGGGAGGGCATCGGGGCGGCGGTGGGCGCGGCGATGACGATGGGGATCCTGACGCGGAGGGGGAAGGGGAAGGCGGCGAGGGGGGCCACCGGGCGCTGGGGGGCGTCGGTGACGGGATCGCCGATGGCGTGCCGCGGGGCATTTCCTCGGGCGGTTGAGGTTGACGGGACTTGCCGGCCAGCGGGATCGGTCTTCCGTGGTGGTGGGTCCCGCGGGTGTGGGTCGGGTGGGGTTCGGATCGGGGGGACTGCCGTTCCGGCGCGCCGACCGTGTCGGTCGTTCAGGGCAGGTCCGGTCGCTTCGGCCGCCAGCGCGGATGTCGGTCGCTTCGGCCGCCGGCGCGGATGTTCGGTCGCTTCGACCCCCAGCGCGGATGGCTGCGACGTTGGCACCCAGCGCGGATGTCGGTCACTTCGACTCCCGGCAGTGCGGATCCGGTCGCTTCGGCCCGGCCGTCGAGCACGCCCGGGTGCCAGCCGCTTCCGACCCATCCAGCGCCGCTCCGTGCCGGTCGCTCAAGTCCGTTCGCACTGGTCACATGGGTCCCTTCCGCCCCAGTGAGGTCGTCACCCCGGACCGTTCCACACCACTGCGCGCCGGTCGGCCCCGGGCATCTCTGCCTCGGGGCGCCGAGCGCACCGCATCCGCCTCGCCGAGCCACGCCCCGTCCCACAGTGAGAACCGTCTCGCCTACCCACCCCTTCCCTCCCCTACGCTTGTCTCGTGACCCCCGTCGAGCTGTCCCGCACCGTGCTGCATGCGGTGCGTCGTGCTGTCGACGAAGGGGAGCTGAGTGTCAGCGTGCCCGAGCGGGTCGTGGTGACCGAGCCCGGGCCCGGGGGGTGCGGGGACTTCGCCACGAACGTCGCTCTGCAGCTCGCCCGGCCGGCCGGGCAGCCGCCGGTGCGGGTCGCCGAGATTCTGCGGCCCCGGCTTGCCGGTGCCGACGGCATCCGGGACGTCGTCGTGACCGGCCCCGGGTTTCTCAACATCAGCCTGGAGCCGGAGGCCGATCTCGTCACCGGGCTCGTCCGGGAGATCCGGGACCGCGGTGCCTCGTACGGACACGGCGGCTCTCTCGCCGGGCAGGTGGTCGTGCTGCGCGTGCCGTACGAGGTCCGGGCCGAAGTCGTCGCCGACGCCGTCGTACGGATCGTCGCCACCCAGGGAGGGCGGGCCACCGTCGAGCACGGTGAACCGGTCAACCTGCGGCCCGTGCCCGCGCCGGAGGATCCCGCTCCGCTCGGTCCCGACGCCTCCCAGTGGGCCCTGCTCCATCCGGCCCCGCACGACCGGCCCCGGATCACCGCCGACCACCTCGTCCAGCGGGAGAGCAATCCGCTGTTCCGGGTGCGGTACGCCCACGCCCGGATCCGCTCCCTCAGCCGTAACGCCGTCCGCCTGGGGTTCACCGCCGAGCCCGGTCCCCTCCATGCCGAGCCGGTCGGTCGCGGTCCCATGCACGCGGAGCCGGTCGGTCGCGGTCCCCTCCATGCCGGGCCGGCCGACGCCCACCCGGCCGACCCCGCCGCGCCCCGCCCCGCCCCCGCCTCCCCCCTCGACACCGGCCGAGTCGCCACCGGAACCGGCACACCGGGGTCCGCCGGCCGGACCCCCGGCGAGCGCCCCTTCCCGCACCTCCTTCTCATGCCCCTCGCGGACCACCCCCGCATCCTCGCCGCGGCCGCCACCCACCGTGCCCCGGACCGGCTTGCGCGGCATCTCGTCACCGTTGCCGATGCCGTGCTGCCCCTTCTGCCCTCCGTGCTTCCCCGTGGCGAGGAGAAACCCTCGGCCGCCCACCGCGCCCGGCTCGCGCTCGCCGAAGCCGCCGGGACGGTGCTGGTCGGCGGCCTGTCCCTGCTCGGCATCGACGCACCCGAACATCTCTGAGGCCCCAGAGCAGATGCGCCCCGGAGAGAGACAGAGAGTCTGAGAGCCACCGTCATGAGCCGTTCCGCCCACCCCGCCGGGCCCCGTCACGCCGACGTCCTGCCCGAGGGGCACTACTCGGCGCCGCCCGCCGATCTCAACGTCCTCGACCACAAGGTCTGGGCCCAGACCGTCGGGCGCGGCGCCGACGGGGTCGTCACCGTCGGCGGTGTCGATGTGAAGACCCTGGCCGAGCGCCACGGCACGCCCGCCTACGTCCTCGACGAGGCCGACTTCCGGGCACGCGCGCGTGCGTGGCGCACGGCGTTCGGGTCCGATGCCGACGTGTTCTACGCCGGGAAGGCGTTCCTGTCCCGTGCCGTCGTGCGGTGGCTCCACGAGGAGGGGCTCAACCTCGACGTGTGCTCGGGGGGCGAGCTGGCCACCGCCCTCTCGGCCGGCATGCCGGCCGAGCGGATCGCGTTCCACGGCAACAACAAGTCCTCGGACGAGATCCGGCGCGCCGTCGAGGCCGGTGTCGGGCGGATCGTGCTCGACTCCTTCCAGGAGATCGTGCGGGTCGCCCACATCGCCCAGTCCCTCGGCAAGCGGCAGAAGGTCCAGATCCGGATCACCGTGGGTGTCGAGGCTCATACGCATGAGTTCATCGCCACCGCCCACGAGGACCAGAAGTTCGGGATTCCGCTGGCCGGGGGGCAGGCGGCCGAGGCGGTCCGGCGGGCGCTGCAGCTCGACGGGCTGGAGCTGATCGGCATCCACTCGCACATCGGGTCGCAGATCTTCGACATGTCCGGCTTCGAGGTCGCCGCCCACCGGGTCGTCGGGCTGCTGAGGGACATTCGCGACGAGCACGGGGTCGAGCTGCCCGAGATCGACCTCGGCGGCGGGCTCGGGATCGCCTACACCAGCGACGACGACCCCCGGGAGCCGCACGAGATCGCCAAGGCGCTGACCGAGATCGTCAGCCGCGAGTGCGACGCCGCGCGGCTGCGCACGCCGCGCATCTCCGTCGAGCCGGGGCGCGCCATCGTGGGGCCGACCGCCTTCACGCTCTACGAGGTCGGCACGGTCAAGCCGCTGGAGGGGCTGCGGACGTACGTGTCCGTCGACGGCGGCATGTCCGACAACATCCGCACGGCGCTGTACGACGCCGAGTACAGCGTCGCCCTCGTGTCCCGTTCCTCCAGTGCCGAGCCGATGCTGGCCCGTGTGGTCGGCAAGCACTGCGAGAGCGGGGACATCGTGGTCAGGGACGCGTTCCTGCCCGCCGACCTGGCGCCGGGCGACCTGATCGCCGTACCGGCCACGGGCGCGTACTGCCGGTCCATGGCCAGCAACTACAACCATGTGCTGCGGCCGCCCGTCGTCGCGGTGAAGGACGGCGAGGACCGGGTGATCGTCCGGCGTGAGACGGAGGAGGACCTCCTGCGACTCGACGTCGGCTGACGAGGGGGAAGGCGTCGGCCGGTGCCGGGGAGCCGGCGGCTGACGTCGGACGAAGCGGGCTGGAAGATCTCCGGTCTTCCGGTCCCGCACAAGTGAAATACGAGTCTCAGGATCCGGACGAAGGGTAGAAACTTCATTCCGGTGAGTGAGACTGGTCCAACCGTAGACGGTGAGAGGAAACGAGGTCGGATGATGCGTACGCGTCCGCTGAAGGTGGCGCTGCTGGGCTGTGGGGTTGTCGGCTCAGAGGTGGCGCGCATCATGACGACGCACGCCGACGACCTCGCGGCCAGGATCGGTGCCCCCGTGGAGCTCGCGGGAGTGGCGGTACGGCGGCCGTCCAAGGTCCGTGAGGGCATCGACCCGGCCCTCGTCACCACCGACGCCACCGCGCTCGTCAAACGCGGGGACATCGACGTGGTGGTCGAGGTGATCGGCGGGATCGAGCCCGCGCGGACCCTCATCACCACCGCCTTCGAGCACGGCGCGTCCGTCGTCTCCGCCAACAAGGCCCTGCTCGCCCAGGACGGGGCCGCCCTGCACGCGGCGGCGGAGGAGCACGGCAAGGACCTCTACTACGAGGCCGCCGTCGCCGGTGCCATCCCGCTGATCCGCCCGCTGCGCGAGTCCCTCGCCGGCGACAAGATCAACCGGGTGATGGGGATCGTCAACGGCACGACCAACTTCATCCTCGACAAGATGGACTCCACCGGCGCCGGATACCAGGAGGCGCTGGACGAGGCCACCGCCCTCGGGTACGCGGAGGCCGACCCGACCGCCGACGTGGAGGGCTTCGACGCCGCCGCCAAGGCCGCCATCCTCGCCGGGATCGCCTTCCACACGCGCGTGCGCCTCGACGACGTCCACCGCGAGGGCATGACCGAGGTCACCGCCGCCGACTTCCGCTCGGCGAAGGAGATGGGCTGCACCATCAAGCTGCTCGCCATCTGCGAGCGGGCCGCCGACGGGGGTTCGGTCACCGCGCGCGTGCATCCCGCGATGATTCCGCTGACCCACCCGCTCGCCTCCGTGCGCGGCGCGTACAACGCCGTCTTCGTGGAGAGCGATGCCGCAGGGCAGCTCATGTTCTACGGCCCCGGCGCGGGCGGTTCGCCCACCGCGTCGGCCGTGCTCGGCGACCTCGTCGCCGTCTGCCGCAACCGGCGGGGCGGCGCGAGGGGGCCCGGCGAGTCGGCGTACGCCGCCCTGCCCGTCTCGCCCATGGGCGAGGTCGTCACGCGCTACCACATCAGCCTCGACGTCGCGGACAAACCGGGTGTTCTCGCCCAGGTCGCGACCGTGTTCGCGGAGCACGGGGTGTCGATCGATACGGTGCGCCAGCAGGGCAAGGAGGGGGGCGCCTCCCGCTCGAGCGAAGCCCAGAGCGGGGGAGAGGCCTCCCTCGTCGTTGTCACCCATCGCGCGTCGGACGCCGCCCTCACCGGGACCGTCGAGGCGCTGCGCAAGCTCGACACCGTGCGGGGTGTCGCCAGCATCATGCGGGTTGAAGGAGAGTAACCAGCAATGACCCACCAGTGGCGCGGAATCATCGAGGAGTACCGGGACCGGCTGCCGGTATCCGACACCACGCCGGTCGTGACGCTCCGCGAGGGCGGCACGCCCCTCGTGCCCGCGCAGGTGCTCTCCGAGCGCACGGGCTGTGAGGTCCACCTGAAGGTGGAGGGCGCCAATCCGACCGGCTCCTTCAAGGACCGGGGCATGACCATGGCCATCTCCAAGGCCAAGGAGGAAGGGGCGAAGGCGGTCATCTGTGCCTCCACGGGCAACACCTCCGCCTCCGCCGCCGCGTACGCCGTGCGGGCCGGCATGGTTTCGGCCGTTCTCGTGCCGCAGGGCAAGATCGCGCTCGGCAAGATGGGCCAGGCCCTCGTGCACGGCGCGAAGATCCTCCAGGTCGACGGCAACTTCGACGACTGCCTCACGCTCGCCCGCTCGCTCAGCGAGAACTACCCGGTGGCGCTGGTCAATTCGGTCAACCCGGTGCGTATCGAGGGTCAGAAGACGGCGTCGTTCGAGATCGTGGACATGCTCGGCGACGCACCCGACATCCACGTCCTCCCGGTCGGCAACGCGGGCAACATCACCGCCTACTGGAAGGGCTACAAGGAGTACGCCGCCGACGGCATCGCCACGAGGACCCCGCGCATGTGGGGCTTCCAGGCCTCCGGCAGCGCGCCGATCGTGCGCGGCGAGGTGGTCAAGGACCCCTCGACCATCGCCACCGCGATCCGGATCGGCAACCCGGCCTCCTGGCGGTTCGCCCTCGCCGCGCGCGACGAGTCGGGCGGCGCCATCGACGAGGTGACGGATCGTGAAATCCTGCGCGCCTACCGCCTGTTGGCCGCGCAGGAGGGCGTGTTCGTGGAGCCCGCCTCCGCCGCCTCCGTGGCCGGTCTGCTGAAGGCCGCCGAGCAGGGCAGGGTCGACCCGGGCCAGACGATCGTGTGCACGGTCACCGGCAACGGTCTGAAGGACCCCGACTGGGCCGTCGCCGGCGCCCCGCAGCCGGTCACCGTCCCCGTCGACGCGGCGGCCGCGGCGGAGCGCCTGGGGCTCGGCTGAGCATCGCTCGAGCGTCGCCACGGTCCCGCCCGCGCGTCGGCCGGGCGGCCCGCGGCGGTCCACGCACCGGTCCCGCACCGGGGTTTTCCCTGACAGGGGGCACAGGGGGCTTACGACACGCATCGTGCGCCTCCTGTGCGCCCTATGTCGCCATACAACCTTCCTTCGATAGGCTGTACCGAACCCGCCCGTTGCATATGCCCGGCAGCTCGCCGTGCATATGGGCGACGCCGCGCCGTCTGCGCGGCCAGAGGGTCTCCACGTACGTATCGAATGTCTTCGACAGTCACGCAGCTCAAGGAGAGTCAACGAGCGATGGCCGGTCCAGCGTTCCGCGCCGCCGCCGTCCGGGTGCGCGTTCCCGCCACCAGCGCCAATCTCGGCCCGGGCTTCGACGCCCTCGGCCTCGCGCTGGGGCTGTACGACGACGTCGTCGTCCGGGTGGCCGACTCCGGGCTGCACATCGACATCGCGGGGGAGGGCAGCGAGACCCTCCCACGTGACGAGTCTCACCTCCTCGTCCGCTCCCTGCGCACCGCCTTCGATCTGCTGGGCGGGCAGCCCCGCGGCCTGGAGATCGTCTGCGCCAACCGCATCCCGCACGGCCGGGGCCTCGGCTCCTCCTCCGCCGCCATCTGCGCCGGCATCGTCGCCGCCCGTGCCGTGACCATAGGCGGCGAGGCCCGCCTGGACGACGCGGCGCTGCTGGCGCTGGCCACCGAGATCGAGGGTCACCCCGACAACGTGGCCGCCTGCCTCCTCGGCGGCTTCACCCTGTCCTGGATGGAGCCCGGCGCCGCCCGCGCGATCAGGATGGAGCCCAGTGATTCCATCGTTCCGGTGGTTTTCGTGCCCGGGAAGCCGGTCCTGACCGAGACCGCCCGCGGCCTGCTGCCGCGCACCGTGCCGCACGTCGACGCCGCCGTCAACGCAGGCCGTGCCGCCCTGCTCGTCGAGGCCCTGACCAGGCGCCCCGAACTGCTGCTGCCCGCCACCGAGGACCGCCTCCACCAGGAGTACCGCGCCCCGGCCATGCCGGAGAGCGCCGCGCTGGTGGAGCGGCTGCGGGCCGACGGCATCCCGGCCGTGATCTCCGGCGCCGGCCCCACCGTCATGGCGCTCGCCGACGCCGGCAGCGCCGACAAGGTCGCCCATCTGGCGGGTGAGGGCTGGGCGGCCAACCGGCTGGACCTCGACGTCCACGGAGCGAGCGTGCTGCCGCTTGCGCCCTGACACACGGTTGCCGGATTTGGAGAGGGGGAATGTTTGTTGGATCCGGTAGTGTTAACCTCAAGTCTGCACCCGACCCCACCATGGCGAGGTGCCTCGTGTCCCAGTCCGGGACAGACATTCTTCCGGGAGTCTCCCACGCCACTCCGTGTTCCGTGCGCCGTACCTGGGCAGTACGTCGTATGCGGGCACTGAGCGGGTCGCCGGGCACGCTCCGGAACAGGTGCTACCACGCCACGTGACACTGGGTGTCACGACCCGCGGAAGCGCCGTCACCGCACATTCCTCCGCCGCTTTGGCGGACCACCGCCCCGGCACGGTTCACGGAAAGCAAGGACCGTAGCCGGACAGCACAACCGGTCGCCGAGCCAGACAGGCCGACGTCCGCTCCAGGGAAGGACCCTTCGTGAGCGACACCACCGATCTGATGGGCGCACGTGTCGAGGAGACCGCTGCCGCGCCCGCCACGGACGCCTCCGCGCCTGCCACCGGTGCCGGCTCCCGGCGGCGCCGCGGTACCGGCCTCGAGGGCATGGTGCTGGCCGAGCTGCAGCAGGTCGCCTCGGGCCTCGGCATCAGGGGCACCGCGCGGATGCGCAAGAGCCAGCTGATCGAGGTCATCAAGGAGGCGCAGGCCGCGGGTGGGGGCGCCCCCGCCGGGGGAGCGGCTCCCAAGGCCGAGGCCGCCGCCGAGACCAAGCCCAAGCGCCGCGCCACCTCCAAGGCCCGTACGGGCGAGGCCGCCGTCGACGGCGAGAAGAAGGCCGCGGCCGAGAAGGCCGTGGCTCAGCAGCAGATCGAGATCCCCGGCCAGCCGGCCTCCGACGAGCCGGCCGAGCGCCGCCGCCGCCGCGCCACCGCCGAGGCCGGCAGCCCCGCCCCGAGCAGCGCCGAGACCGTCGCCGCCGAGGCGAAGTCCGAGCCCAGGGCCGAGACGCCGGCGCTGCAGCAGGGCGAGGCCAAGGGCGACGCCGGTGACGGCGAGGGCCGTGGCCGCCGCGACCGCCGTGAGCGGGGCCGCGACCGTGACCGCCGTAACAAGGGCGACGACCAGCAGGGCGGCCAGCAGCGTCAGCAGCAGGGCCAGCAGCCGGGTCGCCAGGACGGCCGGCAGGACGACGACGACTTCGAGGGCGGCCGCCGTGGCCGTCGCGGCCGCTACCGCGACCGTCGTGGCCGTCGTGGCCGCGACGACATCGCCGAGCCGCAGGTCGCCGAGGACGATGTCCTGATCCCCGTCGCGGGCATTCTGGACATCCTCGACAACTACGCCTTCATCCGGACCTCCGGCTACCTGCCGGGCCCGAACGACGTGTACGTCTCCCTCGCCCAGGTCCGCAAGAACGGCCTGCGCAAGGGCGACCACGTCACCGGCGCGGTCCGCCAGCCCAAGGAAGGCGAGCGCCGCGAGAAGTTCAACGCGCTGGTCCGCCTCGACTCCGTCAACGGCATGGCGCCCGAACACGGCCGCGGCCGCCCGGAGTTCAACAAGCTGACCCCGCTCTACCCGCAGGACCGCCTCCGTCTGGAGACGGACCCGGGCGTGCTCACGACCCGCATCATCGACCTGGTCTCGCCGATCGGCAAGGGCCAGCGCGGTCTGATCGTGGCCCCGCCGAAGACCGGCAAGACCATGATCATGCAGGCGATCGCCAACGCGATCACGCACAACAACCCCGAGTGCCACCTGATGGTCGTCCTCGTCGACGAGCGTCCCGAAGAGGTCACCGACATGCAGCGGTCGGTCAAGGGCGAGGTCATCTCCTCGACCTTCGACCGCCCGGCCGAGGACCACACCACGGTCGCCGAGCTGGCCATCGAACGGGCGAAGCGACTGGTGGAGCTGGGTCACGACGTGGTCGTGCTGCTCGACTCCATCACGCGTCTGGGCCGCGCCTACAACCTGGCGGCGCCGGCGTCCGGCCGCATCCTGTCCGGTGGTGTCGACTCCACCGCGCTGTACCCGCCGAAGCGGTTCTTCGGCGCGGCGCGCAACATCGAGGACGGCGGTTCGCTGACCATCCTGGCCACGGCGCTCGTGGACACCGGGTCCCGCATGGACGAGGTGATCTTCGAGGAGTTCAAGGGCACGGGCAACATGGAGCTGAAGCTCGACCGCAAGCTCGCGGACAAGCGGATCTTCCCGGCCGTGGACGTGGACGCCTCCGGTACCCGTAAGGAGGAGATCCTGCTGGGCGCCGAGGAGCTGGGCATCGTCTGGAAGCTGCGGAGGGTGCTGCACGCGCTCGACCAGCAGCAGGCCATCGAGCTGCTGCTCGACAAGATGAAGCAGACCAAGTCGAACGTCGAATTCCTGATGCAGATCCAGAAGACGACGCCGACTCCGGGCAACGGAGACTGAGCGCAGCCCAGGAGTGAGAAGCCGCCCCTCGTCCGCGGTGACGGGGGGCGGCTTCTCGGCGCTGAGAGGTAAGGGGTGCGTAAGCGCGCGTCTCACCCTTCTCGTCTCTCCCTGGGGGAACTCCCTTGCCCAAGCCCCACTCCGGGCGGCACAGACGTCGTATACGCGTCGGCCTGCCCCTCACCGCGGCAGGTGTCGCAGCCGCCGTCGCCGCCGCGCTCATGACGTCCTCCGCCGGTGCCACGACGGCCTCCGCCTCGCCGTCCGTCGAGCCCGCCACCGGCTCCGCGTCGCTCTCCGCACTGACGGACCGCGTCGCGGGCGCGCTCGCCACCGACAAGGGCTTCAGGAAGGCCTCGAAGACCAAGGCCACCACGGGCGGTGGGACAGCCTCCACATCGTCCTCGGCCACGACGTCCGGCACCGGGACCGTCAGCCCGATGATCGTCGGCGGCACCACCACGAGCATCACCTCGGCCCCGTGGATGGCCCAGCTCTGGTACTACGACGACAAGGGCACCAGCGACACCGGCGACGACCTCGGCTTCTTCTGCGGCGGTGCCGTGGTGGCGCCGACGAAGATCCTCACCGCCGCGCACTGCGTCAAGGGCTACGACTGGCACGCCAACGGCGCCGTCCTGACCGGCACCGACCAGCTGCCCACCACCGACTCCTCCGGCAACACCGACCTGCACGGCGGCACGGTCTCCGGCGTCCGGCGGCAGTGGAACCACCCGTCGTACAACGCGACGACCATCGACAACGACATCGCCGTGCTGACCCTGCCGAACCCGATCAAGGCCACGCCGATCCGCATGACGACGTCGACCGACACGGCGTCCTACGCGGCCGGCACGAGCGCCAAGGTCTACGGCTGGGGCCGCACCAGTTCCACCGGCGAGGACATCTCGCAGACGCTGCGGACGGCGACCCTGCCGATCCAGTCCGACAGCACGTGCTCGGGCGCCTACGGCGGCGACTTCGTCGCGGGCCACATGGTCTGCGCGGGCAAGCCCGCGACCGGCAGCGACTCCGGCACCACCGCAACCTGCAACGGCGACTCCGGCGGCCCGCTGGTCGTGAACAACCGCATCGTCGGCGTGGTGTCGTGGGGCGTGCAGAACTGCGTCGCCAAGGGCGCCTACAGCGTGTTCAGCAAGGTGAAGACGTACGTCGGCGCGGCGTACCCGCGCATCGACGACACCAACCTCAGCGGCGACCACAAGGCCGACCTGTTCGTGCGCGAGCACTCGACCAGCACCGGCTTCGAGAAGGACTCCAGGGGTACCTCGTTCGCCTCCCGGATCTCCTGGGGCAGCTTCTCCGGCTGCAACACCATCCTGCAGACGGACCTGAACCGGGACGGCTTCCAGGACTTCGTGCTGCGCCGCAGCAGCGACGGGGCGGTCTTCTGGCTGCACTACGTCCCGACCACCCGGAGCTGGAGCAAGAAGGAGATCTTCAGCAACTGGAAGACCCGGACGTTCGCCGTCGCCCCCGGCGACGTGACCGGCGACTACCTGCCCGACCTGCTCTCGGTCGACTCCTCCGGCATCCTGTGGATCTACCCGGGCAAGGGCGACGGCTCCTTCTCCGCCCGCGTCGAGGTCGGCTCCGGCTGGGGCCAGTACAACTCCCTGCGCGCCCACGGCGACTTCACCGGTGACGGCAGGGCGGACCTGATCGCCCGCAAGAGCAGCACCGACGACGTGTACCTGTACGCGGGCACCGGCAAGTCCGGCACGAGCGCCTTCGCCTCCCGGATCAAGGTGCGCAGCGGCTGGACCGGTTACAACGCCTTCGACGCGGTCGGCGACGTGACCGGCGACGGCAGGGCCGACTTCCTGGCCCGCACCTCCGGCGGCACGCTCTACCTGTACCCGGGCACCGGCAAGGCGACCAGCGAGATCTTTGCCACAAGGGTCTCGGTCGGCACCGGATTCCAGGCGTACGACGTCTGGGGCTGAAACCCCAGGTGAGCAAGGCTCACCGTGCGTGACACGACTACGCACCGTGCCCATCGCCGTACGCGGTGGGCACGGTGCGTTGTGCAACTCTGTCCCGAGTTCCTCCGTCCGGCCATACGGAGCGACGATGGAGCGGTACCGACCGCGCCTGACCCTGAAAGCAGGGGGTAACCGACCGACGAGACCTAGGAGCGATGTGACCGCCGAGAGCACGCCGGATCCCGCCATAACCGAGCCGGGCGGCACCGGCCCCCGCAAGCAGGGCAGGGGCCGCCGCCGCAGGAGCCGCCGGGCTCTGCACGCCGCGGCGTGGACGGCCGCCGGTGTGGTCGTGCTGGGCGGTACGGGCGCCGGATACCTGTACTTCAAGCTCAACGGCAACATCCGCAGTGTCGACATCAACCAGGTCCTCGGCAACGACCGGCCCTCGAAGGCCGCGGGCGGCTCCGAGAACATCCTGGTCCTCGGCTCGGACACCCGCTCCGGTGCCAACGAGAAGCTCGGCGGCGGCACCGACGACGGCAGCGCCCGCTCCGACACGGCGATGATCGTCCACGTCTACCGGGGCCACAGGAGGGCCGACGTCGTCTCGATCCCCCGGGACACCCTGATCGACCGCCCGGCCTGCACGGACACCAAGGACACCACGCACCCGGCGGCGAACGGCGTGATGTTCAACGAGGCCTACTCCACCGGCGGCGCGGCCTGCGCGGTGAAGACCGTCGAGTCGCTCACCGGTATCCGCATGGACCACTACCTCGAGGTCGACTTCGCCGGCTTCCAGAAGCTCGTCGACGACCTCGGCGGCGTCCCGGTCACCACGACCAGGAACATCGACGACCCGCAGAGCCACCTGAGGCTCCAGGCCGGCACCCACACCCTGGACGGTCAGCAGGCGCTCGGCCTGGTCCGCACCCGGCACGGCGTCGGCGACGGCTCCGACCTGGGCCGCATCCAGCTCCAGCAGGCCTTCGTCAAGGCGCTGATCACCCAGGTCAAGCACGTCGGCGTCTTCAGCAACCCCAAGAAGCTGTACGACCTCGCCGACACCGCCACCAAGGCCGTCACCACCGACTCCGACCTCGGCTCGGTGAACTCCCTGATCGACTTCGCCGACGGCCTCAAGCACATCGGCGCCGGGAACACCACCATGATCACCATGCCGGTCCGCTACGACCCGTCGGACCCGAACCGCGTGGTCATGCAGGAGTCCAAGGCCCGGCTGGTGTGGGACGCCCTGAGGAACGACCGCCCGATCCCGAGGTCGGCCACGGCGGGTACGGCGACGGGCGAGGCCAAGGGTGTGGTGACCGACTGAGCGGCGCGGCGCTGCAGGGACCCTGCGGCTTTGCCGCGTGGGCCCCGCCCCTGCCGGAATAAAGAACAGTGGCCCCCGGTTTTGGGGGATGGGCCCAGTCCTGGCAGACTGGTACGTCGGCTCCGGTTCACGCCCCCGCACCCCGCGGCGGCGACCCGGCGCCCTCCCGAAACCTAGGAGACACCTTGAAGCGCGACATCCACCCCGCGTACGTCGAGACGCAGGTCAGCTGCACCTGCGGCGCGTCGTTCACCACCCGCAGCACCATCGAGTCCGGCACCATCCGGGCCGAGGTCTGCTCCGAGTGCCACCCGTTCTACACGGGCAAGCAGAAGATCCTCGACACCGGTGGCCGTGTGGCCCGCTTCGAGGCCCGCTTCGGCAAGGCTGCCGCCGGCTCCAAGAAGTAGCGAGCCCCATTTCGCCGGTCCATGGCCACGCCCCCGCCGGGGTGTGCCCGGGACCGGCGTTTTTGGTCGCCCGCCAGCCCTTCACCCGCAGTATCAGGAGCCAAAGATGTTCGAGGCCGTCGACGAACTCGTCGCCGAGCACGCCGATCTGGAGAAGAAGCTCGCCGACCCGTCGGTGCACGCCGACCAGGCGAACGCGCGCAAGCTGAACAAGCGCTACGCCGAGCTCACCCCGATCGTCGCCACGTACCGCTCCTGGAAGCAGGCCGGCGACGACATCGAGACCGCGCGCGAACTCGCGGCCGACGACCCCGACTTCGCCGCCGAGGTCAAGGACCTGGAGAAGCAGCGCGAGGAGCTGACCGAGAAGCTCCGCCTCCTGCTGATCCCGCGCGACCCGAGCGACGACAAGGACGTGATCCTCGAGATCAAGGCGGGCGCGGGCGGCGACGAGTCGGCGCTGTTCGCCGGCGACCTGCTGCGCATGTACCTGCGCTACGCCGAGCGCGTCGGGTGGAAGACCGAGATCATCGACGCCACCGAGTCCGAGCTGGGCGGCTACAAGGACGTCCAGGTCGCGGTGAAGGCCCGGGGGCAGGCCGAGCCCGGCCAGGGCGTGTGGGCCCGGCTGAAGTACGAAGGCGGTGTGCACCGCGTGCAGCGCGTGCCGGCGACCGAGTCGCAGGGCCGTATCCACACCTCCGCCGCGGGCGTCCTCGTGACCCCGGAGGCCGAGGAGGTCGACGTCGAGATCAACCCGAACGACCTGCGGATCGACGTCTACCGCTCCTCCGGCCCGGGCGGCCAGTCGGTGAACACCACCGACTCCGCGGTCCGCATCACACACCTCCCGACCGGCGTCGTCGCCTCCTGCCAGAACGAGAAGAGCCAGTTGCAGAACAAGGAGCAGGCGCTGCGTATCCTGCGCTCCAGGCTGCTCGCCATGGCGCAGGAGGAGGCCGAGCGGGAGGCCGCCGACGCCCGCCGCAGCCAGGTCCGCACGGTCGACCGCTCCGAGAAGATCCGCACCTACAACTTCCCGGAGAACCGCATCTCCGACCACCGCGTCGGCTTCAAGGCGTACAACCTCGACCAGGTCCTGGACGGCGACCTCGACGCGGTCATCCAGGCCTGCGTCGACGCCGACTCGGCGGCGAAGCTGGCGGCAGCGTAGGACGCGTACCAGCACCAGTACGAGTACGACACGGAGGACTCGCGTGAACCTGCTGCTCGCCGAGGTGGCCCAGGCCACCCAGCGGCTGGCCGACGCCGGCGTGCCCTCGCCGCGCACGGACGCGGAGGAGCTCGCCGCGTTCGTGCACGGGGTGAAGCGCAGCCAACTGCACTCCGTGAAGGACTCGGACTTCGACGCCCGGTACTGGGAGGTCATCGCCCGGCGCGAGCAGCGCGAGCCGCTGCAGCACATCACCGGGCGGGCCTACTTCAGGTACCTGGAGCTCCAGGTCGGGCCGGGTGTCTTCGTGCCGCGACCCGAGACCGAGTCCGTGGTCGGCTGGGCCATAGACGCCGTGCGCGCCATGGACGTCGTCGAGCCGTGCATCGTCGACCTGTGCACCGGCTCCGGCGCCATCGCGCTCGCCCTCGCCCAGGAGGTGCCGCGCTCGCACGTGCACGCCGTGGAGCTGTCCGAGGACGCCCTGGTGTGGACGCGGAAGAACGTCGCCGGGTCCAGGGTCGACCTGCGCCAGGGCGACGCCCTGACGGCCTTCCCGGACCTCGACGGTCAGGTCGACCTGGTGATCTCCAACCCGCCCTACATCCCGCTCACGGAGTGGGAGTACGTCGCTCCCGAGGCCCGTGACTACGACCCGGAGATGGCCCTGTTCTCGGGTGAGGACGGCCTCGACCTGATCCGTGGCATCGAACGCACCGCACACCGGCTGCTGCGGCCCGGCGGGGTCGTCGTGATCGAGCACGCCGACACCCAGGGCGGCCAGGTGCCGTGGATCTTCACCGAGGAGCGGGGCTGGGCCGACGCGGCCGACCACCCCGACCTCAACAACCGGCCACGCTTCGCCACCGCCCGTAAGGCCCTGCCGTGACCCCGCAGACACCTTTCCCGCAGTACGTGTACGAGGAGGCCCGCTGAAGATGGCACGGCGATACGACACCAACGACGTCACCGACCGCGCGACGGGTCTGCGCGAGGCGGCGTCCGCCGTCCGCCGGGGCGAACTGGTGGTGCTGCCGACCGACACGGTGTACGGCATCGGCGCCGACGCGTTCTCCTCGGAGGCGGTCGCCGACCTCCTCGCCGCCAAGGGCCGGGGCCGCACCATGCCCACGCCCGTCCTCATCGGCTCCCCGAACACGCTGCACGGTCTCGTCACGGACTTCTCCGAGCAGGCCTGGGAGCTGGTCGACGCGTTCTGGCCGGGCGCCCTCACGCTCGTCGCCAGGCACCAGCCGTCCCTGCAGTGGGACCTGGGCGACACCCGGGGCACGGTGGCCATCCGCATGCCGCTGCACCCGGTCGCGATCGAGCTGCTCACCGAGGTCGGCCCGATGGCCGTGTCCTCCGCCAACCTCACCGGCCACCCGGCGCCGGAGAACTGCGACGCCGCCCAGGACATGCTCGGCGACTCCGTCTCCGTCTACCTCGACGGCGGACCGACCCCGGCCAACGTGCCCTCCTCCATCGTGGACGTCTCCCGCGGCGTGCCGCTGCTGCTGCGCGAGGGCGCGATCTCGCCGGAGGAGCTGCGCAAGGTCGTACCCGACCTCGAGGTGGCGAATTGACGGCCCCTGAGGCGGGGCGTGGCATAGGCACCGGGGAACGCGCGGTGGAACAGACGACGACGTTCGGCTGTCCGCGCGACACCTTCCGCATCCTCCACGTCAGCACCGGCAATGTGTGCCGCTCGCCCATCACCGAGCGGCTGACCCGCCACTTCGTCGCGGAGCGGCTCGGCGTGCTCGGCGGCGGCCTGATCGTGGAGAGCGCGGGCACCTGGGGTCACGAGGGCGCGCCGATGGAGGCGAACGCGGAGACCGTGCTGGCCGAGTTCGGCGCGGACGCCTCCGGGTTCTTCGGCAGGGAGCTGCTCGACGAGCACGTGATCAGGGCCGACCTGGTGCTGACGGCCACCCGCGACCATCGTGCCCAGGTCATCTCCATGGGGCACTCGGCGGGGCTGCGCACCTTCACCCTCAAGGAGTTCACCCGCCTGGTCCGCGCGATAGACCCCGCCACGCTCCCGCCGCTGGAGGACGGTGTGGTCATGCGCGCGCGGGCCCTGGTGCGCGCGGCGGCGGCTCTACGCGGGTGGCTCCTGGCCCCGACGGCGGAGGCGGACGAGGTGTACGACCCGTACGGGGCGCCGCTGCCGTTCTTCCGGTCCATCGGCGACGAGATACGCGAGGCGCTGGATCCGGTGGTGACGGCGCTGACGGGAGTACCGGCGCGAACATAGACCGGTGGACGTGGATACCGGGCATTCCGCACATCCCGGGCCTACATTGGACCTACGTCACCACCGACCGCCCGGGAGCCCGCCATGTCGGTCACCCCTACTCTCGAGACCGACGCCCTGCGGAAACAGGACCCGGCGATGGCCGAGATCCTCATGGCCGAGCTGCAGCGGCAGTCGACCACCCTGCAGCTGATCGCCGCCGAGAACTTCTGCTCGCCGGCCGTGCTCGCCGCCGTCGGCTCGCCGCTCGCCAACAAGTACGCCGAGGGCTATCCCGGCGCCCGGCACCACGGCGGCTGCGAACTCGTCGACCTCGCCGAGCGCGCCGCCATCGACCGCGCCAAGGAGCTGTTCGGCGCCGAGCACGCCAACGTCCAACCGCACTCGGGCTCCTCGGCCGTCCTGGCCGCCTACGCCGCCCTGCTGCGCCCCGGGGACACCGTCCTCGCCCTCGGCCTGCACTACGGCGGCCATCTCACCCACGGCTCGCCCGCGAACTTCTCCGGCCGCTGGTTCGACTTCGTCGGCTACGGCGTGGACGCGGAGACCGGGCTGATCGACCACGACCAGGTGCGCCACCTGGCCCGGAACCACCGGCCGAAGGCCATCGTGTGCGGTTCGATCGCCTACCCCCGGCACATCGACTACGCCTTCTTCCGCGAGGTCGCCGACGAGGTCGGGGCGTATCTGATCGCCGACGCCGCGCATCCCATCGGGCTGGTCGCCGGCGGCGCGGCGCCGAACCCGGTGCCGTACGCCGACCTCGTGTGCGCGACCACTCACAAGGTGCTGCGCGGTCCGCGGGGCGGGATGATCCTGTGCGGTTCACCCGAACTGGCCGAGCGCGTCGACCGGGCCGTGTTCCCGTTCACCCAGGGCGGTGCGCAGATGCACACGATCGCCGCGAAGGCCGTCGCGTTCGGCGAGGCGGCGACTTCGGCCTTCGGCGCGTACACCCGTCAGGTGGTCGCCAACGCGCGGGTGCTGGCCGGTCACCTGGCCGCGGAGGGCCTCGCCGTGGTCACCGGTGGCACCGACACCCACCTGATCACCGCCGACCCGGCCCCGCTCGGCGTGGACGGCCGTACCGCACGCGGCCGGCTCATGGCCGCCGGACTCGTCATGGACTGCTGCGCGCTGCCGCACGGCGACGGCCGGGGCCTGCGCCTGGGTACGGCCGCCGTGACCACGCAGGGCATGGGCGAGCCGGAGATGGTGCGGATCGCCGCGCTGACCGCGGCCGTGCTGCGCGGTGCGACCGAGCCGGCCGCGGCGCGGGAGGAGGTGCGCGGTCTCACAGCCGCTTTTCCGCCCTATCCGGGCTGAACGGGGGTAGGCGCTCCCCCGTACACCCCGGTGTGCGACATGGTCCACAGCGGCCCGTGCAACCATCGTGGCTACCCGGAAGTCCCCATCCTTATACGTCCATCGCTAGGGTGTGGGGCTGTGATGGCCAGCGAGACCTGTGGGGAAGCCCGTGCGTGAATACCTGCTGACGCTCTGCATCACGGCCGCGGTGACGTACCTGCTGACCGGGCCGGTACGGAAGTTCGCGATCGTGGCCGGGGCGATGCCGGAGATCCGGGCCCGTGACGTGCACCGGGAACCCACTCCGCGACTCGGCGGTATCGCCATGTTCTTCGGCCTGTGCGCGGGCCTGCTGGTCGCGGACCACCTGACCAACCTCAACGAGGTCTTCGCGAAGTCGAACGAGCCGCGTGCCCTGCTCTCCGGCGCGGCCCTGATCTGGCTGATCGGCGTCCTGGACGACAAGTTCGAGATCGACGCGCTGATCAAGCTGGGCGGCCAGATGATCGCCGCGGGCGTGATGGTCGTCCAGGGGCTGACGATCCTGTGGCTGCCCATCCCGGGCGTCGGCAACGTGGCGCTCACCCAGTGGCAGGGCACCCTGCTGACCGTGGCGCTCGTCGTCATCACGATCAACGCGGTGAACTTCGTGGACGGCCTGGACGGTCTCGCGGCGGGCATGGTGTGCATCGCGGCCGGCGCGTTCTTCCTGTACGCGTACCGGATCTGGTATTCGTACGGCATCGAGGCCGCCGCCCCCGGCACCCTGTTCGCGGCCATCCTGATGGGCATGTGCCTCGGTTTCCTGCCGCACAACATGCACCCTGCGCGGATCTTCATGGGTGACTCCGGCTCGATGCTGATCGGCCTGGTGCTGGCGGCCGGCGCGATCTCGATCACCGGCCAGCTCGACCCGGACGCGCTGAACCTGTACGTGGGTTCCGAGAAGGCCGCGGTGCACGCGACGGTCCCGGTCTACATCCCGCTGCTGCTCCCGCTGACGATCATCGCGGTGCCCACGGCCGACCTGGTCCTCGCCATCGTCCGTCGCACCTGGCGCGGCCAGTCGCCGTTCGCGGCCGACCGCGGGCATCTGCACCACCGGCTGCTGGAGATCGGCCACTCGCACAGCCGGGCCGTGCTGATCATGTACTTCTGGTCGGCGCTGATCGCCTTCGGCGCGCTGGCGTACTCGGTCAACTCGGCCTCGATGTGGATCGTGCTCGGCGTCGTCTTCCTCAGCGCGGTCGGCCTGGTCCTGCTGCTGCTTCCGCGCTTCACGCCGCGGGTGCCGGTGTGGGCGCAGGCCTTCGTGCCGCCCCGCTACCGGCGGCGCCGGTCCGCCCGGGCGGCCGAGGTACTGGGCGCCGCAACTCCCCAGCCGGCGGCGGCCGTCGAGGAGCAGGAGTGCGACGACGAGCTCGCCGGGCACCGCTCTCCGGTGAGCGCCGCAGTGGCCGGAGTCAACGGCGCGACCGCCCTGGGAGCCCGTTCGCGCTTCCCGGACCGACGCACTTCCGAGACCTCCCGATGACCTCGCCAAGGTAAGAATCTGACTAGAGCATTGCCAAGTCGTGGGGTATCAAAGACCCCTAATATCAGACATAGCATCACGGTTTTCGCTCAGACGCGCAGGTTCACTCTCATGTGTGACGGCCAGCACATCCACCAGGTAAAGACCTCATCAAATAGTTTGTGATAGCGTTCACTACCACAGAGGCAAAGCACGGAAAGGGTAGGCGGAACGGTCCTTTGAGTGGACACGCCGTTCCCCCTCCGGCGTTAACCTCTGCACTGCACCGGATTGCTGTTGAGTCACCGCCCGGTCACCACGTCTCCATACGACCCCACTCCCGCTGGAGCACCCCCGCATGCAGCCAAACGACGCCCGGATCCTCCGGGGCGCGACGATCGCAGCCGCCCCTGTCGGCATCGTCGCCACCGTTGTCAGTGCGCTCGTCGCCGGTGAGAAGGGTCTGATCGGCGCGCTGGTGGCACTCGCCGTGGTCGGCGGTTTCTTCGGCCTCGGCTCCTGGGCGCTGATGCGCATCACACAGGACAGGCCGCAACTCGCCATGACGGCGGGCCTGCTCGTCTACACCGTGCAGATGCTGCTCATCGGCGTCTTCATCCTCGCCTTCGGCAAGGCCACGTTCTTCAACGGCCGGGCCTTCGCCCTCAGCCTGCTGGTCACCGCGCTGGCCTGGGTGGGCGGGCAGGTGCGGCAGAGCCTCACCAGCCGGATGCTCTACGTGAACCCCGAGCCGTCCGTGCCTGCCAAGGAGGCGGACCCGGTCAAGGCGGAGTCCCACGATGCGGTGTAGGGGGCGCGTAAAGGCGATACATCCCCGTCTGCTATCGTCCGGGAGCGCCTCCGGTGAGGGGTCCTCCCGCTTCTCGAGCGGAGGAGGGCATCGCCCTCACGGTCTTCGGCTCGCTCGGATCAACAGCTGTGATCACAGCGCGGAATCCGAGCTGCCGGGCCCGCGGCGGATGCGCCCCACGGACTGCGGCGGCACCGTCACACCAACACGTCCCCAGTGCCGAACAGCGGCCTCACCAGCCGCGCTGACACACAAGGTTGCCGTTTCTTATGCGTCACGACGAAGGAGTCACGGGTGAGTGCCCACACGCTGCTCGCTGAAAGCGGCTGCCACATCAATGCCGACTGTGCCTTTCCTGCGCCGGGCCTCCACTCGTTCGACTTCAAGCCGATCTTCAGCATCGGCAGCTTCGACTTCACGAAGCCGATGCTCCTGACGGTCATCTGCATGCTGGTCGTGATCGGCTTCTTCGCTGCCGCCTTCCGCAAGCCGAAGCTGGTCCCCGGGAAGCTGCAGCTGGTCGGCGAGATCGGGTACAACTTCGTCGCGCGCAGCATCGCCCTGGAAGTGATCGGCAAGAAGGGCAGCAAGTACGTTCCCTTCCTCACGTCGCTCTTCTTCTTCGTGTGGATCATGAACGTCATGTCCATCATCCCGCTCGCGCAGTTCCCGGCGACCTCGCGCTTCGCGTACCCGGTCGGACTCGCCGCGCTGGTGTACGTCACGTACATGTTCCTCACGTTCAAGACGCACGGGTTCAAGGGTGGCGTCAAGAACCTGGTGTGGCTGGACGGTCTGCCGAAGCCTCTCATTCCGTTGATCGTCCTGCTGGAGTTCTTCTCGAACGTGATCCTGCGCCCGTTCACCCTCGCGGTGCGGCTGTGGGCCAACATGTTCGCCGGCCACATGCTGATCGTGATGTTCAGCGTGGCGTCCTGGTACCTGCTCACTCCGTCGATCATGTCGGCCGTCGCCGGTGGCTCGTTCCTGCTGGCGCTCGCCATGACCACCCTGGAGGTTCTGATCCAGTTCCTTCAGGCGTACATCTTCACGCTCCTCGCCTCGATCTACATCCAGGGAGCGCTCGAAGAGGGTCACTGACCCGCACTGCATCCCCTGCAGCCCTCCCGCACCACCGCCGCTGGGAAGCCCTCCCAACGGACCGCATCGCACACATCACAAAAGGAAGACAGGGAAATGTCTGCCGAGCTCGTTAACCTTGCTGCCGCTTCCGTCGCGGGTCGTATGGGCGCGATCGCCTACGGTCTCGCCGCCATCGGCCCCGGTGTCGGCATCGGTCTGGTCTTCGGCCACTCCATCGAGGCCATGGCCCGTCAGCCCGAGGCCATGCCGATCATCCGCACCAACATGTTCCTGGGCTTCGCGCTCTGCGAGGTGCTGGCACTGCTCGGTCTGGTCGTTCCCTTCGTCTTCAGCAGCTGACGACCAGTAGCCACATTCGACGAAAGGTTCAGACATGATGGCCTTCCTGGCTGAGGCGGGAGCGGAGAATCCGCTCATCCCCTCCACCCCGGAATTGATCGTCGGCCTGCTCTGCTTCTTCATCGTCTTCGGCGTCCTCGGCAAGAAGCTCCTGCCCAACATCCAGAAGACCCTGGAAGAGCGGCGCGACGCGATCGAGGGCGGCATCGAGCGGGCGGCCGAAGCGCAGGCCGAGGCCATGCAGATCCTCGAGCAGTACCGGACTCAGCTCGCCGAGGCCAGGCACGAGGCAGCACGCCTGCGCCAGGAGGCGACCGAGCAGGGCGCTGTGATCATCCAGGAGATGAGGGCGGAAGGCCAGCGGCAGCGCGACGAGATCGTCGCCGCCGGTCACGCCCAGATCGAGGCGGACCGCAAGACCGTGGTCGCCGCGCTCCGTCAGGACGTGGGCAAGCTGGCCACCGAGCTGGCCGGCAAGCTGGTGGGTGAGTCCCTCGAGGACCACGCTCGGCAGAGCCGTACGATCGACCGCTTCCTCGACGGGCTCGAGGAAAGCGCTGCGAAGGCCGAGGCCAGGCCATGAACGGAGCGAGCCGCGAAGCGCTCGCAGCCGCGCGGGACAGCCTCCGGGTACTGACCGACACCCCGTCGGTCGATGCCGCGCAGCTCGCCGAGCAGTTGGCTGCCGTCACGGCGTTCCTCGACCGTGAGGTGGCCCTGCGCCGGGTCCTGACCGACCCGGTGCAGTCCGCCGAGGCGAGGGCCGAGCTGGCCGGACGGCTGCTGACCGGGCGCGTGGACGGCGCGGCCGTCGACCTGGTCACCGGCATGGTCCGCTCCCGCTGGTCGCGTTCGCGTGACCTGGTCGACGCGGTGGAGGAGCTTGCCGCCACCGCCGACCTGGCGGCGGCTCAGCAGGCCGACGCGCTCGACGACGTCGAGGACGAGCTGTTCCGGTTCGGCCGGATCGTCCAGTCCAGCACGGCACTGCGTGCCGCGCTCACCGACCGGGCGGCCTCGGTCGAGGCCAAGAGCGAGCTGCTGCACAGCCTGCTCGGCGGCCGGGCCCACCCGGTCACGGAACGACTGGTCGTGCGTCTTGTGACGCGACCGCGGGGACGTAGCCTGGAAGCGGGACTCGAGACGATGTCCCGCCTCGCCGCGGCCCGCCGCGACAGGGCGGTCGCGGTCGTGACCTCGGCGGTGCCGCTCACCGACGGACAGAAGCAGCGTCTCGGCGCCGCGCTGGCGAAGCTGTACGGACGCCAGATGCATCTGAACCTGGACGTGGACCCCACGGTCCTCGGCGGGATCTCGGTGCGCGTCGGCGAAGAGGTCATCGACGGCACGGTCGCGGAGCGTCTCGAAGAGGCGTCGCGGCGGTTGGCCGGCTGACGGCCACCCGTCGACAAGAAGAACAGCGGCCCGGTTGGGCCGTGCAGAAATTGCAGAAGATTGCTGGGGGCCCGCGGCGCAGCCGCTAAGGGAAACAGCCCCAGACCCCCAAAGACTTCGGGCCCAACAAGGAGAGCAGGGAACCCAGATGGCGGAGCTCACGATCCGGCCGGAGGAGATCCGGGACGCACTGGAGAACTTCGTCCAGTCGTACAAGCCGGACGCGGCCTCGCGCGAGGAGGTCGGTACGGTCACCCTTGCCGGCGACGGCATCGCGAAGGTCGAGGGCCTGCCCTCGGCCATGGCCAACGAACTGCTGAAGTTCGAGGACGGCACCCTCGGTCTCGCACTGAACCTGGAAGAGCGCGAGATCGGTGCGGTCGTCCTCGGCGAGTTCAGCGGCATCGAGGAGGGTCAGCCGGTGCAGCGCACCGGTGAGGTGCTGTCCGTCGCCGTGGGCGAGGGCTACCTCGGCCGCGTCGTCGACCCGCTCGGCAACCCGATCGACGGTCTCGGCGACATCGAGACCAGTGGCCGTCGGGCGCTCGAACTGCAGGCCCCCACGGTCATGCAGCGCAAGTCGGTGCACGAGCCGATGGAGACGGGCTACAAGGCCGTCGACGCGATGACCCCGATCGGCCGCGGCCAGCGCCAGCTGATCATCGGTGACCGCCAGACCGGCAAGACCGCCCTGGCCATCGACACGATCATCAACCAGCGCGACAACTGGCGCACCGGCGACCCGTCGAAGCAGGTCCGCTGCATCTACGTCGCCATCGGCCAGAAGGGCTCCACCATCGCGTCCGTGCGCGGTGCCCTGGAGGAGGCCGGCGCGCTCGAGTACACGACCATCGTCGCCGCCCCCGCGTCCGACCCGGCCGGCTTCAAGTACCTTGCGCCGTACACCGGTTCGGCCATCGGTCAGCAGTGGATGTACGAGGGCAAGCACGTCCTCATCGTTTTCGACGACCTCTCCAAGCAGGCCGACGCCTACCGCGCCGTCTCCCTGCTGCTGCGCCGCCCGCCGGGCCGTGAGGCCTACCCGGGTGACGTCTTCTACCTGCACTCC
This sequence comes from Streptomyces sp. NTD91, assembly GCF_059510455.1. Lineage (NCBI taxonomy): Bacteria > Bacillati > Actinomycetota > Actinomycetes > Kitasatosporales > Streptomycetaceae > Streptomyces > Streptomyces sp. NTD91. The sequence continues at coordinate 232,089 of NZ_JCAJZW010000005.1, forward strand.
CGTCTGCTGGAGCGCTGCGCCAAGCTCTCCGACGACATGGGCGCCGGCTCGATGACGGGTCTGCCGATCGTCGAGACCAAGGCCAACGACGTCTCGGCGTTCATCCCGACCAACGTCATCTCCATCACCGACGGCCAGTGCTTCCTGGAGTCCGACCTGTTCAACGCCGGCCAGCGCCCGGCCCTGAACGTCGGTATCTCCGTCTCCCGAGTCGGCGGTTCCGCGCAGCACAAGGCGATGAAGCAGGTCTCGGGTCGGCTCCGCGTGGACCTCGCCCAGTTCCGTGAGCTGGAGGCGTTCGCCGCCTTCGGTTCCGACCTGGACAGTGCCTCGAAGGCCCAGCTGGAGCGCGGTCAGCGCATGGTCGAGCTGCTCAAGCAGCCGCAGTACCAGCCGATGGCCACCGAGGACCAGGTCGTCTCCGTATGGGCCGGCACCACCGGCAAGATGGACGACGTCCCGGTCGCCGACATCCGCCGCTTCGAGAAGGAGCTCCTGGAGTACCTGCACCGCAAGGAGCAGGGCCTCATGACCTCCATCAAGGAGGGCGGCAAGATGTCCGACGACACGCTGACGGCCGTGGCCGACGCGATCGCGGACTTCAAGAAGCAGTTCGAGACCTCCGACGGCAAGCTGCTCGGCGAGGACGCTCCGGCCGCTGCCGCCAAGTGACGTAAGGAAGGGACCTGACTCATGGGAGCCCAGCTCCGGGTCTACAAGCGTCGCATCCGATCCGTCACCGCGACCAAGAAGATCACCAAGGCGATGGAGATGATCGCCGCCTCGCGCGTCGTCAAGGCGCAGCGCAAGGTGGCGGCCTCCACGCCGTACGCGACCGAGCTCACCCGCGCGGTCACGGCCGTCGCCACCGGTTCGATCAGCAAGCACCCGCTGACCACGGAGACGGAGTCGGCGTCCCGCGCCGCGGTGTTGCTCCTCACGAGCGACCGCGGTCTCGCCGGCGCCTTCAACTCCAACGCCATCAAGGCGGCGGAGCAGCTGACCAAGCGTCTCGAGGCCGAGGGCAAGGAGGTCGTCACGTACATCGTCGGCCGCCGCGGCATCGCGCACTACAACTTCCGCGAGCGCGTCATCGCGGACTCGTGGACGGGCTTCACGGACGATCCCTCGTACGGGGACGCGAAGCAGATCGCGGGGCCGCTCATCGAGGCCATAGAGAAGGACACGGCGGACGGCGGCGTGGACGAGCTCCACATCGTCTACACCGAGTTCATCTCGATGATGACGCAGACGGCGATCGACGCCCGCCTGCTGCCGATGCGTCTCGAAGCGGTGGCGACCGACTCCTCGGAGACGGCGTCGAAGAGCGGGGTCCGGCCGCTGTACGAGTTCGAACCGTCGGCGGAGGACGTCCTCGACGCCCTGCTGCCGCGCTACGTCGAGTCCCGTGTCTACAACGCGCTGCTCCAGTCGGCTGCCTCCAAGCACGCCGCCACGCGCCGCGCGATGAAGTCGGCGACCGACAACGCGGGTGAGCTGATCAACACGCTGTCCCGCCTTGCCAACGCGGCCCGCCAGGCCGAAATCACCCAGGAAATCAGCGAGATCGTCGGTGGCGCCAGCGCCCTGGCCGACGCGACCGCGGGGAGTGACAAGTAATGACGACCACTGTTGAGACGGCCGCTGCCACGGGCCGCGTCGCCCGGGTCATCGGCCCGGTCGTCGACGTGGAGTTCCCCGTCGACGCGATGCCGGAGATCTACAACGCGCTGCACGTCGAGGTCGCCGACCCGGCCAACGCCGGCGAGAAGAAGACGCTGACCCTGGAGGTCGCCCAGCACCTGGGTGACGGCCTGGTCCGCACGATCTCGATGCAGCCCACCGACGGTCTGGTCCGCCAGGCCACGGTGACCGACACGGGCGCGGGCATCAGCGTCCCGGTCGGTGACTTCACCAAGGGCAAGGTGTTCAACACCCTCGGTGAGGTGCTGAACGTCGACGAGACCTACGACGGCGAGCGCTGGTCCATCCACCGCAAGGCGCCGGCCTTCGACCAGCTCGAGTCGAAGACCGAGATGTTCGAGACCGGTCTGAAGGTCGTCGACCTCCTCACCCCGTACGTCAAGGGCGGCAAGATCGGTCTGTTCGGTGGTGCCGGTGTCGGCAAGACCGTGCTGATCCAGGAAATGATCATGCGTGTCGCCAACCTCCACGAGGGCGTTTCCGTCTTCGCGGGCGTCGGTGAGCGCACCCGTGAGGGCAACGACCTCATCGCGGAGATGGAGGAGTCCGGCGTTCTCGACAAGACCGCGCTGGTCTTCGGACAGATGGACGAGCCCCCGGGCACCCGTCTCCGTGTCGCCCTGGCCGGCCTGACCATGGCGGAGTACTTCCGCGATGTGCAGAAGCAGGACGTGCTGTTCTTCATCGACAACATCTTCCGCTTCACCCAGGCCGGTTCCGAGGTGTCCACCCTGCTCGGCCGTATGCCCTCCGCGGTGGGTTACCAGCCGAACCTGGCCGACGAGATGGGTCAGCTGCAGGAGCGCATCACCTCGACGCGTGGTCACTCGATCACCTCGATGCAGGCGATCTACGTCCCCGCGGACGACCTGACCGACCCGGCCCCGGCCACGACCTTCGCCCACCTCGACGCGACGACGGTTCTGTCCCGTCCGATCTCCGAGAAGGGCATCTACCCGGCCGTGGACCCGCTGGACTCCACGTCCCGCATCCTGGACCCGCGCTACATCGCGCAGGACCACTACGAAGCCGCGATGCGCGTCAAGACGATCCTGCAGAAGTACAAGGATCTCCAGGACATCATCGCGATCCTCGGTATCGACGAGCTCGGCGAGGAGGACAAGCTCGTCGTCCACCGTGCCCGTCGCGTGGAGCGCTTCCTGTCCCAGAACACCCACGCTGCCAAGCAGTTCACCGGCGTGGACGGCTCGGACGTGCCGCTGGACGAGTCGATCGCCGCGTTCAACGCGATCTGCGACGGCGAGTACGACCACTTCCCGGAGCAGGCGTTCTTCATGTGCGGCGGCCTCGAGGACCTCAAGGCCAAGGCCAAGGAGCTGGGCGTCTCCTGAGCCCCGGGGCTCACGGTGAGAGGGGCGGGGCCGCACCTTTCGGGGGTGTGTCCGGCCCCTCTCTCCACGCCTACTAGAATTGACCCCAACACCCGGCATCATCGCCGGGTGATGACCCGAGGAGCCACCCTTGGCTGCTGAGCTGCACGTCGAGCTGGTCGCTGCCGACCGCCAGGTCTGGTCCGGTGAGGCCCGACTGGTCGTCGCTCGCACCGCGTCCGGCGACATCGGAGTCATGGCCGGTCACCAGCCGCTGCTCAGCGTGCTGGAGTCGGGCCCAGTGACCATCCGAACGAGTGATGGTGAAACGGTCCTGGCCGCGGTGCACGGCGGTTTCATCTCGTTCGCTGACAACAAGCTGTCGCTGCTGGCCGAGAGCGCCGAACTCGCGGACGAGATCGATGTCCAGCGGGCCGAGCGGGCGCTCGAGCGCGCGAGGGCGGCCGCGGACGAGGACGCCCAGCGTCGTGCGGACGTCCGACTGCATGCGGCGGCCGCGCGCTGACTGCGGTACCTCCCCTTTGGGCTCTGGGGAGGCGAGGCGCGATGATGTCACTCAGCCGCGGCTGGGACCGGAGGAATCCGGACCCGGCCGCGGCTGAGGCAGATATGGATGTTTTTTCCGTTCCGTTACCGAGGAGACGAGGAGGTCGGTGCCGATGGTCCTCGCTCTGACTGTGTGCGGGATCGTGGTCGCGCTCGTGGTGGTGGGGCTGTTCCTGTTCGGGCTGCGGCGCAGGCTGATCCAGCGCTCCGGCGGGACCTTCGACTGTTCCCTGCGCTGGGACGTGGCCGAGAAACCGGACGCGGGCGGCAAGGGCTGGTCGTACGGCGTCGCCCGCTACAACGGCGACCGCATCGAGTGGTACCGGGTCTTCTCCTACGCCTTCCGCCCGCGCCGCACCCTGGAGCGTGCGCAGATCGAGGTGGCCGGCCGCCGGTTGCCCGAGGGCGAGGAGGAACTGGCGCTGCTCTCCGACGCGGTGATCCTCGCCTGCACCCATCGGGGCACGCGTCTCGAACTGGCCATGAGTGAGGACGCGCTGACCGGGTTCCTCGCGTGGCTGGAAGCAGCCCCGCCCGGACAGCGGGTGAATGTGGCGTAGGCACATCCACCCTCCGCCGGGCGACGACCGGGGGAGGGTGAACGAGTGTGTGCTGCTGTTCGCCTCTACAGGTTGCTGCTGATGGCGTTCACCAGCTCACCGTCGCTGGTGTCGCCGCTGAACTCCCAGAAGAACGCGCCGCCGAGACCCTGGGACTTGGCCCAGCTCATCTTCCCGGCGATGGTCGACGGGGTGTCGTACGACCACCAGTTGCTGCCGCAGTGGGCGTACGCCGTGCCGGCGACGGTGCCGGTGACCGGGCAGGACGTCTTGAGGACCTTGTAGTCCTCGATGCCCTGCTCATAGGTGCCGGCCGCCGGTCCGGTGGCCGTGCCGCCCGGGGCGTCCTGGGTCACCCCGGTCCAGCCGCGTCCGTAGAAGCCGATGCCGATGAGCAGCTTGTCGGCGGGGACGCCGATCGATTTGTACTTGGCGATCGCGTCGGCCGCGTCGAAGCCGGCCTTCGGGATGCCGGAGTACGAGGTGAGCGGCGAGTGCGGCGCGGTCGGGCCCTGGGCGTCCCAGGCGCCGAAGAAGTCGTACGACATCACGTTGTACCAGTCGACGTACTGGGCTGCGCCCGCGTAGTCCGCGGCCTCGATCTTGCCGCCGGAGGAGCCGTCGGCGGTGACCGCCGCGGTGACCAGAGCCTTGGAACCGAACTTGGCGCGCAGCGCGGCCATCACGTTCTTGAAGGCCGCCGCCCCGCTGGTGTCGCAGGACAGGCCGCAGGCGTTGGGGTACTCCCAGTCGATGTCGATGCCGTCGAAGACGTCGGCCCAGCGCGGGTCCTCGACCAGCTTGTAGCAGGAGTCGGCGAACGCGGCCGGGTCGGCCGCGGCCTGGGCGAAGCCGCCGGACCAGGTCCAGCCGCCGAAGGACCACAGCACCTTGAGATTCGGGTACTTGGCCTTCAGTTCGCGCAGCTGGTTGAAGTTGCCGCGCAGCGGCTGGTCCCAGGTGTCGGCGGCGCCGCTGACCGACTGGTCGGCGGTGAACGCCTTGTCGTAGTCGGCGTAGGAGTCGCCGATCGCGCACTGCCCGTTGGTGACGTTGCCGAAGGCGTAGTTGATGTGCGTGATCCTCGCCGCCGAGCCGGACGTCACCAGGTTCTTGACGTTGTAGTTCCGTCCGTAGATGCCCCACTCGGTGAAGTAGCCGAGCTTGACCTTGTCGCCGGTGGGCGGGGGAGTGGTGGTGCCGCCGGTGGTGTGCACCTTGACGGCGCCGCTGACCGGGCCGGTCTGGTCGGCGGTGTCGCGGGCCTGCACGGTGTAGGAGTGGTCGGTGCCGGCGGTCAGACCGCTGTCCGTGTACGACGTGGTCGTCACGGTGCCGACGACCTTGCCGTCGCGCAGCACGTCGTAGTTCTTGATGCCGTTGTCGTCGGTGGCCGCGTTCCAGGCGAGCTTGACGGAGGTGTCCGTGACGTCCGACGCGGTCGGGGTGCCGGGCGCGGAGGGCGGCGCGTCGCCGGGGGCCGTCGTACCGTCGCAACTGTCGCCGTTGAACCTGCAGTTGGAAGGGGAGCCGGGTCCGGCGCCGTTGAAGCCGAAGGAGACCGAGGCGCCGGGGGCGATCGTGCCGTTGTAGGACTTGTTCTTCGCGGTCCAGTGGGTGCCGGAGTTCGTCACGTCCGCGTCCCAGGCGGAGGTCACGGACGTGCCGGAGGGGAAGTCCCACTCGACGGTCCAGGAACTGATGCTGGTGGAGCCGGTGTTCTTGACGGTCCACTGGCCGCCGAAGCCGGTGCCCCAGTCGCTGGTCCTGGTGTAGGCGGCGGTCGCGTTCGTCGCGGCCTGGGCGGGGCTCGCGAGACCGACCAGACCGGCCAGGGGGAGCAACAGGGTCGCGAACCCTGCCGCGGCTCTGTGTCTGAAGCGCATGCTGCGCCTCCTCACTAGGGGGAGTTGAGGATGTCGTGAGCATGACTGAGCCTTCACGCCCACGGTGCTGCGAGCGTAGAAAGGTCTGGACCATGGGTCAATAGGTCTGGACCAGTTGGCCGGTACGGCTCGCTGGATCCCCAACTCCTGTAGCAGCACGGCAGCTTGTGCCCGTGTACCGGATCAACCCCACCTGGGCTGCCGCACGCTCGCCGGAGGGTCGTACGCTGACCCGGCGACGAGGAGGGCGGATGACGGACACGGCGGAGCATGGGGCGGTGCTGGTCGTCGACGACGACGCGGCGATCCGGCGCTCGCTGGAGCGTGGCCTCAGACTGAGCGGGTTCGCGGTGCGGACCGCCGCCGACGGGCCGCAGGCGCTCGCCGTGATCCGGGACGTGCCGCCCGACGTCCTGGTGCTCGACGTGTCGATGCCCGGCATGAGCGGCATCGAGGTGTGCACCCGGCTGCGCGACGAGGGCCGGGACCTGCCGGTGCTGATGCTCTCCGCGCTGGACGAGACCGCCGACCGGATCGCCGGGCTCCAGGCCGGCGGCGACGACTACCTGGTCAAACCGTTCGCCCTGCAGGAACTGGTGCTGCGGCTGCGCGCGCTGCTGCGCCGCCGCCCGCCGGCCGGCCGGGAGCGGCTGACGGTGGCGGGCCTGGTGATCGACCCCGCCGCCCGCACCGCCGAGCGGGACGGCAGCCCGCTGGACCTGACCCGGCGCGAGTTCGAGCTGCTGGAGGTGCTGGCCCGCAACGCCGACCTCGTCCTCACCCGCGACCAGCTCCTGGAACGGGTGTGGGGCTACGACTTCGACGTGCGCACCGACGCCGTCGACACCTTCGTCAGCTATCTGCGGCGCAAACTGGAGGCCGGGAGGCGGCCCCGGCTGATCCACACCGTGCGCGGAGTGGGCTTCGTCCTGAGGGAACGGCCATGAGGCTCTCCACCCGCATCGCCCTCGCCGTCGGCGGCACCGTCCCCCTGCTGGTCCTCGCCGCCGGCGGGCTGCTGCTGGGCCTCGTCGCACGGGATCTGCACCGGGCCGAGGACCAGCACCTCCAGCAGCGCGCCGTGGCTCTGGGCCCCGAGGCCCGCGGGCTGCTGCGAGCCTCGGCGAACGGCCGCCCCAAGGCCGCCGACACCCGCGAGCGGCGGCTGTTCAGCTCGGCCCTCGACGTGGGGGTACGGCTCGTCGGACCGGACACCACCTTCAGCGGCGGACCCCAGCCGGGCCCGTCCGCGGCCCTGCCCGACCGGTCCGCCGGCTTCGTCACCGTCCACGCCGACGGGCGCAGTTGGCGGGCCCTGGTCCGGCCGGTCCGCACCGCCACCGCCTCGGGCACCCTGTGGCTCTTCTCACCCGACACCGCAGACCGCGCCCAGGTCCGGCTCGTCCGTGGCCGGGTGCTCCTCACCGCGCTGCTCGCCGCACCCCTGTCCGGGCTGCTCGCCTGGGGGCTGGCCGCCGGGGCGAGCGCGCCCCTCGCCCGCCTCACCCGCCGCACCGCCGGACTCGATCCGCGCACCAGCACCGCCCGGCTGCCCGCCGAACGGACCGGCGTACGGGAGGTCGACGAACTCGCCGCCACCCTCAGGACGGTCCTCGCCCGCTACGACGAACAGGCCGCCCGCACCGGCCAGGCCCTGGACACCGCCCGCTCCTTCTCCTCCGCCGCCGCGCACGAACTGCGCACCCCGCTGATGAGCATGGGCACCAACCTCGACATCATCACCGACCACCCCGACCTGCCGGACGCCGAACGCGCCGAGGTCCTGGCCGACCTGCACCGCGAACACGCCCGGCTGCTCGGCCTGTTGGTGATGCTGCGCGACCTGGGACGAGCGGATCTCGTGGAGGCCGACTCGCTGCGGCCGGTCGACCTCGCCGACCTCGCCGACACGGCCGTCGCCGAGGCGCGTCGCCGCGCCCCGGACGCGGACGTCACCCTCGACGCCGCCCCCGGACTCACCGTGCACGGCTGGGAACCGGGCCTGCGGCTGCTGCTGGACAACCTGCTCGGCAACGCCCTCGCCCACGGCCGCGACGCACAGGGCCGGGCCCGGGTGCGGGTCGGCGTGACCGGCACCGAAGACGCACTCCTCGTCACGGTCGACGACCAGGGTCCCGGCGTGCCGCCCGACGCCCGCGCCCGGATCTTCGAGCGGTTCCAGCGGGGACCGGACAGCGCGGGCTCCGGGCTCGGCCTCACCCTCGTCGCCCAGCAGGCGGCACTGCACCGGGGGAGCGTCACCGTCACGGACGGTCCGGACGGGACCGGCGCCCGCTTCGAGGTCCGGCTGCCGGCGGACGGCGGGGGCCTGCCCGCGGACGGCGGCCGGCTGCCGGGCCGGCGCGACTGGCTGATCGGCACAGCCGGGGCAAACCGGTCACAGAGTTTCCCCAAAGACCGCCCCTAGCCTCCGTCCCGTACGGACGGCGACCCGCCCGTCCGGAAAAGGGGCCGGACGGGCGACCGGGCCGGTCCGGGAACGAAACGGAGAAAACGATGAACGCACGACGACGTACGCGCACGCTGCTCGCGGGCGGCGCGATGGCGGCCGTACTCGCGGTGGCGGGCACCGCCGGGGTCGCGTCGGCCGACAGCACCCCGAAGCCGGCCCCGACCGGCGACGGGGCGCAGAAGCTGTGCAAGCGGGTGCCCAGGATCGACCGCCGGATCGAGCGGGCCCTGAAGCGGCTGGACGCCGGGCCCGGCACCCGTGGCTCGATCGCCCGGCTGCAGCAGCGCGTGGACAACGCCGAGAAGGCGGGCCACACCGCGGTCGCCACGTACCTCAAGGACCGGCTGGACTTCCGCAAGTCGCTGGTGACCACCCTGAAGCAGCGCCAGAAGGATCTGGGCGCCGTGCGCACCTGGTGCCAGGCGGGCGGCAGCGGGAAGGCGGCGAGCTGATGCGGGCGCGGCGGGTGGCGGGCGCCCTGCCGGCGGTGGCCCTGCTGACGGCGCTCACCGCGGGCTGCGCCCACCACGACGCCGCGTCCCCGAAGACCCCGCCGGCGTCCGGCGCGTCCGCCGGCGAGCCCTCCGGGTACGCGGAGATGCAGAAGAAGGTGGACGCGGCCGAGTCGGCTGCCGCCGCGGCCGACCGGGACGCCGCGAGCAACACCGACCGCTGACCCGGCCGAGCCCCGGTGGGGGAGGGCTCAGCGCTCCCCACCGGGGACCCACAGCACGTCGCCGGTCTCCTTGTTCGCCACCCGCGCCAGAATGAACAGCAGGTCCGAGAGCCGGTTGAGATAGGTCGCCGTGAGCGGGTTCATCGTGTCGCCGTGCACCTGGAAGGCCGCCCAGGTGGAGCGCTCGGCGCGGCGTACGACCGTGCAGGCCTGGTGCAGCAGGGCCGCGCCCGGGGTGCCGCCGGGCAGGATGAAGGAGCGGAGCTTGTCCAGCCGCTCGTTGAAGCGGTCGCAGTCCGCCTCCAGCCTGTCGATGTAGAACTGCTCCACCCGAAGCGGCGGGAACCGCGGGTTCTCCACCACCGGTGTCGACAGGTCCGCGCCCACGTCGAACAGGTCGTTCTGGACGCGCGTGAGCACCTCGACGATCTCCGCGTCCAGGCCGCCCAGCGCGATCGCGGTGCCGATCACCGCGTTCGCCTCGTTGGCGTCGGCGTAGGCCGAGATCCGCAGATCGGTCTTGGCGACCCGGCTCATGTCGCCGAGCGCCGTGGTGCCCGTGTCGCCGGTCCTGGTGTAGATGCGCGTCAGATTGACCATGCGACCAGCGTAGTTACGCCCCGGCCGTCCGGAACACCCGTGTGCCCACCGTCACCGCCGGCTCCGCGAACCCTACGGCGACGAGGACGCCGTAGGGCATCCGCGCTCGGGTCCTGCCCCGCGCAAGCGTCGCACACCGCGTCCACCGGATGACGCAGCGGCACGAAGCCCGGCGCACCGCAGGGTGGTCCTCCTGCCGGAGCGGAGCCCTCGCGGGCGCCTCGGGCCGGAAGGCGGTCGGGCGGGGAGCACCGTGGTCCGTGAGCCGCTGTCGGCGAGGTGCGCCGGCGGCAGGATTTCGCTGCCCGACCCTGTGCAGGGCGGTCGGCGTGGCCGAGTGCCCGCAAAGGCCGAGGCCTTCTTCCCCGGCCGGCACCCACCAAGGCGGTGTTCGTCACCGTCGGCCGCCGTCTCCGCACGGACCGCGAACCGGCGGAAGTGCCCCGAGAAGTGCTGGTCCTCCTCGAGGACATCGAGTGCTCATGGTGCGAAACGGCCGTGAACTGCGCGGTACGGCCGGACTCCTGAGTCCCTCTCGGTCACAGCGCCGGGGAGGTCCGGGCGGCGGGCGACCGGCGAAGCGCCAATGAGTGCCGGTTCGTGCGGAATTGATGCTTCCGTGGCGGGGCGCAGATTCCGTCGGATCCGCCGACGGCGCACCCGCCGGGCCCGTCGTGTGGGACGTGACCGGTGTCTCACGCTCTGAGACCGTGACACGCGTTACTAACCGCTCACACAGCGCCGCCATAGCGCTAGGGTCCGCCGGAGAAGCAGACTTGAAGCGCGTTCAAGGGAGTCGGAGTGGCACGGAAGCTCGCCGTCATCGGGGCCGGTCTCATGGGGTCCGGGATCGCTCAGGTCGCCGCGCAGGCGGGCTGGGACGTCGTCCTGCGCGACGTCACCGACGAGGCACTGAAGCGCGGCACCGACGGCATCAAGGCCTCCTACGACAAGTTCGTGGGCAAGGGCAAGCTGGCCGCGGACGACGCCGAGGCCGCCCTCGCCCGCATCACCCCGACGACCGACCTGGACGCCGCCGCCGAGGCCGACATCGTCGTCGAGGCCGTCTTCGAGAAGCTCGAGGTCAAGCACGAGATCTTCCGTGCCCTCGACAAGCTGGTGCGCCCGGAGGCCGTGCTTGCCTCCAACACCTCCGCCATCCCGATCACCAAGATCGCGGCGGCCACCGAGCACCCCGAACGGGTCGTCGGTGTCCACTTCTTCTCGCCGGTGCCGATGATGCAGCTCGTCGAGCTGGTCCGCGGCTACAAGACGAGTGACGACACCCTGGCCGCCGCGCGGGAGTTCGCCGAGTCCGTCGGCAAGACCTGCATCGTCGTCAACCGGGACGTGGCCGGCTTCGTCACCACCCGTCTGATCTCCGCCCTCGTCGTGGAGGCGACCAAGCTCTACGAGTCCGGCGTCGCCACCGCCGAGGACATCGACCTCGCCTGCAAGCTGGGCTTCGGGCACGCCATGGGGCCGCTCGCCACCGCCGACCTCACCGGCGTGGACATCCTGCTCCACGCCACCGGCAACATCTACACCGAGTCCCAGGACGAGAAGTTCGCCCCGCCGGAGCTGATGCGCCGGATGGTGGACGCCGGTGACATCGGCCGCAAGAGCGGGCAGGGCTTCTACAAGTACTGAGCCGTCCCGTCACCGACATTCACCCCGGGAACATCACTCCCCGGGGTGAATTCGGTATCGGTTCGCTTACAAGCAGCAACCGCACCGCCACCGACACAGTCAGACGGTGCAAGGTCACGGAGCAGCCAACCGCACTCAACGGGGAGCGCATATGCACATCAGGGGCGACCACGCCGAGCTGGTCGTCGGGGGCCGCCTCGACGTCCGCAGCGCGGCGGACGCCCGTACGGCCCTGCACTCGGCCGTCGACGGCGGCGTCGGCGACCTGGTGCTCGACCTGTCCGAACTGGACTCCTGGGACGCCACCGGACTCGGTGTGATCATGGGTGCCCATCGGCGGGCCGGCCGCTGCGGTCGCCGTCTGGTGCTGCGCGGTGTCCCGCCGCAGATGCAGCGCCTGCTGGTCGCCACCCGTCTGCACCGCATCCTCGCCATCGAGGGCGGCATCGGGGTGGAGTCACTGCCCCGAGTGTGACCGCGTGGACCGGCCGGATCCCGGAGCGACGCGCAGGGCGGATCGCCCGGGTGCGGCCGGCGGGGGCGGGGACAACGGTGCGAGCGGGTGGGAAACGGGCGACGGGGGAGACCCGGGCGCAGCCGCCGAAGCGCACGTCGGGGGCAATCCTCACCGGACTGTGACGTCTCGGACCGCACGGCACCCCGCCCTGTCGGAGATACTGTGCGAAGGTTTAGGGTTCGGTCGCCCGCCGTCTCGCCACCCTCGATCGAGCGGGCCCGGACCAGAAGCGACAGCGCGGTGTGCGACAAGGCCGGGAGGGGCCGGACATCACGGGCACACGACGCTTTTGGGGGGCTTGAACCTATGGACCCGATCAACCCGGGACCCGAGGAGCACGGCCAGGCGCACAGCCGCCGCCCGCCCCGGGAATCCCTGACCTCCGACTTCGGACAGAGCACGCCGTCGCTCGCCCGCACGGCGCGGGTCGTCTCCGGCGACCTGCTCCTGACCGTGAACCCCGTCGACGGCAGCGAGATAGAACCCTGCCCGCCCGTCGAACGCCCGGAGCGCCCCCGCAAGCGCACCGCCGCCGAGCGCGCCGACACCGAGCGGGCCGCGCGGCCGCCCGTGCCGCCGGGTCCCGCCCAGCCGGCGCTCTCCCTGCTGGAACGCCAGGACGAACGCGAGCGCCTGGTCCGACTGCTGGCACGTGGCCGCTCCGTCAGGCTCACCGGCCCCGGCGGCTCCGGCCGCACCGCGCTGCTGGACCTCGTCGGCGAGGACTGCCAGGACCTCGCACCCGACGGCGTGGTGCACCTCAACGGCTTCCACCGCACCGTGAACGACCTCCTCCACGACCTCTTCCACGCCGTCTACGTCAGCCCGCGTCACCGCCCGGAACCGGACGAGCTGCGCGCGCTCGTCCGGGAGATCGGCGCGGTCGTGGTGCTGGACGACATCGAGTTCGGCGGTGCCGCCCTCGACGAACTGCTCGAAGCGACCCCCGAGTGCGCGTTTCTGGTCGGCGCCACCCCCGACGTGCCCCCGCCGTCCCCCGAGTCGCAGGTCGAGGAGGTCTTCCTCAGCGGCCTCGACCGTGCCGGGGGCGTGGAGATCCTGGAGCGGACCGCGGGCCGCGTCCTCACCGAGGAGGAGGCCAACTGGGCCGGCGACCTGTGGTTCGAGTCCGAGGGGCTGCCGCTGCGGTTCGTCCAGGCCGGTGCGCTGCTCCGGCAGCGCGACCAGCTGCGGGCCGGCGCCGGGGCGGTGGACGAGTACGGCGTCTTCGAGGACGTACGACCCTCGGCGGAACTGCCCCTGGACACGGCCGACGAGGTCCCGCTGCCCTCCCTCGGCGAGGCCGCGGCGCCCGCCCCGCTGCTCGCCTCCAGGCTCAGCGCCTCCGCCCGCGCCACCCTGCGCTTCGCCGTCGCCCTCGGCGGCGAGGTGCCGCACCAGGCGCATCTGCCGGCGCTGATCGGCGACACCCACGCCGACGCCGCCCTCGGCGAGCTGGCCGCCTGTGGACTGGTCTCCCCGGTCGGCGCCCGCTACCGGCTCGCGGCCGGTGTGCTGACCCAGCTGGAGGCCGCCGGGTTCGCCGACGACGCCCCCGCCCAGGCACTGGCCGCCGCCGAGCACTACGCCTGGTGGGCCGGGCACCCGTCGGTCACGCCCGAACGGGTGTGCGCGGAGGCCGACGCGGTGCTGGCCGCGCTCGCCGCGATCGTGCCGCACACGGTTCCCTCCCCCGAGGGGGAGGAGAGCTGCGGGGTACGGCTGGCCCGCACGGCCGCGCCCGCGTTCGCCGCCGGGCTGCACTGGAGCGCCTGGGAACGGGTCCTGCGCTCCGGCGCCGAAGCCTCCCGGCTCGCCGGTGAGGTGCCCGAACAAGCCTATTTCCACCACGAGTTGGGTGTTCTCGCGCTGTGCGGCGGTCGGCTCGACCGGGCGCGCGCCGAGCTGGAGGCGTCCATCGGGCTGCGCGGGGCACTCGCGGACAAGCGCGGCACGGTCGCCGGCCGGCGCGCCCTGGCCCTGGTCGCCGACCTCTCGGGCGACATACCGGGGATCGCGGCGACGGCGGGGGAGGAGCAGCCGGAGACACGGCACGAGGAGTCGGCGCCGCCGCCGTACGTGCCCCTCGGCGACCCCCTGGTCACCCGGCGGATCCCGGACGCCACGCCGAGCGGCGGCGGCTTCCGCCGGCTGGCCCGCCGCAACCTCGTCGCGGCCGGCTCCGGTGCGCTGCTCGCCGCGGTGCTCGGTACGGTCGTCACGCTCGGCATGACGTCCAACGAGAACGCCGACAGGAACCCGGCCGGCAAGGTCGACGTCAACCCCTCGGCGAGCCAGGACCCGTCCGACGGCAATCTGGGCGCCGACCCCAACCGGACCCCGCCGGCGGGCTCCGGCTCGGCCGCCCCGGCGACCCACCCGACGAACCCGGGCCCCGACGGCACCCACGGCACGACGGACGATCCGACACCGTCCCAGCCGGCCACGTCCCCCTCGGCGGACCCGGGCCACACCAGTGGCACGACGCCGACACCGTCCAAGTCCAGGACGACCAAGCCCACTTCGCCGACGCCGTCCAAGTCGAGTCCGTCGAGCACGGGGACGTCCTCGCCGCCGCCCACGGACACCTCCAGCCCGCCGCCGCCGCCCACGACCACGACCACGCCTCCCACGACCACGGACTCGGCGAGCGGTCCGGCCTCCAGCAGCCCGGCGAGCGCGTCGCAGAGCGCCGGTACGCGAACACCGACCGGCTACAACACGGTGGTGTAGCGCGGACGGAGCGTCGCCTCAGAACAGGCGGAGCTTGTCGTCCTCGATGCCGCGTAGGGCGTCGTAGTCGAGGACGTGGCAGTTGATGCCGCGGTCGGTGGCGAGGACGCGGGCCTGGGGCTTGATCTCCTGCGCGGCGAAGATGCCGCGGACGGGCGCCAGGTGGGGGTCGCGGTTCAACAGGTCCAGGTAGCGCGTGAGTTGTTCGACGCCGTCGATCTCGCCCCGCCGCTTGATCTCGACCGCGACGGTCCGGCCCTCGGCGTCCCGGCACAGGATGTCCACCGGGCCGATGGCCGTCATGTACTCGCGGCGGACGAGCGTGTAGCCGTCGCCCAGCGTCTCGATGCGGTCGGCCAGCAGCTCCTGGAGGTGCGCTTCCACGCCGTCCTTGATCAGGCCCGGATCCACGCCGAGTTCGTGCGAGGAGTCATGGAGGATCTCCTCCATCGTGATGATCAGTTTCTCGCCCGCTTTGTTGACGACCGTCCACACGCCCTCCTCCTCGCCCGCGCCCTCCTTGAGCGTGCAGGGCGGCGACATCCAGTTGAGGGGCTTGTAGGCCCGGTCGTCGGCGTGGATGGAGACGCTGCCGTCCGCCTTGACCAGGATCAGGCGGGGCGCCGAGGGCAGGTGGGCGGTGAGCCGGCCGGCGTAGTCGACCGAGCATCGGGCAATGACGAGACGCATGGTCGGCAACGCTACTCGACGCCTCGGCGTGCGCGCGATTCGCCCGTCCCGCTCCCGATCGATCGCCCCAATTGTCCCTGGAAACTCTTGTTCATCCCTGGCCGATTGTGCCCGTAAAGGGATCGTTCCATATACGCGTTCTGCTGGTGTGGTCACCGACCGTTGCCTACGGTAGTGAACGGGAGGTCGCCGCATAGGTACTGAGCGTGTTCGATATCGCGAACTCCCTTACCCGTCCGGCAACCCCCGCTCTTCGGGGGTGCGAGAGGAGAACCCATGTCGCTCGACGTCTCACCGGCCCTACTCGAACAGGCCGAGCGAGGCGAGGTCGACGAAGCAGCATTCGTCGACTGCGTCCGGACCTCCCTGCCCTACGCATGGGAGATGATCAGCTCCCTGGTGGCCCAGCTGAAGGTCGACGGTGGAGCGTTCGCCGACAACCAGACGCCCCCGCCGGACGAGCAGGCACGCGGTCAGCTGCTGCGTGCGCTCGCGAGTGACGCCATCCGCGGTGCGCTGCAACGGCACTTCGGTGTGCGGCTGGCGTTCCAGAACTGCCACCGGGTGGCGGTGTTCCCACTGGACGCCTCGGTGGACGAGACGCTGGCCCGCTTCACCTCGGTGCGCAGCCAGTTGCTCAACCAGTCGCCGGAGCTCCGGGACTGCTGACGGGCGGCCCCGGTGCGGCGGATGTCGTGAGCCGCCTGCTTGCCGCTCCACCCGGGGAGGTGCATTCGGCGCTGGGGCGGCAAGCCCCCATCCGGGGAGTCACCGGCCCGCTCAGCGCAACTGGGGCAGCACCTCGGCGCCGAGCCGCCGCAGGTTCTCCTCCGTCGCGGCGAGATCGCCCGAGCCCTCCACGAGCAGGGCGAATCGGGAGATGCCGGTGCGTTCCGAGGTGGCCGTGAGCCGGTCGGCGGCCAGCCGTGGGGTGCCGACCGGGTGCAGGCCGCAGAGCAGTTCGGTGTAGGCGTGCGGATCGCGCATCGCGCGCGCCCGGCCGTCGACCGTCACATGCGCCTCCAGACCCTGCCTCAGCCAGCCCGGCATCGCCTTCAGCAGCGTCTCCGCCGCGTCCGTGCGCCGGTCCGCGAGCTGGCACACCCCGGCGGAGACGTGCGCGGCGCCGGAGATCTCCTCGGCCGGCCGGCCGGCGGCCCGGGCGCAGCGCCGCCACAGGGCGACCATCTCGGCCTTCTCCTCGTCCCCCACGTGCATGCCGAGCAGCATGGGCAGTCCGCGCTCGGCGGCCAGCCGTACGCTCGCCGGGGAGGTGCAGGCGACGACGACCTCGGGTCCCGGGGCCTCCGTCAGCGCCTCCGACGGGCGCGGCACGACCGGCACCTCGCGGAAGCTGAACCGCTCGCCGGACGCCGACACCGACGGCTCGCGCAGCCAGCGCAACAGCAGATCGAGGGACTCCGGGAACCCCTGTTCGTACGCCGCGAGGCCCGTGCCGAACACCTCCAGGTCCACCCAGGGCCCGCCGCGGCCCACCCCGAGCGTGAACCGTCCGCCGCTCGTCACGTGCAGCAGCGCGGCCTGCTCGCCGAGGGCCACGGGGTGGGCCGTGGGCAGTACGCTGACCGCCGTGCCCACCCGGATGCGGTGGGTGCGGCCGAGCAGCAGAGCGGCCAGGGTGACGGCGGACGGGCATGTGCCGTACGGCACGAAATGGTGCTCGGCGAGCCACACGGAGTGCAGCCCGGCCTCCTCGGCGACCTCCGCCGAGCGGACCGCCCGGTGCAGGGCCTCCCCCGGACCCTGGCCCGGGAACTGGGCGCCCAGCACAAAACTTCCTACGTACATCGCGTTTCCTGCTTCCTTGGCTCCGACCGGAGCTCCCCCACCCCGCATAACCGCCTGACACGTGCCCAGGACACGGCCTGGCGGAGAGATTTGCGGATTGTCTGCAGAATGGGTCGCCTGGCGGTGGACTTCTGCGGGTTGGTTCCGTCCGCGTACCCCACTCGGCGGCGCGTAGGCTGGATACGGCCCGTCCTTCCTGTACAGCCCCGAGAGGTGTCCCGTGTCCCCGCGTCGCAACCGACCGAAGGCAGCCGGATCGTCGGGCCGCAGCGCCGAGGACGACCGGGTCGGCCGGTACGGCGGCTGGGAGTCGGCCGAGAGCTGGCAGGGCGAGGAGTGGAGCGTGCGCCATGTCGCCGGGGCGAGCGCCGAGGGCAAGTCCTACCGCTGTCCGGGGTGCGACCAGATGATTCCCTCCGGCGTCCCGCACGTGGTGGCCTGGCCGGAGTACGCGGGCGTCGACGACCGCCGCCACTGGCACAAGGCGTGCTGGAACGCGAAGGACCGCCGCACCACACGGGTGCAGCGGTCCCGTGACGCGCCGAGGTTCTAGTGCCGCGACAGGCAGCGTTCGCCCCGTCGCGACGCCCGGCACGCTCCCCCACTGCCTCAAGGGCGTGGGAGGTGCCCCCACTCGCCGCACCGGGCACAAACCCACGTACATCCAGTACGAGGGCTTGCACCCGGCACGCCGAGAGCACGCACCGGACGCCGCTCCTTGACGGGCAAACGTTGCCTGCCGCGGCACCAGGGCGTGTTTCGAAAGTCCCGTCTGGTCCGCGACGCCTGGCACGGCATCTCGCCGCGTTGTCGGGATCGTCCACGTACGCCCGGTACGAGGACGACCCTCCGCCTTGCGATGCACCGCACCAGACGCCGCGAACCCCGCCCTCCGGGCGGACGACGCTACTTTCGAAACAGGCCCTAGGGCCCGGGTCCCGGACGGGTCACACGTCCCGCTGCTGCAGCAGCACGCAGGCACCGGCGAACGCGGCCGCCGTCAGGCCCAGCATGATCCACAGCGGGTCCCAGCCCGAAGGGCCCGAACTGCTCAGGGAGTTGTCGTAGAAGCAGCTCATCTGGCTCGGGATCGAGTACTCCAGCAGCCACTGCCGCACCTTCGCCAGGGACTGCGAGGCCATGAACAGTGCGATCACCAGCGGGGCCAGCACGGCGCCGATCATGATGGTGATGGCGCCCGCGGAGTGCCGGATGACCGAGCCGACGAGCAGCGAGAACAGTCCGAGCAGCGCCAGGTAGAGACTGATGCCGACGGTCGCCTTGAGCCAGTCGTCGGTGGAGGGGGTGCGGGAGCCGCCCACCCCCTTCAGCATGGACGCGTGGACCATGGCGACGAAGCCGGAGGTGGCCAGGGCCACGACGAAGGCGACCACGAAGAACACGATCGCCTTGGCGGCGAGCACCCGGATGCGGCTCGGGCACGCGGTCATCGTGGTACGGATCATGCCCGTGCCGTACTCGGAGGCCGTGGTCAGCACGCCGAGGGTGATGACGCACATGCTGCCGATGAGCAGGCCGAAGAAGCCGAACTGCAGCGGGTTCTGGCCCGACAGCGTCTCCGGCGAGGAGTTGGACCTGACCAGCGAGCCGGCCATCAGGCCGATGCCGAGGACGAGCACGATGAACACGCCGAGCGTCCACATCGTCGACCGCACCGACTTGATCTTCGTCCACTCGGAGGCAAGCGCGTGCCCGAGGTGGGTGCGCCGCACCGGGATCGGCGAGGTGTAACCGGGGTACGCCCCGCCGGGTGCCGCCTGCCAGTCGGGAGCGGGAGCGGGAGCGGTGGAGGGGGCGGCCTGCGGCATCGGGGGCTGGTGGGTGCTCATCGGGCGTCCTCGGGCTTGGTCAGGTCGGCGGGGGCGGCGGCCGGGGCCGGGGGAGCGGCGGCGGGCGTCTGCTGCGGCGCGGGCGGGGCCGAGGCTGCCTGCGGCGCCGGAGCGGCCGGCTGCGACTGGGGCGCCGGGACGGCCGGCCCGCCCTGCGGGGTGCCGCCCGGCGTCTGGGCCTGCGCGGGGGAGGCGGCCCGCTGGGCGTAGGGGTTGGGGACGCCCGGGGCGGCGGGGGCGCCGTAACCGGGCGTCTGCGGGCCGCCGTAGGGCCCCGCGGGCACCTGCGGCATCGCGAACGGCTGACCGCCCTGCTGGGGCGGCGGCGGGGCGTACCAGCCGGGCTGGCCCTGGCCGGGCACCGGCATCGGCGGCTGGGCGCCCGGCGGCAGCGGCTGCTGCAGGCCCGTTTTCTGGTCGACGGTCGAGCGGTAGTCCACGGCGCTCTGCGTCATCCGCATGTACGCCTCCTCCAGCGAGGCCTGGTGCGGCGACAGCTCCCACAGCCGTACGCCCGCCTCGTGCGCGAGGTCGCTGATCCGGGGCAGCGGCAGCCCGGTCACCCGCAGCGCGCCGTCCTGCTCCGGCAGCACATGGCCGCCCGCCTCGGCGAGCGCGGCGCTGAGCTTCTCGCGCTGCTGCGGCTCGGTGTCGGGGGTGCGCACCCGGGCGAAGTCCGCGGAGTTGGCGGAGATGAAGTCCTTGACGCTCATGTCGGCGAGCAGTTGGCCGCGCCCGATGACGATGAGATGGTCGGCGGTCAGCGCCATCTCGCTCATCAGGTGCGAGGAGACGAAGACCGTGCGGCCCTCCGCGGCCAGGGCCCTCATCAGGTTGCGGACCCAGAGGATGCCCTCGGGGTCGAGGCCGTTGACCGGCTCGTCGAACAGCAGCACCTGCGGGTCGCCGAGCAGCGCGGCGGCGATGCCGAGGCGCTGGCCCATGCCGAGCGAGAAGCCCTTGGAGCGCTTTCTCGCCACGTCCTGCAGACCGACCACGCCGAGCACCTCGTCCACCCGCCGGGCCGGGATGCCGGACAGCTGGGCGAGGCTCAGCAGGTGGTTGCGGGCGGTCCGGCCCCCGTGCACGGCCTTCGCGTCGAGCAGTGCGCCGACCTGGCGGGGGGCGTTGGGCAGCTTGCGGTACGGGTAGCCGCCGATCGTCACCGACCCGGACGTCGGATTGTCCAGCCCGAGGATCATCCGCATCGTCGTCGACTTGCCCGAGCCGTTGGGCCCGAGGAAGCCGGTGACGGCTCCTGGACGCACCTGGAAGGAAAGGTCGTGCACGGCGGTCTTGTCGCCGTAGCGCTTGGTCAGGCCGACAGCCTCGATCATGCTCCGCACCCATCGAAAGGTTCAGGACAGCCGGGGCAGACGCCCCCGTAAGGGTTAGGAGGATATCGAGGCGCTGACGGTTCCGCCCAAGAGAATGCAAAGCCAGAACACTACGGCAGGTGACGGAGGCCGTTACTGAGCGTCTCGGCGCCGCAGGAGTGCGTACCCGCCGGCGAGCGCCGCGATCACCCAGAGCAGCATGATCCCGAGCCCGCCCCACGGCCCGTACGGCGTGTCGTCGCCGAGCCTCGGCACCACCTGCATGATCCGGCTGCCCGCCTGGTCCGGCAGGAACCGGCCGATCCTCTTCGTGGCGTCCACGTTGCCGAGGATGTTCGAGACCAGGAAGAAGAACGGCATCAGGATGCCGAGCGAGAGCATCGGCGAGCGCAGCATCGCGGCGACACCCATGGAGAACATCGCGATCAGCGCCATGTAGAGCCCGCCCCCCAGCACCGCGCGCAGCACACCGGGATCGCCGAGCCGCGCCGCGTGCGGGCCGAGCATCGCCTGCCCGAGGAAGAACGCGGCGAAGCTCGTCGCCATGCCGACCGCCAGGGCGAGCGCGCCGGCCACGGCGATCTTGCCGGACAGGAAGGCCGCACGCCGCGGCACGGCGGCCAGCGAGACCCGGATCATGCCGGTGCTGTACTCGTTCGACACGACCAGCACCCCGAACACGATCATGGCGAGCTGGCCCAGGCTCATGCCCGCGAAGCTGACGTACGTCGGATCGAACGCCAGCCGGTCCTCGGCCGGCATCGAGTGGAACTGACTCCTGGACAGGGCGGAGATGAGCATCCCGACGGCGATGGTGACCACCACGGCCAGCGACAGCGTCCACACCGTGGACGCCACCGACCGGATCTTGGTCCACTCGGAGCGGAGCACCTGTACGGTCGCCACGGGCGTCAGGCCCCCTTCCAGTCGGCGCCCCAGTCCCGCGGGGCGGCCCCCGGACCGGTCTGCGCGTGGTACTCCACCGCGTCCGCGGTCAGCTGCATGAACGCCTCCTCCAGCGAGGCCTGCCGGGGGCTCAGCTCGTGCAGCACGATCCCGTGGCGCGCCGCCAGCTCGCCGATCCGCTCGGCCTTGCCGCCCTCGACCTCCAGGGCGGCCCCGCCCGCCTCGACGACGGTGATCCCGTCCGCGTGCAGCACATCGAGCAGCCGCTCGCGCTGCGGCGAGCGGATCCGCGTGTACGACCGCGAGTTCGTCCGGATGAAGTCGGCCATGGAGGTGTCGGCGAGCAGCCGCCCCTGCCCGATGACGACGAGATGATCCGCGGTCAGTGCCATCTCGCTCATCAGATGGCTCGAGACGAACACCGTCCGCCCCTGGGCGGCCAGCGATTTCATCAGGTTCCGGATCCAGTGGATGCCCTCCGGGTCCAGCCCGTTGACCGGCTCGTCGAACATCAGGATCCGCGGGTCGCCGAGCAGCGCCGCGGCGATTCCCAGCCGCTGCCCCATGCCGTACGAGAAGCCCTTGGCCTTCTTCCGCGCCACGGCCGTGAGCCCGACCGTCTCCAGCACCTCGGCCACCCGGCGCTCCGGGATGCCGTTGCTCTGCGCCAGGCACAGCAGATGGTTGTAGGCACTGCGCCCGCCGTGCACGGCCTTGGCGTCCAGCAGGGCGCCGATGTACGTCAGCGGGTCCTTCAGCTGCGGGTAGTGCCTGCCGTCGATGCGGACGTCACCGGCGGTGGGGTGGTCGAGCCCGAGGATCATCCGCATGGTCGTGGACTTCCCGGCACCGTTAGGCCCGAGGAACCCGGTGACGATGCCCGGCCGCACGGCGAACGTGAGGTGATCCACCGCCACCTTCTCGCCGTACCGCTTGGTCAGCCCCTCGAGCTCGATCATGCGGCCACGCTAAAACGCGAGGAAGCCCCCTGCCACTTGAGGGCAGGGGGCTACGAAGGCGCCCGTACGGCCGCTACCCGTGCCTACCGGGACTGCTGCGCCGGCACCCCACGCGAGATCGGCTCGTCCTCGGTCGGCGAACCCGCGGCGGCGACGGCCGCACCGGTGAGCGTCGCGAGCATCTCCCGGACGTTCGTCAGCTGCGCGTTGATCGAGTCGCGGCGGTTGGTCAGCGCGGCCAGCTCGCGCTCGGACTCCGAGCGGATGCGGTCGGCCTTGGCGTTGGCGTCGGCCACGATGTCCTCGGCCTGGCGCTGGGCCGTCTCCACCGTCTGGCGGGCACGGCGCTCGGCGTCGGTGCGCAGCTTCTCCGCCTCCAGGCGCAGCTGCTCGGCGCGGTGCTCGATCTCGGCGAGGCGCTTCTCGGCCTTCTGCTGACGCGAGGCCAGGTCGCGCTCGGACTGCTCGCGGCGCTTGGCGAGGTTCGTCTCGAAGTCGGCGGCGGCCTGCGCGGCCTTGGCGCGGGTCTCCTCGAAGAGGGCGTCCGCCTCCTCGCGCTTGGACTGCGCGTCCTTCTGCGCCTCGGCACGCAGCTGGGCGGCCTCGCCCTTCGCCTTCTCGACGATGCGGACGCCCTCGTCCTCGGCCTTCGCCTTGCGCTCGGTGGCGTAGGCCTCGGCGTCGTTGCGGACCTGCTGGGCCGCCGACTCGGCGAGGTCCCGGTGCTGTTCGGCCGCGCGCCGGGCCTCCTCACGCAGTTCCTTGGCCTCTTCCTCGGCCAGGCGCAGGATCTTCTCGACCCGGGCACCGAGACCCGCGTACGACGGCTCGGCGTCGGTGACCTGGGCCTGCGCGTTCTGCGTCTCGAGGTGGAGCTCCTCGATGCGCTTCTCCAGGGCGGTGATGCGGGCGAGAGCGCTGTCACGGTCGGAGACGAGTTTGGAGATACGTTCGTCCACCTGAGCGCGGTCGTACCCACGCCGCACAAGCTCGAAGCCGTAGGGGGAAGTGTCGCTCATGGGGTTCCTGTCGAATGAGACCGGTGAGGTGATAGGGGGAATCCTAGGGGCCGAAGCGGTGTGTCATCGAGCGGATACGTGTTTGATCTGGAGAATGAGACCCCTTTTGAGTGGCTGACGGCCGGATGGCTTGCCAACGAGTCGGGCAAAGCCCCCAGACGTTACCGGAACGCATCCCTCAGGCTAGCCGTCTGACGCCTTGCCACCCGATCGGGGGGCGCCCACCGTCGCACCGGCCTTGACCCCGCCGTCCTTGCCGGACGACGGCGCCTCGAAGGATTCCAGCGCCTCCAGGACGTCCTGGACCCGGGAGATCTCGGCGTTGATGTCCTCGCGCCTGCGCACCAGGATCTCCAGCTCGCGCTTGCCCTCCTCGACCGTGCGCCGGGCCTCGCGGATCGCCTCGGCCTTGAGCTCCTCGGCCTCCTTGACGAGGCTGGCCTTCTTCTGCTCGGCCTCCTTGAGCAGCCCCTCCGCCTTCTTCACGGCCGCGATACGCACCTTGCCCGCCTCGGAGTTGGCCTCCGAGACCAGCTCCTTGGCCTTCGCCTCGGCCTTCGCCAGCTGCTCCTCGGCCGCCTTGATGAGCGCGTCGCAGCGGTCGCCGGTGGACTTCATCGTCTCGGCGGCCTCGCGCCGGGCCCGCTCGTGCAGCTCCTCGATCTCGGCGGTGATGCGGTCGCGCAGCTCCTCCGCGCGCTCCCTGATCGCGGTCGCGTCCCGGCGGGCGCCGACCAGCAGCTCGTCGGCGTCCGTACGGGCCTTCTCCACCCGGGCGTTGCCCTCGACGGTCGCCTCGGCGACGATCCGCTCGGCCTCGGCGCGGGCCGCGCCGACCATGGTGTCGGCCTGCGACTCGGCGTCCGCGGTGGTCTTCAGCGCCTGCTCCTGCGCCTCCGCGAGCAGCTTGTCCACCTCGGCCGTGGTCTCGGTGATGAGCGTGTCGACCTGCTCGGCCGCCTCCGAACGCCGCTTGTTGGATTCCTTGCGGGCCTCGTCCAGGGCCCGTTCGGCCTCCTCACGGGCCGAGCCGAGGAGCCGCTCGGCCGCCGCCTCCGCGTCCGCCCTGAGCTGTTCGGCGTCCGTCCGCAGCCGCTCGGCGTGCGCCTGCGCCGAACCGACCGTCTCGGCGGCCTCCGCGCGCAGCCGCTCGGCCTCGCCGGTGGCCTCTCCGACGAGCTGCTCGGCGGCCGCCAGAGCCTCGGCGCGCACCCGCTCCGCCTCGGCGGCGGTCGCCGTCTGCAGCCGCTCCGCCTCGCTCAGGGCTTCCGTACGGAGCCGGTCGGCCTCGGCGATCGTCTCGTTCTGGAGCCGCTCGGCCTCGTTGCGCGCCTCGGTGATGAGGGTGTCCGCCTGGGTCGCCGCGTCCGAGCGGATCCTGTTGGCGTCCTCACGGGCGTCCGCCCGGGTACGGGATGCCGTCTGGTCGGCCTCGGCGAGCGCGTCCGAGGCCTCGGAGCGCACCCGCTGGGCGTACTCGCCGGCGTCCGTGCGCAGCCGCTCGGCCTCCGCCATCGCCTCCGCGACCGTACGCTCGGCCAGTTCCTTGGCGGCCTTTGACGCCTCGTTCGCCTCGCGCCGGACCCGCGAGGCGTCCTCGCTCGCCCGCTCCCGCTCGGCGTAGGCGTCGGCGCGGACCCGGTCCGCCTCCTCCTCGGCCTCCCGCCGGGTGCGGTCCGCCGCGTGCTCGGCGGCCGAGCGCAGCCCGGCGATCTCCTCCTGCGCCTGCTCGTGCAGCCCGGCGACCGAGTCGCGTACCTGCTGGGCGTGCTGCTCGGCGGCGGACACCATCTCGGTGGCCCGCCGGTCGGCCTCCTGCACCAGCCGGGTCGCCTCGGCCTGCGCCTCCTCCACCCGCCTGCGGGCGGAGGCCAGCAGATCCTCGCTCTGTTCGCGGGCCCGCCGGCGCTCCTCCTCGGCCTCCTCACGGGCCGCGCCGAGCAGCTCCTCCGCCTCGCGGCGGCGCCGCGCGGCCTCCTCCTGGGCGGCGGCCAGCGTCTCGGACGCCTCGGTGCCGAGCCGCTCGGCGGCGGCCTGCGCCTCCGCGCGCAGCCGGTCGGCGGTGTCCTGGGCCTCCGCCTTGAGCCGCTCGGCCTCGGCGGCTGCCTCACTGCGCAGCCGCACGGCGACGGCCTCGCCCTCGGCGCGCGAGGCGGACGCGTCGGACGCGGCCTCGGTGCGCAGCCGCTCGGCCTCGGCCTCGGCCTGCTGCTGGAGCGTGCGGATCCGTTCGGCGGTCTCGCTGCGCAGCCGCTCGCTCTCCTCGGTGGCCTCGCGGCGGATCCGGGCGGCCTCGTCGCGGGCGTCCGCGAGCGCCTGCTCGGCCGACTCCAGCCGCTCCTGCGCCTCCGTCTGGAGCCGTGTCAGCTCTCCCGCCGCCTCGGCGCGGCGGGCCTCGACGGCGCGCTCGGTCTCCTCCCGCAGCTCGCGCGCGGCGGTCTCGGCGTCCGTCGTGATCTGCTCGGCCTGCTCGCCGGCCTCGGCGCGCAGCCGCTCGGCCTCCTTGCGGGCCCGGTCCAGGGTCTCCTCGGCCTGCCGGCGCAGCGCGGTGGCCCGCTCGATGGCCTCGGTGCGGACCTTCTCGCTGTCGGTCGTCGCGGTCTGTCGCAGCTCGTCGGCGTCCGCCTTGGCCTTGGCCAGCAGCTCCTCGGCGGACTTGGCCGCCTCCTCGATCTGCGCGACCGCCTCCCGGCGGGCCTCCGCACGGATCGACTCGCCCTCGGCGACCGCGTCGGCGCGCAGCTGCTCGGCGTCGCCGCGCAGCCGACGGGCCTCCTCCTGCAGCTCGACCGTCTTGGCGCGGTACTCCTTGGTGTCGTCCTTCGCCGCGCCCTTGAGCTGCTCGGCGATGTCGTGCGCCTCGGCGCGCAGCCGGTCCGCCTCGGCCTCGGCCTCGGTGCGGATCCGCTCGGCCTCCTCGGCGGCGGCCCGGGTGGTCCGCTTGGCCTCCTCGGAGGCCTTGTTCAGCACGTCCTCGGCGGTCTTGGCCGCCTTGGACAGCTGGGTCGCGCTCTCCTCGGCGGTGACCGTGCGGGCCTTCTCGGACGCCTCCGCGAGGATCTTCTCAGCCTCGGCGCGGGCGTCCGCGACCAGCTGCTCGGCCTCCGACCTGGTCTGCTCGGCCTCCTTGGTGGCCTCCTCGACCAGCCTGGCGACCTGCTCCTTGGCCGTGCGGGTCCGCGTCTCGTTGGCGGCCTCGGCGCCGGCCAGGGCCTTGGCGGCGGCCTCCTTGGCCTCCGTGACGACCTTCTCGGCCTCCGCCTGGGCCTTGCGCAGCGCCTCCTCGGCCGCCGCCATCCGTTCCTCGGCGGCCCGGGTCAGCTCGGTGGCCTGCCTGCGGGCGGTGTCCGACTCGCCGGCCGCGTCGGTGCGCAGCCGCTCGGCGTGGTCGGTGGCCTCCTGGGCCTGCGTGGAGGCGGCGTTCAGCAGGCGCTCGGCGTCCGTGCGGGCGCGGCGCAGGATCTGCTCGGCCTCCGTGCGGGCCGACTCGGCCTCGCTCTGCAGCCGCTCCCGGGCCTCCCGGGTCAGCCGCTCGGCCTCCGCGCGGGCGGCGGCCATCGCCTGCTCGGCCTCGGCGCGGGACTCCTCCAGCAGCCGGCGGGCCTGCTGCTCGGTGCGGGCACGCAGCTGCTCCGCCCACGCCACGTTCTCGTTGACGTGCGACTCGACGGTGGCGCGGCGCTCGGCCAGCTCCTGGTCGAGCTGCTGCCGCCGGGTCACGGCCTCCTGGTGCAGCTCGGCCTGGAGCCGGGCCGCCTGCTCGGCGTGCTCCTGCAGGATCCGCTGGGTCTGCGCACGGGCCTCGGCGGCCATCCGCTCGGCTTCCTGCCGCAGCTGATCGGCCTGCATCTGGGCATTGCGGAGCAACTGTTCGGCCTGATAGCCGATGTCACCGCCGTCGAAGGCGGGCCGGGTCATCAGGGTGCGGCGCGCCTCGTGCAGCTTGGCGCGCAGCACCTCGACCTGGTAGCCGAGGTCCTCGGCGTGCTGGATCGCCTTCTCCCGCTCGGTCCTCAGCCGCTTCATCTCGGCCTCGAACCGAGTGAGGTGGTCGACGTCAGCCGCCGGCTCTCGCTCCTGGCTCTCGTAGCCCCGCACTGCGCGGTCCCATCCGTCCCCTGGTCAGCTTCTCCAACGAGCCTCGTCCTCCGCCGAACGGGGCCCCCGGGGAATGGTGTCAGATCAACGGCGGAGCACGGGCTGCCGCCCCGACGCTCGTCCCCCGAAACCCGGACCCCGGAACGGTCGCCCCCAGCTTTCGGAGACGACCGCCCCCAACCCTACCGGCCCTTATGTACGGCGGTCAGTGCTCAGGGGACTCAACCGGGGCCGAAGTGACCAGTTCTGTCAGGACGCCGTGGCAGTCCTTGGGGTGCAGGAAGGTGATCCGCGATCCCATCGAACCCCGTCGCGGCTCGTCGTACAGCACGCGTACGCCCTTGTCGCGGATCTCGGAGGCGTCCGCGTCCACATCCGCCGTGCCGAAGGCAATGTGGTGGACGCCCTCCCCGTTCTTGGCCAGCCACTTGCCGACCGCGGAGTCCTCGCGGGTCGGCTCCAGCAGCTGGAGGTAGGAGGCGCCGCCGTCCGAGGTCTCGTTGATCTTGAGCATGGCCTCGCGCACGCCCTGCTCCTCGTTGACCTCGGTGTGGAACACCTCGAATCCGTACGTGGCCCGGTAGAACTCGACGGTGGCGTCGAGGTCGTGGCAGGCGATCCCGATGTGGTCGATTCGCGTCAGCATGATTTCAGTGCAGCGCCACCGCGGTGGTTACGCAACGTGCGAGCGATCACACTGACAGCCCGATGACGGCACGGAGTGCCACTCAGTACATTCGAAGTAAACCCTCGTTCACTCCTCGGCCTGGGCAGGCCGGTAAGGGGATCGCAGCTCATGCCTTCTGGAACGACCAGCTCTGTGATCGTCGCGGGCGCGCGCACGCCCATGGGACGACTGCTCGGCTCCCTCAAGTCCTTCTCCGGAGCCGACCTCGGCGGCTTCGCGATCAAGGCCGCCCTCGACCGTGCGGGGATCGGCGGCGACCAGGTGCAGTACGTGATCATGGGCCAGGTGCTCCAGGCGGGCGCCGGTCAGATCCCGGCCCGCCAGGCCGCCGTCAAGGCCGGCATCCCCATGAACGTCCCGGCGCTCACCATCAACAAGGTGTGCCTCTCCGGCCTCGACGCCATCGCGCTGGCGGACCAGCTGATCCGCGCCGGCGAGTTCGACATCGTCGTGGCCGGCGGCCAGGAGTCCATGACCAACGCCCCGCACCTGCTGCCGAAGTCCCGCGAGGGCTTCAAGTACGGCGCGGTCCAGATGCTCGACGCGATGGCCCACGACGGCCTGACCGACCCGTGGGAGAACATCCCCATGGGCGAGTCCACGGAGAAGCACAACACCCGTCTGGGCATCGGCCGCGCCGAGCAGGACGAGATCGCCGCCCTGTCCCACCAGCGAGCGGCCGCCGCGCAGAAGAACGGCCTGTTCGAGGCCGAGATCACCCCGGTGGAGATCCCGCAGCGCAAGGGCGACCCGGTCCTGTTCAGCAAGGACGAGGGCATCCGCGGCGACACCACCGTGGAGTCCCTGGGCAAGCTGCGCCCTGCCTTCAGCAGGGACGGCACGATCACGGCCGGGTCGTCGTCCCAGATCTCCGACGGCGCGGCGGCCGTGGTCGTGATGAGCAAGGCCAAGGCCGAGGAGCTGGGCCTCACCTGGCTCGCCGAGATCGGCGCGCACGGCAATGTGGCGGGCCCGGACAACAGCCTGCAGTCGCAGCCGTCCAACGCCATCCAGCACGCTCTGAAGAAGGAGGGCCTGGAGGTCTCCGACCTGGACCTGATCGAGATCAACGAGGCCTTCGCCGCCGTCGCCGTGCAGTCCATGAAGGACCTCGGCGTGTCCACCGAAAAGGTGAACGTGAACGGTGGCGCGATCGCCCTCGGACACCCGATCGGCATGTCCGGCGCCCGTCTGGTGCTGCACCTGGCGCTGGAGCTCAAGCGGCGCGGCGGCGGCACCGGCGCGGCCGCGCTGTGCGGTGGCGGCGGCCAGGGTGACGCGCTGATCGTGCGGGTACCGAAGGCGTGAGCACTCTCGTTGTGCGCATCTGTACGTCTGTGAACTGAACGGAGCTGTTTGATGCAGGACGTCTCCTCTCTGGTGGCCCAGGCCAGGGAAGGCCGGCCGCGGGCCGTGGCCCGGCTGATCTCCTTGGTGGAGGGGGCGTCCCCGCAGCTCAGAGAGGTCATGGCGGCGCTGGCCCCGCTGACCGGCAACGCCTACGTGGTGGGCCTGACCGGCTCCCCGGGGGTCGGCAAGTCGACCTCGACCTCCGCGCTCGTCACGGCGTACCGCAAGCAGGGCAGGCGGGTCGGCGTCCTGGCCGTCGACCCGTCCTCGCCCTTCTCCGGCGGCGCCCTGCTCGGCGACCGCGTCCGCATGTCGGAGCACGCCTCCGACCCGGGCGTCTACATCCGCTCGATGGCCACCCGAGGCCACCTGGGCGGCCTCGCCTGGGCCGCGCCCCAGGCGATCCGGGTCCTCGACGCCGCGGGCTGCGACGTGATCCTGGTCGAGACGGTGGGCGTGGGCCAGTCGGAGGTCGAGATCGCCTCCCAGGCGGACACCAGCGTGGTCCTGCTGGCCCCCGGCATGGGTGACGGCATCCAGGCGGCCAAGGCGGGCATCCTGGAGATCGGCGACGTGTACGTCGTCAACAAGGCGGACCGGGACGGCGCGGACGCCACCGCCCGCGAACTGAACCACATGCTGGGCCTCGGCGAGGCCCGTGGCCCCGGCGACTGGCGTCCGCCGATCGTGAAGACGGTCGCCGCCCGTGCCGAGGGCGTCGACGAGGTCGTCGAGGCCCTGGAGAAGCACCGGGCGTGGATGGAGGAACGCGGGGTGCTGGCCGAGCGCCGCAGGGCCCGCGCGGCCCGCGAGGTGGAGACCATCGCGGTGACGGCGCTGCGCGAGCGCATCGGCGACCTGCACGGCGACCGCCGCCTCAGCGCGCTCGCGGAGCGCATCGTCGCCGGCGAGCTGGACCCGTACCGCGCGGCGGACGAGCTGGTCGCGGGCCTGACCCAGGGCTGACCGATCGCCGACCGGCCGGCCCTGCTGCTAACTTGGCGGCCATGTTCCTCTCCTTGGCGTAGAGCGCACCCCGGACCGCGAGGCCGTGACGAACCACCGGCCCTCGCGTCCCTCGGTGTCCGCTCCTCCGCCTCCACCAGAGGAACATCAGCATGTCCACACATGCCGTCGCGCGGCCCACGTACGCCGCCGTACTGCGCCTGCCCCACGCCCGCCGCACCTTCGCCTCCGCCCTCACCGCCCGCCTGGCCTACGGCACGGTCTCTCTGGCGGTGCTGCTGTCCGTCACCCGGTCCACCGGCTCCTACGCCGTATCCGGCCTCGTGCTGTCCCTGTTCGGCGCCACGGCGGTCCTTTTGATGCCGTGGCGCGCCTCCCTGACCGACCGGTACGGTCCCCGGCGCACGCTGCCGCCCATGGCCCTGCTGTACGGCGTCCTGCTCTGCGTGCTGGCCGCGCTGACCTGGCGCCCCGGGGCACCGCCGCCGGCCCTCGCCGCGGCGGCGGCCCTCACGGGCGCGTGCGCACCTCCGCTGGGGCCGGCCATGCGTGCGGTATGGGCCGAACTGGCTCCGGAACCGGATACGCTGGTCCGCGCCTACGGACTGGACGGCGTCGCCGAGGAACTGCTCTACGTCTCCGGCCCGGCCCTGGTCGGCGCGCTGACGGGTGTCGCCCCGCCGGCGTCCGGGATCCTGCTCAGCGCGGTCCTGATCGTGGGCGGTACGTGCGTCTTCGTCACCTCCCCGGCGCTGCCCGGCCCTCGGGGCACCGTCCTTGGAAAGGGGCGCGGCACCCTCTCCGGCCTGCTGGCGCCGGTCGCCGTGGTGACGGGGGCGGGACTGGCGCTGAGCGGGGTGGGACTGCTGGTGACGGCGTTCGCCACGGCACGGTCGTACGGCGCAGGGCCGGTCCCGTGGGTCCTGGGCGCCCTGTCCGCGGGGAGCGCGGTCGGCGGTCTGCTCAACGGGGCGGTGGCGTGGCGGGCGCCGGCCCGGGCACGGCTGTGCGGGTTCGCCGCGGGGCTCGGCCTGGTGATCGCGGTGGCGGGTCTGGCACCCGGCGTGTGGACCCTCGCCGGGGTCATGGCTCTCGCCGGGGCGTTCATCGCCCCTCTCCTGACCACGGCGTATCTGCTGGCCGCGGAACTGGCGGACGGCGCTTCGCGGACCCGGGCGGGGGCGTGGGTCAACACCGGGGTGAACGCCGGGAGTTCGGCCGGAGCACTGGTGACCGGGCTGCTCATCGGCAGGCTCCCCCTCGAGGGATGCTTCCTGCTGGCGGGGGCGGTGGCCGTGCTGCCCGCCGTGGCCTCGTACCGCCGTCGCGGGGTGCGGGCCGTGGCGGGCGGACCGCGTCCACGCGGCGAAGCCGCATGATCGGCCCCGTCCGGCCCTGACGGGGTGCGGCGGCATCCGTCGGTGCCGGACTGCCCGCCCGCCCCGCTGCCGCACCCCGCACCGCTCAGGGACGCCCCCGCTGCCCCCTCAGGTGCTCGGCGATCGGCTTCAGCGCCTTGTCCAGTTCCGTCAGCGCCTCCGGTGACAGCAGATCGATGAAGTGCCGCCGCACGGAGGCGACGTGGTGGGGAGCCACCTTCTTCATCGTCTCCATGCCGTGTTCGGTCAGCACGGCGTACAGCCCCCGCCGGTCCGACTCGCAGTTCTCACGGCGCACCAGGTTCGCGTTCTCCATCCGCGTGATCTGGTGCGAGAGCCGGCTCTTGGACTGCAGGGTCGCCGACGCGAGGTCGCTCATCCGCATGCGTACGTCGTCGGACTCGGACAGGTTCACGAGGATCTCGTAGTCGTTCATAGTCAGGCCGAACGGCTGCAGATCCTTCTCCAGCTGGTACGTCAACAGCCTGTTGACCTCCAGGTGGGTGCGCCAGGCGCACTGCTCCGCATCGGTCAGCCAGCGCGTGGCCGTCTCGGTCTCCATGAATGAAGTCTACCTAAGAAGTTGAATGGCGAACTACTTCGGATGGTGTGACTGTGCGCACGCGTTCGACGTCACACTCCGCAGACTACCGCTCACAGCCCGAAGCGACGCTGGAGGTCCCCCAGCTGTCCGGGAAGGCGCGGTGCACCCGAAGGTTGCGGACCGTGTCCGCCCGACCCCGGAACGCCACCCCCCGGCACCCCCGGTCCGGAGGGGACGACCCCCGTCGCCGTCTCCTCCATCAGGGTCTCCGTCGACTGCAACAGGACCGTTCCGGCGCCCACGAACTCGAACTGGTGCTCCTCCCCGGACACGCCGCCCAGGCCCGTCATCGCACGTAGACCGCCCAGCACACCCGTCAGATACCCGTGGTCGTAGTGATGGCACGGTGACGGGCAGTCGGCCCACCCGACGAGCGCCTGAGGGTCGACCCGGATCGGAGGTTCCACGAACACCACCGGTCCGTTAGATGCGGCCACAAACTTTCCGGTTCCGATAAGGG
Organism: Streptomyces sp. NTD91; assembly: GCF_059510455.1. Lineage (NCBI taxonomy): Bacteria > Bacillati > Actinomycetota > Actinomycetes > Kitasatosporales > Streptomycetaceae > Streptomyces > Streptomyces sp. NTD91. The sequence goes on from NZ_JCAJZW010000005.1 coordinate 264,901, forward strand.
TCAGAAACCCCGGGACGATCGACTGCTTCAGCGACAGACTTGGCTGAAAAGCGAGCAGATTGCCCGCGCGAATGGTCAAGTTCCCGTCGTCCAGGTCGTAGGAGTTGACGTCGAAGGCCCGGTCGGCGAGCAGCATCTTGCCCGAGCCGGCCGCCACCACCCAGTCGCTCGCGTGCAGTGGCGAATGGAACGACGTGCGGACAAGTCGGTCCAATCGGCCGTGCCCGATGCCGTTGAACTCGATCGCCCCGTAGTAGGCGATCATCTTCCCCTTCTGCAGGAACCACTCCCCGCTCTTGAGCTCGACGCAGAACGTGTACTTGTTCACGTTGTCGTCGGCGGGCAGCGTCATCGGGTCGTGCACCACCGGGCCGCCCGGGGTGCCGTACATGCCTCCGTGCGTGCTCACAGCTTCTCCTCCGAGGCCTGGACGAACACCGTGCCGTTCCCGCTCAGCTCCAGCTGGAAGGCCTCGCCGGAGCCGCGGCCCACCATCTCGCGCCAGCCGAGCGCGGCGGAGAGCCTGTTGCGGACGTCGCCGTGGTGGGCGACATAGGCCTGCGGGTCCACATGGACCGGCCGCTGGGGAGTGATCGGGATCTCGAAGACGCCGCCGTGCGCCATCACGGCGACCGAGCCCTGGCCCTGGAGGGTGGTGGTGAACAGGCCCTGCCCCGTGACCTGACCCCGGACCAGGCCCATCACCCCTCCCTGCGAGCCCATGAACATCGTGCCCTGGCGCAGCGTGCCCTCGAAGGCGAGCAGGCGGTCGGCCTCCACACAGAGGGTGTCGCCGGTGAGGTGGATCACGTGGACGTGGTGGCCGCCGTGCCCGAAGAAGACCGTGCCGTGGCCCTCGACGGTCATCAGCGGGGTCGCCTCGCCCGTCACTCTGCGCCCGATCATGGACATCAGTCCGCCCTGGCCGCCCTGCAGGTTCGGCGTGAAGGACACATCCCCCCTGTAGGCGAGCATCGCCCCGCGCTGACTGAACAGTCGCTGCCCGGGCAGCACGGTCGCCTCCACCATCTTGGAGTTGATCTCGCGGAAGGCCATGGCTACAGATCCCCCGCGATCGTGTTCCGCTCGCTCGGCTGCACGTACACCAGGCCGTCCCCCTCGAAGCGGATCTGGAAGGCCTCGCCGCCGCCCTCCCCGAAGAACGTGCGGAACGTCACGCCCGACTGGAAGGACTGCCGGACATTGCCCTGGTGGGCGATGTACGCACCCGGGTCGACAATCAGCGGGTACTGCGGGCTGACCCGGAGCACCACCGCCGGCCCGTCGGACATGATCGCCGCCTGCCCGTGCCCCTCGACGGTCGTCGTGAACAGGCCGTTGCCCTGCGAGGCGCCGCGCAGCCCCGTGAACGTCGTGCCCGTGCGCAGTCCCGCGTCCGTCACGAGCAGGTTGCTCGCCTCCACGTACAGCTTGTCGCCCTGGAGGCTCACGAGGTTGATCTCGGTCGCGCGGTCCGCGAACCAGCACGTGCCGTGCCCCTTCACCTCCATCACCGTCATCTGCTCGCCGGTGAGCCGCCGGGTCACCATCCCGCGCAGCCCCTCGCCGCCGCCGCTCAGCTTCTTGAAGCTCATCTGCCCGTCGTACGCGACCATCGAGCCGTTCTTCGCCTTCACGGCGTCCCCGGTCATGTCGACGGCGAGCACCTTGCTGCCCTGTAGTCGGAACATCGCCACGCAGTGAAAGTAGCGGCGCGGCGGGTGGACGGAACAGGGCCCGTGGGTGGACACCGACCCTGAGCGGACCCCTGGGGCAGCCGTTTGCCACAATGGGGGACGCTTGTGCGTGCGTTCACAAACTGCAGCCCGCCGCCGACGGACCGTAACCGCAGACCGTCGCGAGAACTCCCACCGAAGGTGATCCGTGGACATCAAGACCGCCACCGCCCTCCGCCGCCTCCGCCTGGTCTCGGCCCCGGAGGCCGTGTCCTTCCTGATCCTCCTCGTCTGCTCGGTGCTGAAGCGGACCACCGACTTCAACGCGGTCCCCGTCATGGGCGCGGTCCACGGCGTGCTGTTCATCCTGTACGTCATCTTCTGGGCGGACGCCTGGAACCGTGCCAAGTGGCCGCTGCGGACCGGCCTGCTCTACTTCGTCCTCTCCGTGCTGCCCACGGGGGGCTTCTTCGCCGAACGCAAGCTCAAGCGCGCCGCCGAGAACGAGATCATCGCCGCCCGCGCCCGCAAGGAAGGGATCGTGAACGCGTGATCGTCGCCTTCTCCGTGACGCCCCTCGGCGTCGGCGAGGACGTGGGGGAGTACGTCGCCGACGCCGTCCGCGTGGTCCGCGAGTCCGGGCTGCCCAACCGCACCGACGCCATGTTCACGTCCATCGAGGGCGAGTGGGACGAGGTCATGGACGTCGTCAGGCGTGCCGTCGCCGCGGTGGAGGCGCGCGTCCCGCGCGTGTCGCTCGTCCTCAAGGCCGACATCCGGCCCGGCGTGACCGACGGACTCACTTCCAAGGTCGAGACCGTCGAACGGCACCTGGCGGGGTAGCGGACCCCTTTTGGGCGGTCGTCGGAGGCAGGTGTACGTTCCCCTCCTGATCATCCGAGCGATCGCTCGAGTTCGCATTCTGGCCTGGGGGAACTTCATGCGTCTCTACCGAGAGACACACATACGCGCCGACCTCGACGAGCTGTGGGCGCGCACCCAGGACCCCGTCACACGCCTGCGCTGGGACCTCCGCTTCCGGTCGATCGAACCCCTTGCGGGCACGGCGGGCGGGCCGCGCCGCTTCGCCTGCGCCTGGCGCGTGCTGCCCCTCCTCACGGTGCCCGCCACCGGCGTCGCGGCCGGCGAGCGCGACCGGGCGGACGGCACGCGCGTGTGTGCCCTGCGTTTCTCCTCCTCCCACCCGCTCTCCCCGATCGCCGAGGCGAGCGCCTACTGGCGTTACGTGCCCGACACGCGGGGCGTGCGGCTGCTCACCGGGTACGAGTACCGCCCCCGCGGGGGCGCCTTCGGCGCGGTCGCAGACCGGGTGCTTCTGCGGCCGATGGCCGGCTGGGCCACGGCGTGGTCCTTCGACCGGCTCCGGCTGTGGCTGGAGCGGGGGATCACGCCCGAGCGGGCCCTGCTCAACTGGATCCTCGAGGTGACCGTCCGGGCGGTTGTCCTCACCGTGTGCCTGACCGGACTGGGACGGGAGTCGCTGCTGCGGCTCTTCGGCTCCTTCGCGGACGCCGTGGCATACCTGTGCCCGCTGATGCTGGTGCTCGCCGGGTCGCTCGCGCTCTTCAAGGCCCCGCTGGCCGCGACGCCCGCCGCCCGCCGGTGCCTGCGGGCACCGGTCACCCGGGCCCGGGCGCCGCGTGTGCTGCGCAGGCTGGAGGCGTACGGGTGAGGTGAGGGTCGGCCGCGCCTGCGAGCGGCGACCGAAAGCCGAGACGGGGCTGCCCGGAATATGACCGGCCGGTAGGGTCTGATGACGTGCCGAAGCCACTCAGCCTCCCCTTCGACCCCATCGCCCGCGCCGACGAGCTCTGGAAGCAGCGCTGGGGAAACGTGCCGCCCATGGCCGCGATCACTTCGATCATGCGAGCCCAGCAGATCCTGCTCGCCGAGGTGGACGCGGTGGTCAAGCCGTACGGACTGACGTTCGCGCGCTACGAGGCGCTGGTGCTGCTGACCTTCTCCAAGGCCGGTGAGCTGCCCATGTCCAAGATCGGGGAGCGGCTCATGGTGCATCCCACCTCGGTGACGAACACCGTGGACCGGTTGGTGAGGTCGGGGCTGGTGGCCAAGCGCCCCAACCCCAACGACGGCCGCGGCACCCTCGCCGTCATCACCGACAAGGGCCGGGAGGTGGTCGACGCGGCCACCCGCGACCTGATGGCCATGGACTTCGGGCTCGGGGTGTACGACACCGAGGAGTGCGCGGAGATCTTCGCGATGCTCCGCCCGCTGCGGATCGCGGCGGGCGACTTCGAGGACGACTGAGCCCAGGAGCCACCCCGGGCAAGATCGCCCGGAGCGGGTGGTTACGCTCGACTCCATGAAGAAGAGCGTGCTGACCCGCTATCGCGTCATGGCCTACACCACCGGTGTCCTGCTGGTGCTGCTGTGCCTGAGCATGATCGCGAAGTACGGGCTGGACATCAGCGGTGCGGCCGACGTGACCCGGGTCGTCGCCATCGCCCACGGCTGGCTGTACGTCGTCTACCTCGTCGTCGCCTTCGACCTGGGCTCCAAGACGAAGATGCCGATCGGCAAGCAGCTGTGGGTGCTGCTCGCGGGGACGATTCCCACCGCCGCCTTCTTCGTCGAGCGCAGGATCAGCCGCGAGCTGGAGGCCAAGGTCGCCGACCGGGCCCCGGCCGTCGCCGAGGTCTAGAGATCCTTTCGTCGAACTCCCGTCGTCCGCCCGAAGGGCGGGGTGGGCGGCAGTTCGACCACAGGGCCCAGGACGGCAGGCGCTGGTCCGGCACCGCCGTACGGGCGCCGTGCGGCGGGGCCGGTGCCCGCCGATGTGGCCCTGCCCACGCTGCCGGATGGTGGTCTCGCATCGACATTTACTAGGACGTCCAAGTAAATTCGATGGTATGGACGCTCACGCCATCGAGGAGGGCCGCCGCCGCTGGCAGGCCCGCTACGACGCCGCACGCAAGCGCGACGCTGACTTCACCACGCTCTCCGGCGACCCGGTGGAGCCGGTGTACGGGCCCCGGCCAGGTGACACGTACGAGGGATTCGAGAGGATCGGCTGGCCGGGGGAGTATCCCTTCACGCGCGGGCTCCATCCGACCGGCTACCGCGGGCGCACCTGGACGATCCGGCAGTTCGCCGGGTTCGGCAACGCCGAGCAGACCAACGAGCGGTACAAGATGATCCTCGCCGCCGGCGGCGGGGGACTGTCCGTCGCCTTCGACATGCCGACGCTCATGGGGCGCGACTCCGACGATCCCCGCTCGCTCGGCGAGGTCGGCCACTGCGGCGTCGCCATCGACTCCGCCGCCGACATGGAGGTCCTGTTCAAGGACATCCCGCTGGGCGATGTGACGACGTCGATGACCATCAGCGGTCCGGCCGTGCCGGTCTTCTGCATGTACCTGGTCGCCGCCGAGCGGCAGGGCGTGGACCCGTCGGTGCTCAACGGCACGCTCCAGACGGACATCTTCAAGGAGTACATCGCGCAGAAGGAGTGGCTGTTCGAGCCCGAGCCCCATCTGCGCCTCATCGGCGACCTGATGGAGTACTGCGCGGCCGGCATCCCCGCGTACAAGCCGCTGTCCGTCTCCGGCTACCACATCCGTGAGGCCGGCGCGACGGCCGCCCAGGAGCTGGCGTACACGCTCGCGGACGGTTTCGGGTACGTCGAACTGGGGCTCAGCCGCGGCCTGGACGTGGACGTCTTCGCCCCGGGCCTGTCCTTCTTCTTCGACGCGCACGTCGACTTCTTCGAGGAGATCGCCAAGTTCCGTGCCGCGCGCCGCATCTGGGCCCGCTGGATGCGGGACGTGTACGGCGCGAGGAGCGACAAGGCGCAGTGGCTGCGGTTCCACACGCAGACGGCCGGTGTGTCGCTGACGGCCCAGCAGCCGTACAACAACGTCGTCCGCACGGCCGTGGAGGCGCTGGCGGCCGTCCTCGGCGGGACCAACTCGCTGCACACCAACGCCCTCGACGAGACCCTCGCGCTGCCCAGCGAGCAGGCCGCGGAGATCGCGCTGCGCACCCAGCAGGTGCTGATGGAGGAGACCGGGGTCGCGGGCGTGGCGGACCCGCTGGGCGGTTCGTGGTACGTCGAGCAGCTGACGGACCGGATCGAGGCCGACGCGGAGAGGATCTTCGAGCAGATCAGGGAGCGTGGCCTGCGGGCGCACCCCGACGGGCAGCACCCCATCGGGCCGATCACCTCCGGGATCCTGCGCGGGATCGAGGACGGCTGGTTCACCGGCGAGATCGCCGAGTCCGCCTTCCGCTACCAGCAGGCGCTGGAGAAGGGCGACAAGAAGGTCGTCGGCGTCAACGTCCACACCGGTTCCGTCACCGGGGACCTGGAGATCCTGCGGGTCAGCCACGAGGTGGAGCGCGAGCAGGTGCGGGTGCTGGCCGAGCGCAAGTCCGCCCGGGACGACGCGGCCGTGCGCGCCGCCCTGGACGGCATGCTGACGGCCGCCCGGAACGGCTCCAACATGATCGAGCCGATGCTGGACGCCGTACGGGCCGAGGCGACGCTGGGCGAGATCTGCGGGGTGCTGCGCGACGAGTGGGGCGTGTACACGGAGCCCGCGGGCTTCTAGGGCGTGTTTCGAAAGTGGCGTCGTCCGCCCGGAGGGCGGGGTCCGCGGCGTCTGGTGCGGTGCATCGCAAGGCGGAGGGCCGGTCGTCCTCGTACCGGGCGTACGGGGACGATCCCGACAACGCGGCGAGGTGCCGTGCCAGGCGTCGCGGACCAGACGGGACTTTCGACACACGCCCTGGTGCCCCGACAGGCGACGTTCGTCCCGTCGCGACGTGCGGCACGCTCCCCCACTGCCTGGGGGCGTGGGAGGTGCCCGCACTCGCCGTACCGGCCGAGAGCCCGAGTACGCCCCGTACGAGGGCTTCCGGCCGGCACGCGACAGCACGCACCGGACGCCGCTCCTCGACGGGCAGACGTTGCCTGCCGGGGCGCCAGTGCCCTCTCGCCGCACCGGCCCCAGACCCAGGTCCGTCCAGTACGAGGGCCTGGGGGCGGCACTCCCCGCAGCCTTCGGCCGGGGGATCCCCGGAGCACGCACCTGACGCCGGGCCGCCGCCCTTCGGGCGACGACGCCAATCGTCAGGCACGCCCGCAGCCGGCTCAGGCGGACGAGGCCAGCCCGTGCAGCAGGACCCGGGTGAAGTCGCGCACCCACTCCTCGTCCGCCGCCTTGCCGCTCACCAGGGTGCGGTGCACCACCGCGCCCGCCACCACGTCGAAGATCAGCTCCACCGTGCGGGCGGCCTCCTCCGGCTCGGGCACCGGGGGCAGTTCGCCGCGGCTCTCGGCGCGGGCGCGGCCCTGCAGGACCAGGCGCATCTGGCGTTCCACGATGGAGGCGCGGATGCGCTCGCGCAGCGCGTCGTCCCGGGTGGACTCGGCGACCACCGCCATCAGGCCACTCTTCGCCTCCGGACGGGCCAGGATCGCCGCGAACTGCAGCACCACGCCCTCGATGTCGGCGGCCAGGCTGCCGCGGTCGGGAAGCTCCAGCTCGTCGAAGAGCTCCGCCACCGCGTCGCACACCAGCTCGTGCTTGCCCGACCAGCGGCGGTACAGGGTCGTCTTCGCGACCCCGGCCCGGGTCGCCACGTCTCCCAGGGTGAGCTTGGACCAGCCGAGTTCCACCAGAGCCCGCCTGGTCGCGGCCAGGATCGCGGTGTCCGCCGCGGCGCTGCGCGGGCGCCCGGTACGGCTGGCGGGGGTGCGGCTCTGCATCCCTCGACCATAACCGGCGGGATCTGTGCGGTCGTGAGGGAGATCACCGGGTAGTGGTGTCGTGCGGCCTCCCGATGGCATTACGCTACGACTCGTAGCGAAAGCGTGGGGCGGCTTGTGACGGACGTACACGAGGCGCGCGCACGCGATGACCATGAGGGCGCGGGTGGGGACCCGGCGCCCGCGTACGGTGCTTTTTCATTTCGACGCGGCAACGGGGGAGGATAGACGCATGCAGCCACGGAACATGTCCATGAGCGGCGTCGTCGACCTCGCCGCGGTGAAGGCGGCCCAGGACGCCAAGGCCAAGGCCGAGCAGGCGCGCGCCGAGGCCGCCCGGCAGGGCGGCACGGGCGCCGTCGCCCCGGCCGATCTCGTCATCGACGTCGATGAGGCGGGCTTCGAGCGCGATGTCCTGCAGCGGTCCGCCGAAGTCCCCGTCGTCATCGACTTCTGGGCCGAGTGGTGTCAGCCCTGCAAGCAGCTGAGCCCGGTCCTGGAGCGGCTGGCCGTCGAGTACGACGGGCGCTTCCTCCTCGCCAAGATCGACGTCGACGCCAACCAGATGCTGATGCAGCAGTTCGGGATCCAGGGCATCCCGGCCGTCTTCGCCGTCGTGGCCGGACAGGCGCTGCCGCTCTTCCAGGGTGCGGCCGCCGAGCAGCAGATCCGGCAGACCCTGGACCAGCTGGTGCAGGTGGCCGAGCAGCGGTTCGGCATCACGGGTCTGACGGTCGACGCGGAAGCCCGGCCCGGCGACGCCGCCGTCGAGCAGGCGGGGCCGTACGACGCGGCGCTGAACGCCGCCGCCGAGGCGCTGGACGCCGGAGACCTGGGCGGCGCCATCCAGGCGTACAAGAACGTGCTGGCCGACGACCCGGGCCACCCGGAGGCGAAACTGGGCCTCGCACAGGCGGAGTTGCTCCAGCGCGTGCAGGGCTTCGACCCCCAGAGGGTCCGTCAGGAGGCGGCGCAGCAGCCGAACGACGTCGACGCGCAGATCGCCGCCGCCGACCTGGACCTGGTGGGTGGTCATGTCGAGGACGCGTTCGGACGGTTGATCGAGACCGTGCGGCGTACGGTGGGTGACGACCGGGACACCGTGCGGCGCCGGCTGCTGGAGCTGTTCGAGGTCGTGGGACCCGAGGATCCCCGTGTGGTGGGCGCGCGAAGGGCGCTCGCGCGCGCCCTGTTCTGACCAGTCCCTAAACGCCACGGCTTGTGATGCCGGGGTGAAAGGTTTGCCGACGAGTCGTCACGGTGGTCGCCCTTTGCCAAATCTTGGTAATCGGGCGAGCTGTTACTCGGAGTAAGTCGAGGCCGTTGGTCTGTCTGGATTCGTCCAGGGATCAACGGCTTTGCTCTGCCCAGGATTACCACCCAGCGTGGCACTCCGAGATCGGTCGGTCGTCCTCCGGTTATCCGGCCGTTACTAGCCAGTAACGAACCCCCTTGTGCCCGGCGCGAGAATGCACCACGATCGGCGACGCTCGGTCCATTCCCACACCCCGGCAGCCGGTCGGGTCACGGGAGACTCTGGGTCCCCACCGAGCAGAGCCGGCGGCAGTGGCGCCGGCTCTAGGGCAGGGGGGTCTTCGCCCACCCGGCGAAGCCTGTCCAAGCAAGGTTGTGCGTGATGCGTGTCAGGCGCGACCAGTGGTTGTCGCTCGGGGGTGATCGCCGGTGATTCGGGCGCGGTTCGCGCCACCGAGCGCGGGCGCTCTCCTTCCCGAGGACGTAGCACTTCTCCCATCCCTGCCTGGTCGAGCCGCCGTCTGGCGGCGAGCCCGGGCCAGGAGATGTACGTCCGAGAAGGAGGAAATATGGAGTCCCAGGTGCGTGGCGGGACCAGATGGAAGCGGTTCGCTGTGGTCATGGTGCCCAGCGTTGCCGCCACGGCGTGCATAGGTGTCGCCCTCGCGCAGGGTGCTCTCGCCGCCTCGTTCAGCGTGTCCGGTCAGTCGTTCAAGGTGTCCGCCGACCAGCTCGTGGGCACCGGCTTCGAGCAGTACGGCGCCATCGACAGCGGTTACACGCTGGACGGTCAGAAGACGGCCCACCCGGTGGCCGTCTCGGCGTTCAAGCACGCCGAGATCACCAACCTGTGCCAGTCCGTGGTCACCCCGGACGTGCCGATCTTCGGCAGCGTCAGCCTGATCCTGCGGGCCGGCGGTGCGGGTCACGACAAGGTCGAGGCAGACAACATCTACATCGATGTTGCCGACCTGAACGCCGACGCCACCTTCAACAACATCGACATCGGTGTTGCCGCCAAGGACGCCGGCAAGGGTCCGGGCATGAAGGGCGGCGGCGAGCAGGCCAACCCGTACGGATTCGCCCAGCAGGCCGACTCGGCCACGCTGAGCGGCGTCAAGCAGACGGCGTGGGCGACCACAGCGGGTACCTTCAAGCTCAGTGGTCTGCACATGTCGCTGTCGACGGGTACGCACGAGTGCTACTGAGCACACAGTGATGGGCGGGGGAGCCGGTGGCGCCCCCGCCCGTCCACTCTCCGGCCGTGTTTCACACGCGCCACACATCACCACCACAGCAACGCCGCACCAGGGAGCTGTTTTCCATGAGCGCCGAGACCTCTGCCGCCGCACCCGGCCAGTTCACCCGCCGGAGGCTGCAGTTCCGCGCCTGGCGGGGCACGCGTCCGTTCTGGGCCGGACTGTTCGTCGTGCTCGGCGGCTTTCCGATCATGTATTTCCCGTACGCCCACCTCCAGCTCGGCCATCTCACGCTGGCGATGGCGACCACCGCGGGAGCCGGGTCCCTGATCATCGGCGTGCTGCTGATCGTCCTGGGCATCAGCCTCTGGTTCCAGAAGCACGTACGGGTCTTCGCCGGAGTGGCCGCGATCCTGCTCGCGCTGGTGTCCATCCCCGTGTCCAACTTCGGTGGCTTCGTCATGGGCTTCCTTCTCGCCCTCATCGGCGGGGCGATGGCCGTGGCGTGGGCTCCGGGCGCGCCCGCGCAGCAGCCGGCTGCCGAGGACGCTGCCCCGCAGGCCGCTCCGGTGTCCGACAAGGGCGTGGACGGCGGGCACGAGGCGAACGACCTGTCAGGAACGAGCCCGGCCAACGGGGCGAACGGGAGGCACAGTGCCGGCTGACGAGGTGACCCGCGGGACCGATGTGGACGGGTCCCGCGCGAGATCCGCCCCCCGCCACGCGGCACCCAGAAAGCCGCTGTTCACCAGGTTCCACATGCCGGCCGGCAAGGCGATCGCCTCCGTGGCGATGCCGACGGCGGTGCTGATGGGCATGGGCTTCACGTCCTCGCTGGCCCTGGCGGCCGGGGGCGGCAGCAGCCCCTCCCCGTCGACGACGGCCAAGAGCCTGACGGCGGACGAGTACAAGAACTGCGTCACGGCGCTGGACAGCTCCAAGGACGCCTCCTCCTCGCCCTCGCCGTCCGCCTCGAAGAGCGGTGACACGGCTACGCCGTCGCCCTCGGCGAGCACCGACGCCAAGGACTCCAAGGGCACGTCGTCCGGTGGCACCAGCACGGCCTCTTCGTCGGATTCAGGTTCCGGCGACAAGGCCACACCCACGCCGACCGCGACCTCCGGCTCGTCCGGCTCGGGCTCGGGTTCGTCCGGCTCGTCGTCGGCTTCCGGCGACGGCTCGGCCACGCCCACGCCGACCGCGTCCAAGAGCAGCGGCGGTCTGCTGGGCACCCTCGGCGACACGCTCGGCGGCATCCTCGGCGGCGGCAGCGGCTCCGGCAGCTCGTCCGCGAGCCCGGCGCCGTCGGCGACCCCCTCGGCGAGCGCGTCGACGGACTCCTCGTCCTCCCCTTCGGCGTCGGACTCGTCGTCCGGTTCCAAGCTCTCCGACACCGTCTCCAAGACCACCAAGACGGTCGGCGACACGCTGAAGAAGACCACCGATACGGTCTCCAGGACGGCCACGGACGCCACCAAGGCGGTCAAGGAAGCAGCCGCGTCGGCCACGCCGAGCCCCTCGGCGAGCTCGAGCACCTCGGCGGAGAACTGCCCGGCGGCCACGACCGACGAGGGCGGCGTCGACAACAAGGTGCCGGTGGCGGACGACCCCTGGTACCTGAGCGCCAGCTCGCTGCTGCTCAAGGGCGCCGACTATCAGGGCATCGTCGAGGTGAAGACGGCCTCGGGCACCACCAAGAAGGTGCTGAAGTACGTCATCTCCGACGGTACCGACATCGGCGACCTGCACCAGACGGTGGACGACAAGCTCTCGGGCAAGACCTACCACGTGCAGGCGGCCAAGGGCTCGACGTCCACCATCAGGGGCGGTTCCACGGTGATGTACACCGAGAAGATCTCGGGCAACCTGTTCGGCCTGATCCCGATGACCTTCAGCCCCGACAGCCCGCCCCCGCTGAACCTCCCGCTGATCTACTTCACCAACGTCCACGTGGTGCAGGCGGCACAGTTCGGCGGCAACCTGCACGTGCCCGGCATGCATATGTACACGACCGACTGACCGGTCTCAAGAAGCCCGTTCGGGAGCCGCACACGCCTGAGGGCGCCCCCTGGTCCAGGGGGCGCCCTCAGCGCCGTACAACGCCCTTGTGGAGCTTGTCAGTTGGTCTGCGTGCCCAGGTGGTGGACGCGCAGCATGTTGGTGGTGCCGGGAACGCCGGGGGGCGAGCCGGCGGTGATGATGACCGTGTCGCCCGCGTCGAAGCGGTCCAGCTTGTCGATCTCCTGGTCGACCAGGTCGACCATCTCGTCCGTGGTGTTCACGAACGGCACGACGTGCGGCTCCACACCCCAGCTCAGGGTGAGCTGGTTGCGGGTGTTCTCGTCCGTGGTGAAGGCGATGATCGGCTGGACCGCTCGGTAGCGCGAGAGGCGGCGCGCGGTGTCACCGGACTGGGTGAAGGCGATCAGGCCCCGGCCGCCGAGGAAGTCGGCGATCTCGCAGGCCGCGCGGGCCACCGAACCGCCCTGGGTGCGCGGCTTCTTGCCCGGCACCAGCGGCTGCAGGCCCTTGGAGAGCAGCTCCTGCTCCGCGGCGGTGACGATCTTCGACATGGTCTTGACCGTCTCGACCGGGTAGGCGCCCACCGACGACTCGGCGCTCAGCATGACCGCGTCGGCGCCGTCCAGGATCGCGTTGGCGACGTCGGAGGCCTCGGCGCGGGTCGGGCGGGAGTTGGTGATCATGGACTCCATCATCTGGGTCGCCACGATCACCGGCTTGGCGTTGCGCCGGCACAGCTCGATCAGGCGCTTCTGCACCATGGGGACCTTCTCGAGCGGGTACTCGACGGCGAGGTCGCCGCGAGCGACCATCACGCCGTCGAACGCCATCACGACGTCCTCCATGTTCTCCACCGCCTGCGGCTTCTCCACCTTGGCGATGACCGGGACCCGGCGGCCCTCCTCGTCCATGACGCGGTGCACGTCGTGGACGTCCTTGGCGTCCCGGACGAAGGACAGCGCGACCAGGTCGCAACCCATGCGGAGGGCGAAGCGCAGGTCCTCGACGTCCTTCTCGCTCAGCGCGGGCACGTTGACGGCCGCGCCGGGCAGGTTGATGCCCTTGTGGTCGGAGACGACACCGCCCTCGATGACGATCGTCTTCACCCGGGCGCCCTCGACGTCCAGCACCTTCAGCTCGACGTTGCCGTCGTTGATCAGGATCTGGTCGCCGCGCGCGACGTCGCCCGGCAGCCCCTTGTACGTCGTACCGCAGATGTGCTTGTCGCCGGGGACGTCCTCGATGGTGATGACGAACTCGTCACCGCGCTCGAGTTCGACCGGACCCTCGGCGAAGGTCTCCAGGCGGATCTTCGGACCCTGCAGGTCGGCGAGGACGCCGATGGGCCGGCCGGTCTCCTTGGAGGCGGCCCGGACGCGGTCGTACCGCGCCTGGTGCTCGGCGTGGGAGCCGTGGCTGAAATTGAACCGGGCCACGTTCATGCCCGCCTCGATCATGGCGACGAGCATCTCGTGGGAGTCGACCGCGGGGCCGAGAGTACAGACGATTTTCGAACGGCGCATGGGGCGATCCTATCGGTTTGTTTCGCTACGGAATATTCCGTCTGGCGGAAGATACAAATGAGTGGCACACCGCTCAGGTGCTGCTATTCAGTTGTTCTTTCCGACCAGTGCGTAGGTCTGCGTCGCGATCTCCAGTTCTTCGTCCGTCGGCACCACGGCGACCGCGACACGCGCATCGTCGGGAGAGATCAGCCTGGCCCCGTCCGCTCGCAGCGCGTTCCGGTCCGGGTCGACCGCGAGACCGAGTCCCGCAAGGCCCGCGATCGCCGCCTCCCGTACGGGCGCCGCGTTCTCGCCGACCCCGGCCGTGAACGCGACCGCGTCCACCGTGCCGAGCACGGCGTAATAGGCGCCGATGTACTTCTTGATCCGGTGAATGTAAATGTCGAACGCGAGAGCGGCCCCTTCGTCGCCCTCGTCGATCCGGCGGCGGATCTCCCGCATGTCGTTGTCCCCGCACAGACCGAACAGACCGCTCCTCTTGTTGAGGAGAGTGTCGATCTCGTCCATGGACATATCCCCAACGCGGGCCAAATGGAAGATGACGGCCGGATCCACATCACCGGAGCGCGTACCCATCACCAGTCCCTCCAAAGGCGTGAGCCCCATGGAGGTGTCCACGCACCGGCCCCGCTCCACCGCCGACGCCGAGGCGCCGTTGCCCAGGTGCAGCACGATCACGTTGACCTCGGAGGGGTCCTTGCCCAGCAGCCGTGCCGTCTCCCGGGAGACGTAGGCGTGCGAGGTTCCGTGGAAGCCGTAGCGGCGGATGCGGTACCGGTCGGCGATCTTCGGGTCGATCGCGTAGCGCGCCGCCGACTCCGGCATCGTCGTGTGGAACGCGGTGTCGAACACGGCGACCTGGGGCAGGTCGGGGCGCAGCCCCCGGGCGGTGCGGATGCCGATCAGGTTGGCCGGGTTGTGCAGCGGGGCGACCGGGATCAGCCGCTCGATCTCGGTGAGCACCGCGTCGTCGATGACGGTCGGCTCCGTGAAGAACATGCCGCCGTGCACCACCCGGTGCCCGATCGCGGCCAGTTCCGGCGAGTCGAGGCCGAGGCCGTCCCGGCTCAGCTCCTCGGCGACGGCCTTCAGCGCGGCGTCGTGATCGGCGATCGGCCCGGTCTGCTCACGGGTGTCGCCGCCGACGAGGCAGGTGTGCCGCAGCCGGGAGGTCTGCTCGCCGATGCGCTCGACCAGGCCGACGGCGAGCCGGCTTTTGTCGCGCATGTCGAGGAGCTGGTACTTCACCGACGAGGAGCCGGAGTTCAGGACGAGGACACGGGTCGCGGTCACGGTGATTCGGAAGCTCTCTGTACTCAGTTGGCGGGCGTCTGGGCCTGGATCGCCGTGATGGCGACGGTGTTCACGATGTCCTGGACGAGCGCGCCCCGGGACAGGTCGTTGACCGGCTTGCGCAGACCCTGCAGGACCGGTCCGACGGCGATCGCGCCGGCCGAGCGCTGCACGGCCTTGTAGGTGTTGTTGCCGGTGTTGAGGTCGGGGAAGATCAGCACGCTGGCCTGCCCGGCGACCTCCGATCCGGGCAGCTTGGTGGCGGCCACGGACGGCTCCACGGCCGCGTCGTACTGGATCGGCCCCTCGATCTTCAGGTCCGGGCGGCGCGAGCGGGCCAGCTCGGTGGCCTCGCGCACCTTGTCGACGTCGGCGCCCGAGCCGGACGTGCCCGTGGAGTACGACAGCATCGCGATCCTCGGTTCCACGCCGAACTGCGCCGCCGTACCGGCGGACTGGACGGCGATGTCCGCGAGAGCCTGCGCGTCCGGGTCCGGGTTGACCGCGCAGTCGCCGTAGACCAGCACCTTGTCGGCCAGGCACATGAAGAAGACGGAGGAGACGATCGAGGACTCGGGCTTCGTCTTGATGATCTCGAAGGCCGGGCGGATGGTGGCCGCCGTGGAGTGCACCGAGCCGGAGACCATGCCGTCGGCCAGGCCCTCCTGGACCATCAGGGTGCCGAAGTAGTTGACGTCGGAGACGACGTCGTAGGCCAGCTCGACGGTGACGCCTCTGTGGGCGCGCAGGGTCGCGTACTTCTCGGCGAAGGAGTCGCGCAGTTCGCTGGTGGCCGGGTCGATCAGCTGGGTGTCGCCGAGATCGATGCCGAGGTCGGCGGCCTTCTTGCGGATCTGGTCCTCCGGACCCAGCAGGGTCAGGTCGCACACACCCCGGCGCAGCAGCACCTCGGCCGCGTGCAGCACCCGTTCCTCGGTGCCCTCGGGCAGGACGACCCGGCGCTTGTCGGCGCGGGCCTGCTCCAGCAGCTTGTGCTCGAACATCATCGGGGTGACCCGGTCGGTGCTGGGGGCGCTCACGCGTGCGGCCAGCTCGGCGGTGTCGGCGTAGCGCTCGAACAGGCCGAGCGCGGTCTCCGCCTTGCGCGGGGTGGCCGCGTTCAGCTTGCCCTCCAGCGAGAACAGCCGCTCGGCGGTGGGGAAGGAGTTGCCGGCCACCGAGAGGACCGGGGTGCCCGGGGCGAGCCGGGCGGCCAGGGTGAGGATCTCCTCGCTCGGTACCTCGTTCAGGGTGAGCAGCACGCCGGCTATCGGCGGGGTGCCGGCGCTGTGCGCGGCCAGCGAGCCGACGACCAGGTCGGCGCGGTCGCCCGGGGTCACCACCAGGCAGCCGGGCGTCAGGGCGGCGAGCAGGTTCGGCAGCATCGCGCCGCCGAAGACGAAGTCGAGGGTGTCCCGGGCGAGCCCGGAGTCGTCGCCGAGCAGCACCTTGGCGTCGAGGGCCTGGACGATCTGGGAGACGGTCGGGGCGGACAGCGCGGGCTCGTCGGGGACGACGTAACAGGGCACCGGCAGCCGGTTCGCGAGCCGCCCGGCGATCTCGTCGCGGGCCTCGCGGGCCACCCGGTTGGTGACCATCGCCAGCACGTCACAGCCCAGGCCGTCGTACGCCCGGTAGGCGTTGCGGGTCTCGGCGAGCACCGCCTCGGCCGTCTGCCCGCGGCCGCCGACCACCGGGATCACGGACGCGCCGAACTCGTTGGCGAGGCGCGCGTTCAGGGACAGCTCGTCCGGCAGTTGGGTGTCGGCGAAGTCGGTGCCGAGGACGAGGACGACGTCGTAGTCACGCGCCACCAGGTGGAAGCGGTCGACCAGCGCGGAGACCAGTTCGTCGGTGCCCCGCTCGGCCTGGAACGCGGACGCCTCGGGGTAGTCCATGCCGTAGACGGTGGCCGGGTCCTGCGAGAGGCGGTACCGGGCCCGCAGCAGCTCGAAGAGCCGGTCGGGGCCGTCGTGCACGAGCGGACGGAACACGCCCACCCGGTCGACCTGGCGGGTCAGGAGCTCCATCACCCCCAGCTCCACGACCTGGCGGCCGTCACCGCGGTCGATCCCGGTCACGTACACGCTGCGCGTCACGCGTCGACTCCGTTCCTCATCTCACAGGCCTGGTCGGTTCCGAAGGCCGCGTCTCCGGCACAAAAATCGCCCACCAAGGTGAGCAGAACCCTCTTGACAATACCCCCGCCGCCGGATAAGGCGCCCGTCAAGTGACTCACCGCACCGGAGGACGTGAAACAATCGACACCGGCTCACCGGTAACGACAGCGAGCAGGAGACACAGCACGATGCGCATCGGAGTTCTCACCGCAGGCGGCGACTGCCCCGGCCTGAACGCCGTGATCCGGTCGGTCGTGCACCGGGCGGTTGCGCACTACGGGGACGAGGTCATCGGCTTCGAGGACGGCTACCGAGGGCTGCTGGACCGGCACTACCGCACGCTCGACCTGGACGCGGTCGGCGGCATCCTGGCGCTCGGCGGTACCATCCTCGGCTCCTCCCGCCTGGAGCGCGACCGGCTGCGCGAGGCCTGCGAGGGCGCCGCCGACATGGTCGAGGAGTTCGGCATCGACGCGCTGATCCCGATCGGCGGCGAGGGCACGCTGACCGCGGCCCGCATGCTCTCCGACGCGGGCCTGCCGGTCGTCGGTGTGCCCAAGACCATCGACAACGACATCTCGTCCACCGACCGCACCTTCGGCTTCGACACCGCCGTCGGGGTGGCCACCGAGGCCATGGACCGGCTGAAGACCACCGCCGAGTCCCACCAGCGGGTGATGGTCGTCGAGGTCATGGGCCGGCACGCCGGCTGGATCGCCCTGGAGTCCGGCATGGCCGCCGGCGCCCACGGCATCTGCCTGCCCGAGCGCCGCTTCGACCCCGCCGACCTGGTCAAGATGGTCGAGGAGCGCTTCGCCCGCGGCAAGAAGTTCGCCGTCATCTGCGTCGCCGAGGGCGCCCACCCCGCCGCGGGCACCATGGACTACGGCAAGGGCGAGATCGACCAGTACGGCCACGAGCGCTTCCAGGGCATCGGCACCGCCCTTGCGTACGAGCTGGAGCGGCGCCTGGGCAAGGAGGCCAAGCCGGTCATCCTCGGCCATGTCCAGCGCGGCGGCGTCCCCACCGCCTACGACCGCGTCCTTGCCACCCGGTTCGGCTGGCACGCCGTCGAGGCCGCCCACCGCGGTGAGTTCGGTCGCATGACCGCGCTGCGCGGCACCGACATCGTCATGGTGCCGCTCGCGGAGGCGGTCACCGAGCTGAAGACGGTCCCGAAGGACCGCATGGACGAGGCCGAGTCGGTCTTCTAGGCCGTCCTGTCCCGCACCGCCGACCAGAAGTTCTCCACGATCCGGTCGAGGAACTCCTTGCCGGACTCGCTCGCGCGCCTGCTGCCGCCACCCCAGCTGAGGGTGGCGGCCATGTGCCCCTGGTAGTCGTCGTGGAGCTGCTCCAGCACTCCTTCGAGGACGCCTCCCTCCAGGGGTGCCAGCCTGCGCGCCGGCCGCACGTAGGCCTGCCAGCGGGTGGTCACCGCGCTGCGCAGCAGATCCGCGAGTTCCTCCTCGTGGCCGGTGACGGCGACGAGGTCGGGCAGCGCGAGATCCAGCACCCGGGCGAGCGCGGCCGACTGGCGCTCGCTGCCCCGCCACTGCCCGCTCTCCTCCATGCGCAGGTAACTGGGCAGGTCCATGTCCACGGCACGGGCGACGTCCTCCGCCGCGACGGCCCGCGTGACGCGGTGCTCGCGCAGGGTCCGCGGCCGGCCGAGGAGTTCACCCGGGGAACACCACAACATTCCTGCCAGCGCGGTCAGTTCCTGGTTGCCGGGGGCGACGGTTTCGCGTTCCCAGGCGATCACCAGATCGGCAGTCACATGGGGCAGCCCGTACCACACCCGCAGGCCGTGGGCGACGTGCTCGGGTCCCATGCCGAGTGCGGCGCGCAGCCTGCGGGCCGCCGGGGCGTTGAACGGGGGAGCTGAGGGTTGGCGCACCCCGCACAAGCTACGGACGCGGTGACGGGACGGCTACGGTCGGTTCGGACAGGATCACGGATTGTCGGAACGCACAGTTCCGGCCGTTCGGTGTGCAACGGGCGGATCGCCCCTTGCGGTGCACCCCTCGACCGCATCTCCCGCTCACCCCTTGGGCGCCCCGCCGAGTGCGAAGCCGCCGCCCAGCCGCCGTGCCACCAGTGCGTACAGCAGGATCACCGGAGTCGAGCAGATGGCGGAGAACGCGGCGAGCCGGCCGCACGCCACCGAGGACGTACGGCCGCCGCGCGCGGACCCGTGTCCGCGTCCGGGCCCGGGAGTCCGCTCAGTTCCAGACCCCGTCGACCTCGACACCGTTGCGGTCGTGGACCCTCACCTGGGCCTGGCGTCCAGGGCCGTCGTAGGGCCACGCCAGGCAACCTTTGCCCGTCGAGGAGCGGCGTCCGGTGCGTGCTCTCGGCGTGCCGGGTGCAAGCCCCCGTACTGGCTGTACTTGGGTTTGTGCCCGGTGCGGCGAGTGGGGGCACCTCCCACGCCCTTGAGGCAGTGGGGGAGCGTGCCGGGCGTCGCGACGGGGCGAACGCCGCCTGTTGCGGCAGTAGTACCAGGCGCCGGCGTCCGAGCCGGTCGTGGTGATCTCGCGGCCTTCGATGCCGGTCGTCTGCCCGTCGTTCCGGCGGACGATCGTGGCGTGGCACCCGTTGGAGTGGTCCGCGGTGTACCAGCGCATGAAGTCGTGCGCGGGTGAGCCCTGCGACTCCACCTGCTCGTACACGTGACAGGTGACGTCCTGGTCGACGACATGGCCGACGGCGGCGGCCCTCCGGAGAACTCGGCGGCGTGTCACCGCACGGCGCGGCGGGCCCTCCCGGTCTCACCGCCCCTGCGACACCCACCGGTACACCAGTTCCGGCCGGCCCACCTGTCCGTACAGCGGGCTGCGGGCGGCCCGGCCCGCGTCGACCAGGTGCTCCAGATAGCGGCGCGCGGTGATCCGGGAGATGCCCACGGCCTCCGCGACACCGGCCGCGGTGAGGCCGTCGGCGGCGTCCCGCAGGGCGCCCGTCACCCGCTCCAGCGTCGGCCCGCTCAGGCCCTTGGGAAGAGCGGCGGGGGAGGGGGCGCGGAGCGTGGCCAGGGCGCGGTCGACCTCGTCCTGGCCGCTCGCCTCGCCCGCCGCCGCGTGGAACTCGGCGTAGCGCACGAGCCGGTCCCGCAGCGTGGCGAAGGTGAACGGCTTCAGCACGTACTGGACGACGCCCAGGGACACCCCCTCCCGGACCATCGTCAGGTCTCGCGCCGACGTCACCGCTATCACGTCCGCGTGATGTCCGGCTGCGCGCAGCGAGCGGGCGAACTGCAGGCCGTGCACGTCCGGGAGGTGCAGGTCCAGCAGCAGCAGGTCCACGGCCGTACGGTCCAGGAGGCGGCGCGCCTCGGCCCCCGTGTGCGCCGTGCCGACCGCGACGAATCCCGGCACCCGGCCGACGTACATGACATGGGCGTCGGCGGCCACCGGATCGTCCTCGACCACCAGGACGCGAATGGGCTGTCGCTCGTCCGTCATCTGCGGCCGCCCGCGGGCGTACGCAGGGGCAACCGCACCTCGAACACCGCTCCGCCCTCGCCGTCCTCGTCGGATTCCGCCACTGTCAACGCGCCCTCGTGGCGGGTCACCGCCTGCCGGACCAGGGCCAGCCCGAGCCCCCGCCCGCCGGGCCCGGCCGGCTTCGTGGAGTACCCCCGCTGGAATACCAGGCCGGCATGGGCCGGGTCGAGGCCGGGGCCCGTGTCGGACACCCGCAGCACGACCTCGCCGTCCGAGGCGTACGCCGTCACCGTCACCCGGGCCCGGTCGCTGCCCTGTGCCGCGTCCACCGCGTTGTCGATCAGGTTGCCGAGGATGGTGACGAGGTCCCGCGCGGACAGGTCGGCGGGGAGCAGGCCGTCGTCGAGGCGGCTGTCCGGGGACACCACCAGTTCCACGCCCCGCTCGTTGGCCTGGGCCGTCTTGCCCAGCAGCAGGGCCGCGAGCACCGGTTCGCCGACCGCCGCGACCACCTGGTCGGTGAGCGCCTGGGCCAGCTCCAGTTCCGCCGTGGCGAATTCCACCGCCTCCTCGGCCCGGCCGAGCTCGATCAGCGAGACCACCGTGTGCAGCCGGTTCGCGGCCTCGTGCGCCTGTGAGCGCAGGGCCTGGGTGAAGCCCCGCTCCGAGTCCAACTCGCCCATCAGGGACTGGAGTTCGGTGACATCGCGCAGTGTGACCACCGTGCCGCGGCGCTCACCGCCCGACACCGGGGACGTGTTCACCACCAGCACCCGGGACGCCGTCAGGTGCACCTCGTCCACCCGGGGTTCGCGGGACAGCAGCGCGCCGGTCAGCGGGCCCGGCAGGCCCAGGCCGGCGACCGAGCGGCCGACCACCTCCTCCTCGCTGCCGACGCCCAGCAGGTCCCGACCGCCGTCGTTGATGAGGGCCACCCGGAACTGCCCGTCCAGCATCAGCAGGCCCTCGCGGACCGCGTGCAGCGCCGCCTGGTGGTAGTCGTGCATCCGGCTCAGCTCGGTGGCGTTCATGCCGTGGGTGTGGCGGCGCAGGCGCGCGTTGATCACGTACGTGCCGACCGCTCCGAGCAGCAGGGTGCCGCCGGCCACCCCGAGCAGTGCCGTCACCTGGTCCTGGACCCGCTCGCTGATCGTCTCCACCTTGATGCCGGCGCTGACCAGCCCGACGATCCGGCCGCCGTCCTCCACCGGGGTCACTGCGCGGACGGACGGGCCGAGCGTGCCGGTGTAGGTCTCCGTGAAGGTGCGGCCGTGCCGGGCGGGGGCGATCGTGCCGAGGAAGCGCCTGCCGATCTGCTTCGGGTCCGGGTGGGTCCAGCGGATGCCGGACGGGGTCATGATCGTGACGAAGTCGACCTTCGCGTCCCGCATGACCTGCAGGGCGTACGGCTGCAGTCGGGAGGACGGGTCGGGGGTGCGGACGGCCGCGCGGACCGAGGGGGAGTCGGCGATCGAACGGGCCACCGCCGTGGCCTGGGAGGCGGCCGCGTCCTCGGCCTGCCGCCGGTCGCTCACATAGGTGAACAGCGCGTATCCGGCCACGACCAGCGCGATCAGCACGGCCTGCATGGCGAACAGCTGGGCGGCCAGGCTGCGCGGGCGGGGCAGGGACGGAAAGCGCATGCCTGCAGTGTGCCTCCCCGCCCGAGCGTGAACTAAATGAACGGAAGGGTGACCGCCCTCACAGCTCGGGAGATAGTCACGGCATTCCCCAGCAACCCCCGGACGTGAGCCGCACGCCGGTTGTTCACCGACGAAGACGTCAAGGAGGGCAGTCGTGGCCGCCAGCACCCCCGACACGGCACCTGCCGCACCCCGCGCGAAGCGGGACCGCACCCATTTCCTGTACATCGCCGTGATCGTGGCCGTCGCGTTCGGCATCGCGGTGGGATTCGCCGCGCCGGACTTCGCCAAGGAGCTCAAGCCGCTCGGCACGGGCTTCGTGAACCTGATCAAGATGATGATCACGCCCGTCATCTTCTGCACGATCGTCACCGGCGTCGGTTCGATCCGCAGCGCCGCGAAGGTCGGCAGGCTGGGCGGCCTCGCGCTGACCTACTTCATCGGCATGTCGTTCGTGGCCCTGGCCATCGGCCTGGTGGTCGGCAACGTCCTCCACCCCGGTTCGGGCATGCACCTCACCGAGGCGGCCAAGCAGGCGGGACACACCCAGGCCGCGAGCGGCAGCGAGGGTCTCGTCGACTTCCTGTTGAGCATCGTCCCGACCACGTTCGTCTCCGCCTTCACCGGCGGGGTCGTGCTCCAGACGCTGCTCGTCGCGCTGCTGGTCGGCTTCGCCGTGCAGGCGATGGGCACGTCCGGCGAGCCGGTCCTGCGGGGCATCGGACACATCCAGAAGCTGGTCTTCCGGGTCCTGTCGATGATCATGTGGGCGGCGCCGGTGGGCGCGTTCGGCGCCATCGCCGCGGTCGTCGGGGAGACCGGTGTCGAGGCGCTGAAGGCCCTCGGCACGATCATGCTGGCCTTCTACATCACCTGTGTGCTCTTCGTCGGCCTGGTGCTCGGTCCGGTGCTGTGGTTCGTCGCCAAGGTCAACATCCTGAAGCTGCTGAGGTACCTCGGCCGCGAGTTCCTGCTCATCCTGTCGACCTCGTCCTCGGACACCGCCCTGCCGCGCCTGATCGCCAAGATGGAGCACCTGGGCGTGAGCCGCCCGGTCGTCGGTATCACCGTGCCGACCGGCTACTCCTTCAACCTCGACGGCACCATGATCTACCTGACCATGGCGTCCCTGTTCATCGCCGACGCCCTGGGACAGCCGCTGCACCTGGGCGAGCAGATCACCCTGCTGCTGTTCATGATGGTCGCGTCCAAGGGCGCCGCGGGCGTCTCCGGAGCCGGGCTCGCCACTCTCGCCGGCGCGCTCCAGTCGCACCGGCCCGCCCTGGTCGACGGCGTGGGCCTGATCGTCGGCATCGACCGGTTCATGAGCGAGGCGCGCGCGCTGACGAACTTCACGGGCAACGCGGTGGCCACGGTGCTGATCGGCTCCTGGACCAAGGAGATCGACAGGGCCCGTGTGGAGCGCGTGCTGGCCGGCGAGCTGCCGTTCGACGAGACGACACTGCTGGACGACCACCAGGGCCAGGTCACCGGGATGCCCGGGCCGAGGGACGGGGAGCTGGCCGAGGCCTGACCCCGCCGCTGAGAAGACTCCGGAGGCCCGGCCCCGCCTGAACCCGGGCCGGGCCTCCGGCACCGCCGCCGGGCGGCCGAGGTCCCCCGTACCTCGGCCGCCCGGCTCCTTCCTGTCACACACTCACCCTGGCCACCAGCGCGGTGGCCAGGGACGCGGGCACGCCCGCCGCGGTCAGCACCGTGACCGTGGCCGAGCGGCCCGCCTCCCGCGCTGTCAGGAGTCCGTCGTTCACCGCCTCCATGACCGCGAAGAGCATCTGCTCGTGCACGTACGCCAGGGCCGGCGCCGGCAGCGGTGAGCTGAACACGCCCTCGTCAAGGCCCTGCTGGAGCAGCCGGACCGTGCCCGCGCGCAGCGGGGCGAGACGTTCGCGGATGCCCTGGACGGTGACCGTGCGCTGGGCCAGCGCGATCAGCAGCCGGTAGCGGTCGGCGATCTCCCAGAGGGCCAGCACCGAGCGGGCCACCGCCTCCGCCGGGTCGGCCACGCCCGCGCGCGCTCCGGCGTCCGCGTCCGCCAGAGCCTGCACCGCCTCGTCGACCAGCGTGCTGATCAGCGCCTCGCGGCTGGGGAAGTGGCCGTACACGGTCCGCCGTACGACCCCTGCCGCGCGCGCGATCTGGTCCATGGAGGCATCGGGATCGCGCAGCAGTTCGGCGAGGGCGACGTCGAGGATGCGGCGCCGGTTGGCGCCGGCGCGGCTGGTGTTACCCGTGGTCATGGCGGCCATTCTGCCCTCCCTCCCCACCCGCTTCCGCCCATCGGACCGACTTGCACAGTACTGTGCAACGACGTACATTGCACAGGGTTGTGCAATTGCACGCCAGTGTGCAGATCAACGCTCGTCGCGCACCGAGGAAGGCGACCCCTGCCATGCGACTCGTCATGACCGAACCGGTCGAGAAGATGGAGCGCCCGTACGCCCGGCGCTGGTGGGCACTGCTCGTGCTCTGCCTGAGCCTGCTGATCATCGTGATGGCCAACACCGCCCTCACGGTCGCGGCGCCCGACATGACGAAGGACCTCGGACTGACCGGCGCCGACCTGCAGTGGGTGATCGACGGCTACACCGTCCCCTACGCCGCGCTGATGCTGGTGCTCGGCGCGATCGGCGACAAGTACAGCCGGCGCGGAGCGCTCGTCCTCGGGCTCGTGGTGTTCGGCGGCGGCGCCGTCCTCGGCTACCTCGCCGACAGCGCGGCGACCGTCATCGCGGCCCGCGCAGTGATGGGCGTCGGCGCGGCGCTGATCATGCCGGCGACCCTCTCCCTGCTGGCCGCGACCTTCCCGCGCGAGGAGCGGGCCCGCGCGATCACCCTGTGGACGGCCACGGCCGGGCTCGCCATCGCCGCCGGACCCGTGGTCGCCGGCGCCCTGCTGCGCGGCCACGGCTGGTCCTCGACCTTCCTGATCAACGTGCCCGTCGCGGCTGTCGCCCTCGTCGCCGCCTTCGTCCTGGTCCCGCCCTCCAGGGCCGGTCACCACGACCGCATCGACTACGTCGGCGGACTGCTGTCCGTCGTCTGGACCGGCTCGCTCGTCTACATGATCATCGAGGGCCCGCACTTCGGCTGGGGCGTGAAGGCGGTCACGGCGGCGGTCGTCGCGGGCGTCGGACTCGTCGCCTTCGTCGTCCGGGAGCTGCGCCACCCCCGGCCGATCCTGGACGTCCGCCGCTTCGCGAACCGCCGGTTCGCCGGGTCCAACCTGGCCGTCGCCCTGTTCTTCCTCGCGGTGTTCGGCGCCTTCTACTACCTGACCCAGCACCTGCAGTTCGTCCTCGGCTACGACGCCCTGGAGACCGGCGTACGGATGCTGCCGCTGGCCGGTGCGGTCTTCGTCGGCTCGGCGGTCACCGGCTGGCTCACCCCGCGCGTCGGCATGAAGTGGACCGTCACCGCGGGCATGGTCGGTGGCACGACGGCTCTTGCACTGCTGACCCGGGTCGACGCGGGGTCGACGTACTCCGACTTCCTGGCGCCCCTGATGATCCTGGGCCTCGCCATCGGTCTCGCCCTCTCGCCCTGCACCGACGCGATCATGGGCGCCTTCCCGGAGTCCGAGCTGGGCGTCGGCGGCGCGGTCAACGACACCTCGCTGGAGCTGGGCGGCTCCCTCGGCATCGCGATCCTCGGCTCGCTGCTCGCCACGTCGTACGGCAACCACCTGCGCGAGGCGACCGCCGGCAGCAAGCTCCCGGCGAGCGCCCTGGACACGGCCCGGGACTCGGTCGGCGCCGGATACGCGGTCGCCCACGGAATCGGGGACAGGGCGCACGCACTGGCCGGGCAGGCGGCACACGCGAGCAATGCCCAGCAGGCCGCGCAGCTCGAGCAGCAGGCCGCGGAACTCGCATCCGGCGCCCGACGGATGGCCGACGCGGTCGGCTCCTCCTTCTCCGACGCCGTCGCCCACACCAGCCTGACCGGCGCGGTGATCCTCGGCATCGGCACGGTCCTGGTGGTGGTCCTGCTCCCGGGCCGCACCCCCGCCGCGCCGGAGGTGAAGACCGAGGAGAGGGAACTGGTGGACAGCTCGGCGCGCTGACCCCCCTGTGCCGCCATGCACTAACGTGCCGCTCCGGACCGGTCGGAACGGCACGTTCGTGCGTGGCGTCCGTACGTCCGTATGGATGAGTCAGCACCTGTTGGGAGGCACGGGGGATGAGTATCGACTGGGACCGGCGGACCTGCGCGCGCAAGGGGCATGTCACCTACGCGCCCGACGACCCGCGGCTGCGGATCCGGCTGCACGCCGAGACCGCGCTCGGGGACGTCTGGCGGTGTCTGCGCTGCGGTGACTTCGTGCTCGACGAGCCGCACGGCTCCGGACCGGCCGCCGACGCGCCGCTCGTGCCGCGCGGCAAGGTGCTGCGGGACCTGTTCATCCTCCGCTTCCTGGCGATCGAGCGGGCCGTGCGCGGCGTGTTCATCGTGCTGGTCGCGGTGGCGGTGTGGAGGTTCAGCAACAGCCAGGACGCGGTGCGCCGGCTCTTCAACGAGAACCTGGACGTCTTCCGCCCGGTCTTCCGGCACTTCCACTACGACCTCGACCATTCGCCGGTCGTCGGCTCGATCCAGAAGGCGTTCGGCTACAAGCACTCCACGCTGCTGCTGGTCGCCGCCCTGCTCCTCGCCTACGCGCTGATCGAGCTGGTGGAGGCGGTCGGCCTGTGGTACGCCAAGCGCTGGGCCGAGTATCTGACCGTCGTCGCGACCGCTGCCTTCCTCCCCCTGGAGATCTACGAACTGACCGAGAAGGTCAGCTATGTGAAGATCATCACGCTCGTCCTCAACATCCTCGCGGTGCTGTACATCGCTCTGGCCAAGCGCCTGTTCGGGCTGCGCGGCGGCCGCCGCGCGTTCGAGGAGGAGCGGCACAGCGCCTCACTGCTGGAGGTGGAGGAGTCCGCCGGGGTGGTCCACGCGTAGCTTTCGACGCCCGGACGGCCGCGCCGGCCGGCTCGAGCCCTCTTGCCCTGACGTCGACGTCAAGCCCTACCGTCGTGGGCATGCGAATCGGCGAGCTGGCCGTACGGGCCGGGACCACGACCCGCACCCTGCGGTACTACGAGGCGCGCGGGCTGTTGCCGGCCAGGCGCGACGACAAGGGCTACCGCACGTACGACGAGGACGACCTCAGGCTGCTGGAGCAGATCCGGACGCTGCAGGACTTCGGGTTCGAGCTGGAGGAGACCCGGCCCTTCGTGGAGTGCCTGCGCGCCGGGCATCCGGAGGGCGACTCCTGCCCGGCCTCGCTCCAGGTCTACCGGCGCAAGCTGGCCGAGCTGGACGCGCTCATCGGGCAGCTGTCGGCGGTGCGGGAGACGGTCGCCGGGCAGTTGCGCCGGGCCGAGCTGGCCCGGGACGCGCTGGCCGCCGAGGCGCTGGTTCCGGGGGGTCCGGAGCCCGTGTGCGAGCTGGGAGGGCCTGCGCGATGAGTCTGGTGAGCGGACTGACCGAGGTGACGGACGCGGATTTCGACACGGAGGTGAAGGGATCGGACCTGCCGGTGCTGGTGCAGTTCACGGCGGACTGGTGCGGGCCGTGCCGGCAGCTGGCGCCGGTGCTGAAGGACATCGCCCTCGAGGAGGGTGACCGGCTGAAGGTCGTGCAGATCGACGTGGACCGCAATCCGGAGACGACGGTCGCCCACGGGGTGCTGTCGACGCCGACACTGCTGGTCTTCCGGGACGGCGAGCCGGTGCGTTCGATGGTCGGAGCCCGGCCCAAGCGGCGGCTGCTGGAGGAGCTGGCCGACGTGCTGTGAAGCGGATCCGCCCACGAAAAAATCCCCTGAGCAATTGCGCTCGGGGGATTTCTGTGCGTATATTCAATGGTTCGCGACTTCAATTCTGAATGTCGCGGAGGGATCCAGTGAGCACACTATATCCGGGCGGGAGCGGAATTGTCAAACGCGGAGTGGTCGAACAGTGAATTTCCCGACGATGAATTGCGCCGCGAGCAGGAATTCATCGACGGACTGTACGCACGCGTGGACGTGCTGCGCGGCGAGGCCGAGTCCTCGGTCGCGGACGCGCTCGCCCAGGGTGACAAGCCCATGCAGGCCCGGCTCGAGCGGGACATCCTCGTCGCCGAGCGCTCGGGGCTGCTGGCGGCGCTGAACGCCGTCGACGGCTCGCTGTGCTTCGGCCGGATCGACCTCGCCGACGGCACCGGCCACCACATCGGCCGGATCGGGCTGCGGGAGGACGACGCCGAGCGCACCCCGATCCTGATCGACTGGCGGGCCGACGTCGCCCGCCCCTTCTACCTGGCCACCGGTCACACCCCGATGGGCCTGCGCCGACGTCGGCACATCGGCACCGAGGGCCGTACCGTGACCTCGCTGCACGACGAGATCCTCGACCTCGGCGACACCACCCGCACCGGGTACGAGGACCCGAGCGGCGACGCCGTGCTGCTGGCCGCGCTGAACTCGGCGCGCACCGGCCGGATGAGCGACATCGTGCAGACCATCCAGGCCGAGCAGGACGAGATCATCCGGGCGCCGCACCGCGGGGTGCTGGTGGTCGAGGGCGGCCCGGGCACCGGCAAGACGGCGGTCGCCCTGCACCGGGCGGCGTACCTGCTGTACGAGCACCGGGAGCTGCTGGCCCGTCGGGCCGTTCTGATCGTCGGCCCCAACCCGGCGTTCCTCGGCTACATCGGCGAGGTGCTCCCCTCGCTCGGCGAGACCGGCGTGCTGCTGGCCACGGTCGGTGAGCTGTTCCCCGGCGTGAAGGCGACCGCCACCGACACGCCCGAGGCCGCGGCCGTGAAGGGCCGCGCCGGCATGGCCGACGTGCTCGCCGCCGTCGTACGCGACCGGCAGGCCCTGCCCGACCCGGTGATCGCGATCGAGCACGACCGCGAGGTGCTGATGCTGGACGACGGCCTGGTGAGCGTCGCCCGCGAGCGCACCCGCGCCGCCAAGCTGCCGCACAACGCGGCCCGCGAGCACTTCGAGGGCCACATCCTCAACACCCTCACCGAGCTGTACGCCGAACGCGTGGGCACCGACCCGTACGACGGCTCCAGCCTGCTCGACGCCTCCGACATCACCCAGATCCGCGACGAACTCGCCGAGAACCCCGAGGTCTGGGCCGCGATCGACCGGCTGTGGCCCAGGATCACCCCGCAGCGCCTGGTCGCCGACTTCCTCGCGCAGCCCGACCGCCACCTCCCGGACGCGGACGCCGATGCCGTCCGGCGCCCGGTGACCCGCGCCTGGACCGTCGCCGACGTGCCCCTGCTGGACGAGGCCGCCGAACTCCTCGGCGAGGACGACAGGCTGACACGGGCCCGCGCCGAGCGTGAGCGCGAGACCCAGATCGCCTACGCGCAGGGTGTGCTGGACGTGTCGTACGCGTCCCGGACCTACGAGTTCGAGGACAAGGACGACGAGGAGTCGGAGGTGCTGTCCGCCCACGACATCATCGACGCCGAACGCTTCGCCGAGCGGCAGGAGGAGACTGACCGCCGCAGCGCCGCCGAGCGGGCCGCGGCCGACCGCACCTGGGCCTTCGGGCACATCATCGTGGACGAGGCGCAGGAACTGTCGCCGATGGCCTGGCGGCTGCTGATGCGGCGCAGCCCGACCCGCTCGATGACCCTGGTCGGCGACCCCGCGCAGACCGCCGAGGCGGCCGGTGTCGGCTCCTGGGCGGACATCCTCGCGCCCTATGTCGAGGACCGCTGGGAGCACACCCGGCTCGGCGTGAACTATCGCACTCCCGCCGAGATCATGGAGCTGGCCGCTGCCGTGGTCCGCGCCGAGCACCCGGACTTCGAGCCGCCCAGCTCGGTCCGGTCGACCGGCGTGCGGCCCTGGGTGCGGCGGGCCGACGGCGACCTGCCCGAGGCCGTCGCCGAGGCGGTCGCCGAACTCGCCCCGGCCGAGGGCCGTCTCGCGGTCATCGCCCCGCGCGGGTTGCACCGCTCGCTGGCCGGCCGGCTGGACGGTGTCACGGCCGGCGCCGAGCCCGACCTGACCCGCACCGTCGTCCTGCTCGACCCCCGCCAGGCCAAGGGCCTCGAATTCGACTCGGTTTTGGTGGTGGAGCCCGGCGACTACGGCACGAGCGACCTGTACGTCGCTCTGACCCGGGCGACCCAGAGGCTGGGGGTGCTGCACACCGGCGACCTGCCGAAGGCGCTGGAGGGCGGTGGGGCCTGAGCCGTGCGCGTGCGAGCCACCGCCTGAACCCGCGCGGGTGCTGAGGCCGGGAGGCGCGGGGAGGCGCCGCCATGCCGCGAGCGAGCCGGTTCGGCGCCTGCTTCGCCGCCGTCCGCGACGGCCGGCCGGACCGGGCCCGCCCCGGTATGCGAGGCGGGCCCCGGGCGCCCGGGGCACACGCGGGCGGGACGCGGACCCGGGCGTGTTGGTCACGGACGCAGCGCCCCGGCCAGGGTCCCGGCAGGCAACGTCCGCCCGTCGAAAGCGGCGTCCGGGTGCGTGCTGTCGGCGGTGGGGCGAGTGGGGGGGACCTCCCACGCCCCCCAGGCAGTGGGCGAGCGTGCCCGGCGTCGCGACGGGGCGAACGTTCCCTGTTGGGGCCCTGGGGCGTGTTTCGAAAGTCCCGTCTGGTCCGCGACGCCTGGCACGGCACCTCGCCGCGTTGTCGGGATCGTCCGCGTACGCCCGGTACGAGGAGGACCCTCCGCCTTGCGATGCACCGCACCAGACGCCGCGGACCCCGCCCTCCGGGCGGACGACGCTACTTTCGAAACACGCCCTAGGCCGGGCGCAGCCACACCGTGGCCAGTGGGGGCAGGGTCAGCCGGATGCTCGCCGGGCGGCCGTGCCGTCCCTGCGGTTCCGGTTTGATGATGTCGGGGTTGGTGACGTCGCCGCCGCCGTACCGCGCGGCGTCCGTGTTCAGGGACTCGTGCCAGGCCGGGACGTCGTCCGGGACGCCGAGCCGGTAGCCGTGCCGGACGACCGGGGAGAAGTTCGACACCGCCAGCAGCGGGCAGCCGCCGGCGTCCAGGCGCAGGAAGGCGAAGACGTTGTCGTCCGCCGCGTCCCCGGTGACCCACTGGAAGCCCGCCGGGTCGGTGTCCCGTTGCCACAGCGCCGGAGTGGCCCGGTACAGCGCGTTCAGGTCCCGTACGACGTTCAGCACGCCCCGGTGGTCGGCCGCGGCGCCGTAGGACGGATCCAGCAGCCACCAGTCGGGCCCGTGCACCTCCGACCACTCGGAACCCTGCGCGAACTCCTGGCCCATGAAGAGGAGTTGCTTGCCCGGGTGGGCCCACATGAAGCCCAGGTACGCGCGGTGGTTCGCACGCTGCTGCCACCAGTCGCCCGGCATCTTCGACACCAGGGACCGCTTGCCGTGCACGACCTCGTCGTGGGAGATCGGAAGGACGTAGTTCTCGCTGTAGGCGTACACCATCGAGAACGTCATCTCGTGGTGGTGGTACGTGCGGTGGACCGGCTCGTGGCTCATGTACTGCAGCGAGTCGTGCATCCAGCCCATGTTCCACTTCAGCCCGAAGCCGAGCCCGCCGAAGCCGCTGGGCCCCTTGTGGTGGGTGGGGCGGGTGACGCCGTCCCACGCCGTGGACTCCTCGGCGATGGTCACCACGCCCGGGCAGCGCCGGTAGACGGTGGCGTTCATCTCCTGCAGGAACGCCACCGCGTCCAGGTTCTCCCGGCCGCCGTGCTCGTTCGGGGTCCACCGGCCCGGTTCCCGCGAGTAGTCGAGGTACAGCATGGAGGCCACCGCGTCCACGCGCAGCCCGTCGATGTGGAACTCCTCGCACCAGTACACGGCGTTCGCCACCAGGAAGTTGCGCACCTCGCGGCGCCCGAAGTCGAACTCCAGGGTGCCCCAGTCCGGATGCGCGGCCCGCAGCGGATCGTGGTGCTCGTACAGCGGACGTCCGTCGAACTCGGCCAGCGCCCAGTCGTCGCGCGGGAAGTGCGCAGGCACCCAGTCCATCAGCACCCCGATGCCGGCCTGGTGCAGCCGGTCCACCAGGTACCGGAAGTCGTCCGGGGTGCCGAGCCGGGCCGTAGGCGCGTAGAAGCCGGTGACCTGGTAGCCCCAGGAGCCGCCGAAGGGATGCTCGGCGACCGGCATCAGCTCCACGTGGGTGAAGCCCAGGTCACGGACGTACGCGGGAAGTTCCTCGGCGATCTGGCGGTAGGTCAGGCCGGGCCGCCAGGAGGAAAGGTGCACCTCGTAGACGGAGAAGGGGGCCTCGTGCACCGGGGTGTCCGCGCGGTGCGCCATCCACTCCGCGTCCGCCCACTCGTACTCCGAGACGTCCACGATCGACGCGGTCGCGGGCGGCACCTCGGTACGGCGGGCCAGCGGATCGGCGCGCAGGGTGCGCGAGCCGTCCGGGCGGGTGATCTCGAACTTGTACGTCTCGCCCGCGCCGATCCCCGGCACGAACAGCTCCCACACCCCGGAGGAGCCCAGCGAGCGCATCGGGAAGCCGGTGCCGTCCCAGAAGTTGAAGGTGCCCGCGATCCGCACGCCCCGGGCGTCCGGCGCCCACACCGCGAACCGGGTGCCGGACACGCCCTGACGGGTGGCGACATGGGCGCCGAGCGCCTGCCACAGCTGTTCGTGCCGGCCCTCGCCGATCAGATGCAGGTCCAGCTCACCGAGAGTGGGCAGGAAACGGTAGGGGTCCTCCGTCTCCTGGACCGTGCCGTCGTACGTCACGAGCAGCCGGTACCCGGGGACCTCGGCGAGCGGCAGCAGCCCGGAGAAGAAGCCGTCGCCCTCGTCCAGCAGGTCGGCCCGCAGCGCTCCGGCGGCCACGGTGACGGACTCGGCGTACGGGCGGAAGGCGCGGAAGGCGATCCCGCCCGGCACCCGGTGCGCCCCCAGCACCGCGTGCGGGTCGTGGTGGGTGCCGCGGAGCAGGCGCTCACGGTCGGCCGTGTCCAGGGGGGCGGGAACGACGGCCTCCGCGACGGATGCCGGCTCGGGCGCGCGTGCCTTGGGGACCTGGGCGGGTTCGGTCGCGGGAGCGGCCTTCTGCTCGGCCCTGCCCGCGCCGGACGTGTGCTTCGGCGTGGCTGACTTGTTGCGTGTCACGGACGAGCCTCCTGGTCTTCGCGCGGCGATGGTGTCTTCGCGCGGCGATGGGTTCTTCGCGCGGCGGGCCGGCCGTCACGCGGCGAGGCGACGGATCGCCGAGAGCGGCACGGGGAGCCAGTCGGGCCGGTGCCGGGCCTCGTAGACGACCTCGTAGACCGCCTTGTCGGTCTCGAAGGCCCGCAGCAGCACCGCGTCGGTGCGCGGGTCGCGGCCGGCCACCTCCGCGTACCCGCAGCAGTAGGCGGCCCGGCACGCGTGCGCCCAGTCCGGCGCGGGCGGGCTCACGGAGTGGGCGGCGTAGTCGAAGGAGCGGAGCATCCCCGCGATGTCCCGCACCGGTGGCTGCGGCATCCGGCGTTCGGCCGGCGGCCGGGCCGGCTCCCCCTCGAAGTCGATCAGCGACCACTGGCCGGACGGCGAGCGCAGGCACTGGCCCAGGTGCAGATCGCCGTGGATGCGCTGGGCGGTCCAGGTGCGACCCTCGGCGGCGAGATCGGCCAGCGCCCGGTAGGCGGAGCGCAGCCCGGCCGCGTACGGGCGCAGGCCCGGCACCGCCTGGACGGCCGCCTCCAGCCGCCCGGTCATCCCGTCGACCAGCGCCCCCAGCTGCGCCTGGCCGAGGGTCACCGTCGGCAGCGCCCGGGCGAGCGCCGTGTGCACCTCGGCGGTGGCCCGGCCCAGCGCCCGAGCCTCGGCGGCGAAGTCCTCACCCTTGGCCAGCTCGCGCAGCGCCAGCTCCCAGCCGTCGCTCGCCCCGCTGACGAAGGGCTGGAGCACCGCGAGGACGTACGACTCGTCGTCGATCTCGGCGTGCAGCCAGGCCGTCGGCGCGGGCACCCGTGGGCAGCCCTCGCCGGCCAGCGCCAGCGGCAGCTCCAGGTCGGGGTTGATGCCGGGCTCCACCCGGCGCAACAACTTCAGGATGAACGTATCGCCGTAGACCACCGAGGAGTTGGACTGCTCCGCGGTCATCAGCCGGGCCACCAGCCCCTCGCGTATCTCCTGGCGCGGATCCCGCTCGAAACACAGCCCGCCGATGCGGGCCTGGGTGCGCAGGGCCTCCAGGAGCACTTCGGCGGGCCGGGGGTCGTACAGGGCCTCGTACACCGTGCGTCCGGCGAGCGGTCCGTCCTCGACGTGTCCGATCAGCGCGGGCGCCAGCCGGGGCGGCAGCGCCTCGCGCACGCCTATGAGGAGCTGGTAGCAGTCGCCCGGGTGCGTCTCGGCGCCCAGCGTGGACGGCTGGTGGACGCGCAGAAGCAGGTGGTACAGGCCCAGCCGGCCGTCCGGCGGCAGCAGTTCGGTGACGGCGACGGGGGTGAAGCCGGTGACCGGGCGGCCCTTGCCGGCGAACCAGCGCTGCCTCGGCAGCCACTCCCGCAGCAAGGGGTCCAGGGAGGCGAGGAGCGGGGTGGTGGTGCCGGACGAGGTGACCGTTTCCGCCATGGGCGTTCACGTCCTTTCCCCGGAGCGCGAGGGGTATCACTGTTGCGTGCCCCGGGTGGGGCGGGGGAAACCGCCCCACCTCGAGGGTTCTAGGGCGTGTTTCGAAAGTGGCGTCGTCCGCCCGGAGGGCGGGGTCCGCGGCGTCTGGTGTGGTGCATCGCAAGGCGGAGGGTCGGTCGTCCTCGTACCGGGCGTACGTGGACGATCCCGACAACGCGGCGAGGTGCCGTGCCAGGCGTCGCGGACCAGACGGGACTTTCGAAACACGCCCTAGTGCGGCAACAGGCAACGTTCGCCCCGTCGCGACGCCCGGCACGCTCCCCCACTGCCTCAAGGGCGTGGGAGGTGCCCCCACTCGCCGCACCGGGCACGAACCCGAGTACAGCCAGTACGAGGGCTTGCACCCGGCACGCCGAGAGCACGCACCGGACGCCGCTCCTTGACGGGCAAACGTTGCCTGCCGCGGCACTAGGCGACGTCGCGCCGCAGCCGGAACCAGTAGAAGCCGTGACCCGCGAGGGTGAGCAGGTAGGGGAGTTCGCCGACCGCCGGGAAGCGGACGCCGCCGAACAACTCGACCGGATGCCGCCCGTTGAACCGGCTCAGGTCCAGCTCCGTGGGCTGCGCGAACCGGGAGAAGTTGTGGACGCACAGCACAAGGTCGTCCTCGTACTCCCGCAGGAAGGCGAGCACCGCCGGGTTGGTGGACTGCAACTCGGTGTAGGAGCCCAGCCCGAAGGCGGGGTTCTGCTTC